>JABMSE010000015.1 GCA_013204645.1 Candidatus Saganbacteria bacterium | reverse complement strand
GAACCTTAGACCTGTTATTTTGCACCCAAAATGGTATGTTTAAGACCCGTAGATTCAAATAACAAGTGCATCGTTATTCTTGTTGTTGGTATCTTTGTAAATTATCAGACACTTAGCGTGGCTCGATCTCCATTCTTTCTACTGCTACCACTGTTTCCTTTCGGGCTTTAAAAAAAACAGTTGACAATATGTCATATCTGACATATTTATAATGTAACGAAGCCAAATGATAAGCCTCTTGTATGGTTACACGGTGAGATTACAACTCCACCTTTTTCAGAGAAGGCCCGGATTGAAGCAGGCTATCTTCTACGCCAACTTCAACGTGGCGTTAAACTGTCTTTGCCGCAATCGAGGCCGATGAAATCGATTGGCACAAGATGTCATGAGATAAGGATAAATGATGAAAATGTGACGTGGCGAATCATTTATCGAATATACAAGGATTCAATTTTAATTCTTGATGTATTTGAGAAAAAAACAAATCGAACACCAAAATCCGTGATTAATGTCTGTAAAAAAAGAATCAAACGTTACGATTCAGACGTTAAGTAAAGGAGAATAGATAATGGATAGAAAAAAGAAAAAAGCCTTAGAGGCCAAAGGGTATAAGGTTGGCTCTGTGGATGAGTTCCTGGGATTGAGTAAAGAAGAATCAGAATATATTGAATTGAAATTGGCTCTTAGTCAAGCTTTGGCAAAGCGCCGTAAACAACGAGACTTGACCCAAGTTCAATTGGCTAAAATACTCGATTCAAGCCAGTCCCGAATTGCCAAAATGGAGAAAGGCGACCCAACGGTTACCCTGGATCTTTTGGTAAAATCCTTACTGGCTATGGGGGCAACCAAGAAAAACATCGCAAAGATGATTGCTTTAGGACAAATCCGGGACGTCCATAAATAAGTAAATAACTTGACATATTGTGATATTATTGATAGTAGTCCTGCATGCCTAGGTTAGCCCGCCTTGACGCACCGGGTGTTTTACATCACATTATCATCCGGGGAATTGAGCGTCGCAAAATATTCAGAGACGATCAAGACAGAGATAATTTTATTGATCGTTTAACAGATCTTTTGCCTGCGACACAAACTGCTTGTTATGCTTGGGCATTTATTCCAAACCACGCTCATTTTTTATTCCGAAGTGGCGGCGCCGGAATATCAAACCTGATGAGAAGATTGCTTACAGGGTATGCAATCCATTTTAACAGAAGGCATAGACGACATGGACAGCTTTTTCAAAACAGATATAAATCAATTATCTGTCAGGAAGATATATATTTTAGAGAACTGGTCCGCTATATTCATCTAAATCCTTTACGCGCAAAAATTGTGTCAGACATAAAGGAGCTAAACAAATACCCGTATAGCGGGCACAGTGTTTTGATGGGCAGAAAAAAACATGCATGGCAGGATACAAAACATGTCTTTTCATATTTTGGCAAAAAGCTGCCGGAATCAAGAAAGGGTTATCTTTCGTATGTGAAAAAAGGGATTGATCAAGGGAGAAGGCCGGAGCTTACAGGAGGTGGCTTGGTACGCAGTCTTGGTGGATGGTCTATGATAAAGAAATTGCGGCTAAAGGGTCAGGATCGTATTAAAGGAGATGAACGGATATTAGGTGACGGCGAATTTGTTACAGCATTATTATCAGAGGCAAAAGAGAAATTTGAACGTGGTTATAAATTAAAGGAATTGGGATACGACCTCAAAAAGATAGGCCAGATGGTTTCTGCGATATATGATATAGAAATAGAAGAGATATATTCAAAAGGCCGGCGCAAGGTTCAAGTTGAGGCCAGGGACTTGTTATGCTATTGGGCTGTTCGGGAGTTGGGAATAAGCTGCACAGATTTAGCGAAACAATTAGGAATGAGTCAGCCAGGAGTAGGATATGCTGTAAATAGAGGAGAAAAGATCGCTAAAGAACATAAATATCAGTTATTATAGCAGGCTATTTACTTATTTATGGACGTCCCGCATATCCCGTCCCGCATATCCAATTAGGATATATTTTGGATGCTTTGCCAGCACAACGAGCACAGGTATGATTTGACGATACTGTTGAAGGGATGTGGCAAGACGCAGTGCAGCTTCCGGATTATGTACTCTGATATGTGCGTACCGAAGCTCAAGATGGCAAATTTCTATCCGCTGTATCCTTATATCAGAGTTGGGTTCCATAACACGCCCCATATCACCGCTCTATATTAAATAATATCAAGTGATCTCTTTGCAATCAGATGTTTTTTAGGGGCCATGAGGATAACCAGTTGAAATAAAATCAAGTTTTACAAGTAACACGTCACTCTTTGCAATCATCTGTGGCCCAGCCGGCACCAGCTTGTAATAGCCTGATATATTAGTTTTATTCTGACTTAACGCGTACCTCTTTGCAATCATAGTACTTGTATCCGATGCCTCATTAACGTCCTTGCGACGCTGGTTCCGAACTCTTTGAAGCTGACGGTTACGTTCAACATATTCCGGATGGGATGCGCGATACCGCCCCCAATAACCCTTATTCTTCTCACACCAACGTCTTTGAGCATCTGCCTGATTGCTTTTGTAGTCTTGGTCTATAGCAAGTTTCTGTTTTCGCCATTTTTTACGTCGGGCATTTTGGCATTGACGACAAGAGCAGTATCGCTGACCGGGTATATTGGACAAGGGTATAAATTTCTTGCCACAGTGCTCACATCTTCTTTCCACTTTGATCTCCCTGATTTGGATTCACTTGGAAAAACAAAGTGTAACGTATATCCATTTTTGAAAATACGACAGGAGAAGATACTGCTAAGACTGTGGGATAATCCTGATGAGCAGTGTTAATAAAAAATTCTTGGTGGGTTACTTGAAATGAGTAATGATGGGTCTATTCTGATGAGCGTCGAAGGTTATGATCTGTATGCGCGATTTATGTCCGAAGTCAACACTGGAGGAATGTGTCGCCCAGGTACGTATAGAAGGCAGGAATCAGTCAAACGACTTAGCACTTGAAATAGCAACATTGTGGTATCAAAAATGAAAAAGCAGGATCATTTTTAATGACCCTGCCAATACGACGGCCCCCTAAGATGCCGATACTTTCTCCTGAAAAGATGCACGCACACCCGAGAAGCCTTTTAGATACCACCCCAAATTTCCTTTTTAAAATATAACCTTTGGAGGCCGTAAGACGTAAGACCATCTCATGGTTTATTATCGTTTGTTGAAATTGGGTAGTATCTGAAACATTATATGATAGGTACTTCCCTTTGTCAAGACCTTAACGGAGACTGATAAAGATTTAACCGGATATGTCAATTTGTTGGAGTTGAATGTAAAATAAAAAGTGAATATAGGACGTTTCGCTTCAAACCTATCCAGCGAATTATCGGTGAAAATTGAAGATAACATTCCAGAATCATGCAAATTTTAGGGCTTCAAATTTGCACCGTGAAAGGCAGACATCATGAATTTTTAATCTACAGGCTGGAACATAAGATAGAGG
>JABMSE010000002.1 GCA_013204645.1 Candidatus Saganbacteria bacterium | reverse complement strand
GGTGAGAATTTATTGTTTTTTCGCAGCGAGGACTGTTTGAGCCCGAGCGACGAAAAAAGTGAGGAGCGAAGGGCGAGTTCCGCAGCGAGAAAAAACAATAAATTCTCACCCTATTTCTCTACAAAGATCTGTCGGCCTCCAAGACGGTTTCCTGAAGTAATAATCTGACCCCTATAGCCTATACTATCCACTTCTCAGACCATCAAAACCTTAGCTGGTGGAAAGCCATTAAACGCTGGGACAGCACTAGCACAAGAATAAGCCCCGATATTTTTTACATAAACTACATTACCAACTTCAAGTTCTGGCAAATCCTCATTTAAAGAAATAGTATCAAAGGAATCACAGGTAGGCCCGGCTAAGGTAGTCAAAAACTTTTGCCCTCGTCTAAGCGTTTTAAACTCATAACGACAGTGGTCAAAAACAATGCCGGAAAAATCTGCATAAACGCCATCGTTCAGATAATAATAGTTTTTATTGTTGCGGAAGGTCCTTCCCACCACCTGGGTAATCAGCGTTCCGGATGATCCCACAAAAAAGCGGCCCGGCTCGGCGATAAAGTTAGTATTTTTATCAAATAATCGCCGCATTTTTTTGCGAATGGCCCCGGCCATATCTTTAAAGGTTAAGTGATCATCATTATCAAAATGCCGGATCGGAAATCCACCGCCAATATCTAAGATCGTAAGCGGAAGACCAACCTTTTCTGCTTCGCTAAAAATAAGGGACGAAACGTCCAGTGCCCTGAGATAATTATTAAGATTAGTGCATTGCGATCCAACATGGAAAGCCACCCCCACCGGCTGCAACCCCAGAGACCTTGCCTTTTTCAAAAGGAAAATAGCTTGGTCAGCATCAGCGCCAAATTTAAGAGACAACTCCACCGCGCTGCCAGTGTTATCAACTTTAATCCTAACCAGCACCTTAGCTCGCGGGCAATGCTTGGCAATTTTATAAAGTTCCGGCTCATTGTCAAAAGTCATCAACTTTACTTTACGTTTATGGGCACGGGCAATGTCTTCATTTGATTTAATCGTGTTGGCAAAAATCACCTTATCAGGAGAAGCTCCCAGGTTTAATACCAAATCCATTTCAGCACCACTGGCCACATCAAAACCTACCCCTAATTTTATAAAGGTCTTGATGATTTCAGGATGAGGATTAGCCTTAATGGCATAAAAAGGCATAACGTTAGGTAAGCTTCGCCTAAAGCGCTGGTACTGCTTTTTGAGCACTTCGCGGCTGATGAGCATAAGGGGGGTTCCGTGTTTTTTGGCTGACCGGCGAATTAAGCCCTCAAGGCCTTGGCGCCCACTTCCATTTAAATCGTTGCTTTTTTGCTTTTTCTTCATTTATAGGCTTGCCATGATACTGGCATATTCAGGATTAAGCTTCACATTATCAAGCGATACAAAGGACAAATCGGGTTGGGATTTCTCCGCCCGGCTGTAATTTTGCGCATGCATTGGATCAACTAAAAATGAGGTGAATTGCCACACATCTTCCTCCGGGGGTTTGGGATAGTCATACTTTGTAAATTTGGTGTTTAGGTTCATAAGCGGAGTCCAGTCAACCGCTTTTGAGACAAATGGCGATATATAGGGCATTGCGATCTCAAGAATTAGCTCGTGGTCAATATCATCTGGCAGGCGGAATCCTTTATTTGGGTTCTTGATCATCCAAATGGCGGCAGCAACCACAGAAACCGCAACCTGCAATGTAGTTGCCTGCTGATGAGGAACCAGCTTGCGCGCCGTGTGAATATCCAGTAAACTTCCACACCACCAGGATTTAAAATCGTGTCCCATCAGCAAAACCCCTAGCTCGTCACATCCGTCAATAATCTCATCGCTCATGATCCTTTGTTTTTCCTGAAGTTTAAATTGTCTCATCTCAAGCTCACGCAAAGAATTTATCGCTGCATTGCTTGGACAATAGGCATAGTGAACAGTCGGCCGGTAAACTGTATTTCCATCTTCCCAAACGGTTAAACGATCCGAGATACTAAAGGCTTCTCCATGACGGATAACCATGCCGGTAATTTCCCCACAGGGTACCCAGGAACGCACCCAGGTTTTCATACCAATGGATTTAAGGCAAATCTGGTTTTTGGGACCAATTTTATGGAAATGTGCATTTTTGGGAATGTTTCTCTCGTGGGTTCCCCACCCCAGCTCTGCGGGAGCTACCCCCTCCTCAAAAAATCCTTCAATGCTCCAGGTATTCACAAACTCATTTACCTCTTTTGGTTTATTAGTAATTTGGGTATCACGTTCTGAGATATGGATGATTTTGGTTTCAGTTAACTGGGATAATTTTGCGAAATTTTTGTCCTTTATGTATTGCTTTAACTTGTCAACACGGCTATCCTTTGGTTTTTCATTAATAATTTTACGGGCCATGTCAATCAGAGCATGTTTAGTAAAATGAGAAACTAATCCCGGATTGGCGCCATGATCAACTACGGCGCTGGGAGCATCTTTTCCCCAACGCGTCATTACCTTTTTTATTTCCATATGGCGGGAATAGAGGGTATATTTGGTGGGATCGTTTCTTTCCACATCTTTGTAAGGGTCCCACTCTTCAACCGAGGTATTGCAGTAGAGAACTTGATTATCTTTGCACCATTTCAGCATAGCAAGACAATCAATATTCCAGGCCAGATCAATGATTAGGTCGCCCGGTCCAACATATTTGGCAAGAAGGGAGGCATGATTTTCCTTGGTTACGCGATCATTTACGTAATTCACTCCCTTATCCAGAGAATCTTGAACCCGAGAGCGGTTATCAACAAAGTCCATGATCGTTACATTTTTAGGGTCGACATCCATAAAACGCAGCACCAGAGGAATCGCACACTGCGATACCGAACCGCAGCCGATAATCAAAATTTTGCCATTAAACTTCACCCATTTTTTATCTTTCATCCAGATTCCTCCTCGTTACACGAAAAATATATATTTTTCATTGTAACAAAATAATTATTTTTTTGCAATAAAAAGCGCGCCCGGGAGGACTCGAACCTCCAGCCTACTGGTTCGAAGCCAGACGCTCTATCCGTTGAGCTACGGGCGCATGTAACAATTATAATACATTTTTGAGTTTTCGCAATGCTTTTGCGCGGTGGCTGATTCTATTTTTCGCAGAAGGCTTCATTTCTGCAAATGTTTTTCTATATCCGCGAGGCACAAAAACTGGATCATAACCAAAGCCTCTTTTTCCGCGCATTTCATGGATGATTTTCCCGGGACAAATTCCTTTGACGGTTCTAACTTTACCGCAAGGATAAACAACCGCAATCGCGCAGACAAATTTCGCACTTCGTCTGCCATTTTTTTCCCCCATAACGCGCAACAATTTATTGCAGAGATTGTCCGGCGTTGGAGGAGTTGCAAATCTTGCTGACTTAACGCCAGGTTTGCCTCTCAAGCAATCAACCATCAACCCCGAATCATCGGCAATGGTAATTTTCCCGGTCTTTTTGACAACAGCTTTTGCTTTCTTGATTGCATTTTCTTCAAAGGTTTTGCCAGTCTCTCTTACTGGTAACTGGTTACTGGTAACTGGTAACTTTAATATCTTGCGGATTTCTCTAAGCTTGTGTTTATTGGTGGTAGCAACTACAATTTCCATTAAAAAACATCATACTTTATGGGATAGAGGTTGTCAATTAAGCCGTGCCTGGCACAACGCACCACCGACAGCCAATGGTGAAGAAACAATAACCAAGATACAATAACCAAATAATGACCAATAACCAAAATCCAATAATCAAACTGGTAGGAATATAACTGTTTGGTTATTGAAGTTTGAGTTTTATTTGTCCCGCTTCCTTATTATTTTATAATAATGTTTTGCGGGATCCCGCGAAGCGGGATATCTTGTATCTTGGTTATTGGTTATTCTCAACCGGTGCCTGGCACAGGCTACTTGAGAATTCTCCTAAAGAAGCGGCCGAGGAATTCATCGCCGCCAAATTCTGCGCGAAGAATTAATTGGGGAGTAATAAGGCTTTCCCAAACCCCGCGGGTGGCAACCGATGTCCAGTAACCTAGTCGCTCAAGACTACCCCAAACCCCCATTGCCTTAAGCAAAACAGGATTTAGCCAGGTGTTTATCATGGCCAAGCCCACGCCTGTCACAACCGTTGAATAGAAAATCTGTTTGCGAATAATAGTATCAATATCTTCCAAGCTTAAATCTTCTTTTAAAATCCCACGACGCACAAAGGCCGTCGGGATAGTAAAAGCGGCGTAATAAGCACTCCAGGCCAAAAATTCATGTTTGACCGCTTGCGAAAATGGCATCCCGGCAGTTAATTGGCCAAGCTTTACGAGCACTCCGGTCCCTACCGTAAAGCGAAAAGCAGCATAGCAGATTTTCCAAGGCGTAAGTGGTTCTTTTTGAGTAACCTGCCGCAGCAACTCATGCCCTCCCCCCGCCACCGCCCCCACCGCATACGGAGCCAAATACTTAGCGGTTTTTTTACTCAAGAAAGGGAAGTTTTCTATGTCTTCATGGCTTAAGGCAGCAAAAGTATCTGGAGATGTAGTGGCTTCAAGAATTTCGTGGTTCATTAAAAAAGACAAGGAATGGCCACAAAGTGCGCCAAAATAATCTATCATCTCGGGGACCTGTGCACCGAGGTGTACGATAAGATAAGCCGAAAGACCACCTAGAGCAAGATGCCCCACGTTTTTCCCAACTTCACCAGCCGAATTTACTCTTAGGTTTTGAAAAGTTAAGCTAAGCCTTTGTGCTGTTGCACCCTGGCCAATTTCTCTTAAGTTAGCCCAAGCAGAAACCGGCGCCGTCGCCCCTTTGGCAAAACCAAGGGTAAACTGTGCGGCCCTGCGGCCATAAGATCCAACTCCATTAACACCTAATGCCATGCTAGATTGTTATCGCCACCTCCCCACAAAAATTTCACTTTAACTGGTAAAAAACTTGGCGTATATCCTTCCAAGTAGTATGCCACGCAAACACGCCCCGAAAATCCCACCGAGATTTTCGGGGCTCGGCATTCGGCCTCGCTCCTCTCCGCCT
>JABMSE010000014.1 GCA_013204645.1 Candidatus Saganbacteria bacterium | reverse complement strand
GCTCATCCCTTCGGAGGCAAGCGAGGTTGTAACTTGCTCATTAAAATATCCGACAAACGGCGTTATGCGTTGACGGCCCCTCTTGAACGATAGTCCAACTATAGGATGAAACGCCCAAATAGAGGTATCGACATTAAGTGAATTAAGCGGAGCCACGGCAACAGAATCTTCATGGGTAAAAATATGGATATAATCAGCATAAAATCCCAGCATCGGCTGCACCGGATCATCCTGCCGGAAATAATACGTCAGGTAAAAGAGATATCCGTTTTCGGTGCTGTAATTAAGTTTTGAGAAGTGGCCCATAGTTCCTATACTGAAGTTGGGGCGGGCGTACATCATATTAAGCCCATAGAGTGAACCAACATCGCTTAGGGTATTCATGCCGGAGCCCCCCGGTGACGAGTATTGAATGTCACTGCTTAAGCCGCCGACAAAAGGTGCCACCAAAAATATCGCTTGGTCCTGCTCTGCGGCGAAAACGGATGGGGAAAAAACCGAGGCGATGAAAACCAAAATTAAAACTAGAAACCTCTTCTTGAACATGTTAAACTCCTCCCTCATTTTTAGGGCTTGCATACTTTACTATGCCTCGATTTTACGCCACTATCTGCAAAAGTTCAATTGCAATTTACTAAGACTTTTACAGTGGCTTCCCTTCTAACAACTTTCTTCGTCCTCAAACTACCCTAAAACTCAATTATCCTTCGTAAATCACCTATCTCACGAGGGGATCTGGATACTTGACATAAGCCAGAAAATTTCAAAAAATCCCCAAAAAAGGTGAAATTTTCTCCAAAAGCCACCGACATATATTTGATGGGACATCGGTCTCATCAAACTAATAGCAAAGAGTAAAAGGAAAGTTGATAAAAATGAGTTCAGGAGTAAGTTTTGTTATGCGAGGTACATCAGGCAGAATTCATCGTCTGGTTGCAAGTAATAAAGAATGTCACTGGGCAGTTGACAATCTGAGACTGCTTAGAAAAGACCCAGCACATATCGCAAGAATTAAAAGAGAATTTCAGAACTTTTTTGGTCCCCCAAAAGGCATTGCCCCAGAAGGAGATTATGGAATAATCGTTGTTGATTTGCAACGAAATATAATTTTTGATGCCTGGGAAGGCGGAGGACATATTGGAAAAATCCACGGGGCCTCTCTATATTTTGAAGCGATGGCAGATGAAAACAGGGGGATTTCTACCTCATTTTCAACAGGAAGCTCCTCTCCAACGCAGGCCGCGGGCCAAGGAGTTGCAGTTTTCGAACAAACTGATGATGATTACTCATCTGTTCGACTTAGAGAATTTTTTGATGAAGGAAGAGTAACTCAAGTTTCCGTAAGAAGAAATAGTACCGACATCCAAAGTCCAACCTTAAGTGATGTAATTGCCTTGTTAGAAAGAGGCATTTCAGCTGTTGGCCCCTTTCATTGTGTTCTAGATATGCAACCTTTTCAAGTAGAAACTTTTGATGTATGTAAAGAGGAAGAAACCAGAGCACTCATGGCCAGAATAGAGGAACTCGGTTTTACTCTCACAAGGCAAGAACTAGCTCTGTGGGAAGAACATATCCGAGAACGTCAAGAAGGCTGAAATTAATTCTGCATTAAAAACTGCATTAGTGTCGACATAAAGCATCGCCAACAACGAGTCGAGGGATAGCACGCATTCTTTTACCGACCTTGAAGAATTTGTGCTTTAAGGACCAGTTCCCCAGGAGTATTAGAGCTACCAGCGCGGTGGAATTTGAGGCGAAGGTTTAACGTATCCCCTACTCTATAGCTTTGAGGGTCTTTTACCCGCAAAATAAGAACATCCTGTCTCACTCCCTTAACCGGAACCGTGGTAGAAGAAAGTTTTATATGGATCGTCTGCCCAGTTACCATGGTTACTCTAGCCTGCACCCTTCTAGAGGTATAGGCCCACAGCATCAAAGCACGCGGTCTTCCTGCCCCTTGAATAGCTGGTCTTCCCATTTCTTTTCTCCTTTGTGATGCGTGATGTAGTTATCTAAACCACTATCGACAGTTTGGGCTGGCGATTTCAATAATTTCCAAGATAATTCAAAATTTTCCGGACTTGACTAAACCTAAAATTTAGGTGTAATTGCTTTGAGGTGACGCAAAATGTTTAAAAACTTGTTGGATCTGGAATACAAAAGAACTTGGCTGCAAGCCATTGGTTTTTATCTGGCCTATTTTCTTTTTATTGTACTCCTTGGATTTCTAGCAGGGGCCTTAATTGGATTGGCTTTCTCCGGAAGCAATCTTTTCGGAATAGGCGTTCAAATTGGAAATATTATGGCGATTATAATTTGTCTGGCCCTATCTTTTACCATTCTATACAAAAAGAACCAGCTTAAAAGTTTTGGGCTGATACTCTTGGCCCTCCTTTCCGGCATCCTGGCCTTTTTTGGTGGGGGTTTGCTGGGATTGATTCCTGCGGCGTTTCTTACCACTCGCTAAAAAACCGGTGACAGCCAAAAAACACCATGCTTTAATCAGCCTCAACCAGTTTAATCCTAACCTTTGTGACGGAGTATCCAACTCTATGCTTGAAATCCTTAAGTTTTTAAGAGATAAAGGGCACAAGGTATCAATCTTTAATTTTTTAACCAACGAACCATATAGAAAATGGATGTTTGAGAACTCACTTAATCGGGAAAATAGCCAAGATATTACAAAAGAAGCAAACACCTGTCGCGCAATCTATGACGGAGTAAATATATCTCAAATCCTGCTGCCTTATGGACAGCACGATGTGCAAAAGGAAGCTTCCAGCATTCTAAAAATCGTCGTTTCTCAAATCCAGGACAAAAAAATTGATTTTGCTTGGACGATGGAAGATTGTGGGATCACTCTTCTGGCAGCCTTTTTACTAAAAATCCCAGGAGCGCATTTTTTTCGCTCCCTATCCTATGTAAAGAGTTTTCCAGATGATCCCTTTGTAGGCCAAATCTTGAAAAAGCGGCCAAGTTTTGCTGTAAGCCGTTTTATCAAAGATAATGTCAAACAATTATTAGACGCTGACCCAATTGTCTGGCATCCTCTCCTTGATCCCAAAAGAACAACTGCAGAAGATAGTAAAACCAGAAGCGGAATAGGTTTTTATTCTGGCGGCAAACACAAAGGGGACCAAATAGTTAACAAAATTATAGAAAAAATGCCCGAAACCCCCTTCCTTGTTGCTGGCCGAAACTATTACAGGCCATCTAAGATTTTACCCTCTAATCTAAATTATTTAAACGACATAACCGATGTCAAAAAACTCTATGGCCAAGTCAAAATGATATTGGTTCCATCAATTGTTGGCGAAGCTTTTTCGCGCATTGTTATTGAGTCATCTCTAAATGGCCTCCCAGTTATCGCCAACAATGTAGGAGGCATTCCCGAGGCATTAGGAGGCAGCGGAATATTGATTGACATCGATCTTAACCAAGAAATCGATTTTTGCAAAATGGCCGACAAATACATCGTCCAAATCAAAAAACTCTTAAAAGATGGAAATGAATATGAAACCTTCCGCCAAAAAGCTTTTGCTCGAGGAAAAGAATATGAATTAGAACAGCAAAAAACTAGCCAAGAAATATACGAAAAATATTTAAAGGGGTGACCATTTATGCTAAAAAAGGAATACAAAATTCCGCACTTGATTAATTTAAACGACCAAAGCACTCTGGGAGTTCAGTGCACAGATACAGGCAGTAGTGCGGTTTAGCAATTAAATCTGTGCTATAATATAAGCGATGTCCATTCAAGAAAAGTGCCGCGTTCTTAAACACCAAGAAATCGGTCCCCAACGCTTTAAATTAACCATTTCCTCAGCCTATATTTCATCCCATGCCCAACCAGGCCAGTTTGTAAATGTAAAATGCAGCGACGATTATGATCCACTCCTGCGCCGCCCTTTGAGCATTCATAGCGCATCTTCTTTTCACGGCCGATTTGAACTGCTCTACGAAGTAGTTGGAAAAGGAACCGAGCTTTTGAGAAAAACAAGTGTGGGCAACGAACTGGATATTTTAGGGCCTTTGGGGAAAGGGTTCACTGTAGAGCAAAATAAAAAGATCGTAGTTTTGGTCGCTGGAGGAATGGGAGTTGCACCACTCTTGTTTTTGGCTAACAACCTTGGAAAAACCGAACAGGGAACCGGCAAACCACCAGCTATTTATGTTTTATTAGGCGCAAAGAAAAGCGATCTGCTTTTATGCGATAGGGATTTCAAAGAATTAGCTGACCAGGCACTAATTTCAACCGATGACGGAAGTTATGGTAAAAAAGGGGTTATCTCTGACCTTCTTTTTGATCTATTAGACAATGAATTTAGCCCAGAAGATCTCGATAACACAACTATTTACGCCTGCGGCCCCCGCCCCATGCTACAAATTATAGCTGACATTTCTTTCCAAAAGAAGGTCAGCTGTCAGATATCGATGGAGGCCTATATGGCTTGCGGGATTGGTACTTGTTTGGGATGTGTTGTTAAAACCAAAGATGGTTATAAAAAAGTCTGTGATGAGGGCCCGGTTTTTAAGGCGGAAGAAATAATATGGCAGAGTTAAAAACAGAAATAGCCGGCATAAAAATGAAAAATCCGGTCATGGTTGCATCCGGAACTTTTGGCTATGGGGAAGAAGCTTCAAGGTTTGTTGATTTAGATAAGCTAGGGGCAATTG
>JABMSE010000160.1 GCA_013204645.1 Candidatus Saganbacteria bacterium | reverse complement strand
CGTTTTAGCTTTTATCCGTTAGGTATTTTCAATGAGAAGGAAAGAAAAATAGTGCAATGAAAGTGTTACCTATGTCCCTGTACTAAAATGTTACCTATGTACCCTATTGCACATGGTTTACGAAAATATTATTCATAATGCCCCTTCTCTTTCTAAGAGAAGGGGGCGAAGGCCTTAGTTAAGCGGGGATGAGTTGTATTTTTCCCTCTTTTCCTCCCCCCGTATTTATGCTATAATGGCCCCTGTTTCAAGGGTATGTTTAAGGGGAGGAAGAAGACTATCGTGCGAATGTCCCAGTTGGTTGTGCCAACGCTCAGGGAGGATCCTAGAGAGGCGGAGGTTGTTTCCCACAAGTTATTACTTCGAGCAGGCTTTATTAGAAGGCTTGCAGCAGGAATCTACACCTATTTACCACTTGGCTTTCGGGTCTTAAATAATGTTTCTAATGTAGTGCGTCAAGAAATGGATAAAGCAGGTGCCCAGGAAGTCTTTATGCCATCTCTTTTGCCTGCCGAGCTTTGGAAAGAAACCGGACGCTGGGACATGTATGGCAAAGAGCTCTTTCGTATAAAGGATCGCCATGAAAGAGACTTTTGTCTGGGCCCAACCCATGAGGAAGTTATAACCGACTTAGTGCGCAACGCCATTCGTTCCTACCGCAACCTCCCCGTTAATCTTTACCAAATTCAAACCAAGTTCCGCGATGAGATCCGGCCCCGGTTTGGTTTAATGCGTGGTCGTGAGTTTATGATGAAAGATGCTTATAGCTTCCACACGTCCCAGGAAGATTTAGAAAAAGAATACCAAAATATGTATAAAACCTATTGCAGTATTTTTGAAAGATTGGGCCTTAAATATCGAGTGGTAGAAGCAGATTCTGGTTTAATTGGGGGTGGGTTTTCTCAGGAATTTATGGTTCTGGCGGATACTGGGGAAGAAGAACTCTTTGTTTGCCCAAAATGCGATTATGCTGCCAGCCGGGAGTCGGCCGGGGTGGGGGAGTTTCGCGTAGCTGATAGCCAGTCAACAGGAACCAGCAAAAATGCTCTGAAGGAAGTGCATACCTCGGGAACCAAGACCATTGAAGAAGTTGCTGCCTTTTTAAAAACCAGTCCAGACAAGACGATTAAAACCTTGATTTATGAGACGGAAACTGGGCCAGTTGTGGCCCTGGTTCGTGGGGATCATGCATTGAATGAGGCTAAATTAAAAAGAGTTTTAGGGGTGCAAGATTTAAGATTGGCAAGCGAAAAGGTTATCGAAAAAGTTACCAAAGCCCCGCTTGGGTTTTCTGGCCCAGTTGGCTTAAAAGGGATTAAAATTGTAGCGGATAATTGCGTGCCGCTTATTGAAAATGGCATTACTGGAGCCAATAAGAAAGACCATCATATTATGGATGTTAGCTATGGTCGGGATTATAAGGCGGATTTGATCGGAGATATTCGCTTTGCTTTGTGCTCCGATGTCTGCCCGAAATGCAAAAAAGGCAAATTTGACGTTTTGCGGGGAATTGAAGTGGGCCATATTTTCAAGCTCGGTACGAAATATTCCGAAAAAATGAAGTGTGTTTATCTGGATGAAAATAATCAGGAAAAGACCATGATCATGGGTTGCTATGGTATTGGAATAGGAAGGACCGCCCAGGCAGCGGTTGAGCAAAGCTTCGATAAGGACGGAATTGTCTGGCCGATGACCTTGGCTCCTTACAAAGTAGCAATTATTCCAGTTAATTCAAGTATTCCTGAGCAGATGGAAGTTGCAGAGAAAATATATAGCCAGGGACGAGGGGCAGGGGTTGCGATACTTTTAGATGACAGGGAGTTGCGTGCTGGGGTTAAGTTAAAAGATATTGATTTAATTGGTATTCCGATCAAAGTAATTATTGGTAAGGCATTGAAAGACGGCAAAGTTGAAATTAAGCTGCGCAAAAACGGGGAAGTTAAGCTTGTGCCAGAAGATCGCGCTATGGACGAAATCAAAGCTTTGCTTGCATGATAATTGGCCCCGGAGCCGAAAGGTTATAGTCCAAATAATGGGGGAAAAATAAAATGTGTGGAATATTCGCGGTTTCCGGAAAAGAAAATGTGCTTGAAGATGTTTTTCTTGGTACCTTTTATCTTCAGCATCGCGGCCAGCAATATTGTGGGATTTCAAGCTTTGATGGTAAGAATCTAAAGATTCGTACCCATCGTGGATTAGTGAGGGGAACGTTTACCGATGATTTGGCGGGATTGGATGGTACCATGGCAATTGGCCACACCTCCTTGAGCGACCGCCAACCCATTAAACTTGATTCAAAAATGGGTGAATTTACCATTTGTTTTGAAGGAAATATTGTCAACCGCGAGGCTTTGATTGACGAACTTAAAAAAGAGGGCCATTCCTTTTATACTGATTCAGACATTGAAGTAATTGCTAAGCTTATTGCCCAGGGCAATGATTTTGTTGATGGCATAGCGACAATGGCAGAAAGAATCAGAGGAGCCTATGCTCTGGTCCTTTTAACCAAGGGAAAAATCTACGCTGCCCGCGACAAACACGCTTTCCGGCCCATGATTATTGGAAAAAGAAATGGTGCCATTGCTGTGACCTCTGAGTCTTGTTCTTTTGTAAACTTAGGGTTTACAATTGAAAGGGATGTTAAACCAGGAGAGATTTTAGAAATCGAGGATTCTAAGTGCGAAACTAAAAAGATAATCCCGTCAAACTTTACCCAGTATTGTTCTTTTGAATGGGTTTATACGGCAAATGTGGCCTCAACCATTGATGGCTTGTCAGTTGACATTGCCCGACGAAACTTAGGCGCAGCCCTAGCACGGCGCTATCCAGTTGATGTTGATATTGTGGCAGCCGTTCCAAATTCGGGCATTGGCCATGCCATTGGATATTCTCAGGAATCAAAGATCCCCTTCGATGATGTGTTTATAAAATATGATTATGCCAGCCGAAGTTATACCCAGCCCACCCAGGCCGAGCGTGACCGGGAAGCTAAAATTAAGCTTATTCCTGTCCCAGCTAAGATAGCGGATAGGAGTGTGGTTATTTGTGACGATTCGATCGTGCGCGGAACCCAGATGAAAAACGATCTCGTAGTTAAGCTTCGCAAAAATGGTGTTAAGCAAATTCATGTTAGGGTGGCGTGTCCTCCTCTGCGTGCGCCTTGTATCTATGGCGTTGCCACCCGTTCAAAAGAAGAGCTTGCTGCCCACAAGAAATCAGTTGAGCAGATTAAAGAATATATTGGGGTAGATGGTTTAGCCTTTAATACTTTGGAGGATTTGGGGAAGGCCCTGGGAAAGCCCCTCTGCCAGCTTTGTACGTCCTGCTGGACGGACGAATATAAGGTATAAAATGAAAGAAGCCTGCGGCGTATTTGGAATATATAATTTTAGCCAGGATTCGCCGGCTAAGTCGGTGTACTATGGCTTGTTTGCCCTACAACATCGGGGCCAGGAGTCGGCGGGGATTGCTGCTTCGAATGGTTCTGATATCAAATGCCATAAGGGGATGGGTTTGGTTAACCAAGTATTTAATGAGGTGTCTTTAAGGGCTTTGGCTGGAAATTTGGCTTTGGGCCATGTCAGGTATTCTACTACCGGCATGTCTATTTTGGAGAATGCTCAACCGATTGTGATTGATACCAGATACGGTACCATTGCTTTGGCCCATAATGGAAATTTAATTAATTCGGTTGCTTTGCGCAATGATTTAAAGGATAAAGGGATTAGTTTTGTGGGGACTTCGGATTCCGAAGTTATAGCGGCAATGATTGCCACTTCAAAAAAAGAAAACTTTGAAGACGCTATTGTTGATACCTTAGCGCATTGCCGGGGCGCGTTTTCTATTATAATACTGACGAAAGATAAACTTATTGCAGTGCGTGATCCGAGTGGTATTCGGCCTCTTTGTATCGGCAAACTTGATAATGCTTTGGTTATTTCTTCTGAAACCTGTGCGCTCGATATTGTTGGGGCCCAATTTGTAAGGGATGTTTCAAACGGAGAAATTGTAGTGATTGATAAGGATGGCTTGCGCTCTAAAACCTGGGAGAGGGCTGAGCGCGAAGCCTTTTGTGTTTTCGAATTCATCTATTTTGCGCGGCCGGATAGCGTTATTTCAGGAAGAAATGTCTACGAAGCAAGATTTCATATGGGAAAATATCTGGCAAAAGAGCATCCGGTAGAGGCAGATATGGTAATGGCTGTGCCTGAATCCGGAGTGCCGGCTGCCATGGGTTATGCTGCAGAATCTAAAATTCCTTATGAAGAGGGATTGATTAAAAATCGCTATATTGGCCGGACCTTTATTCAACCGAGCCAGGAAATACGGGATCTAGGAGTGCGCTTAAAATTAAATCCTATCCGGGATGCTGTGCGCGGGAAAAAAGTTATAATTATTGATGATTCAATTATTCGAGGGACCACGTCCCGGCAAATTGTACGTTTGATTCGCGAGGCTGGGGCGCGGGAAGTCCATATGCGGATTTCTTCTCCCCCCAATCTAAATCCCTGTTTTTATGGGATTGATACGGCAACGAAAGCTGAGCTCATTGCGGCCAATTTATCTGTTTCCGGCATCCGAAAATATCTTGAGGCAGACTCTCTGGGCTATTTAAGCCTTAAAAATTTGATTAAATCAATTAGTTGGCCGGGAAAAAACTTATGTCTGGCTTGTTTAAATGGTCAGTATCCGGTAAAGATACCCGAGCGCCTGCAGAGCTTGAAATTATTTTTTAAATAATAAGGGGGTGAAAAGGATGTCAGAAGGATGTTATCCGAAATGCCAGCTGTGTGGCAAGGGCCAGATGGTTCCGCTTTCAGATTTTTCCAATAATTCAGTTTCTATTCGCTATAAGGCGTGGGCTTGTACTAATCGTGAATGCAGATATTTTATTGTGCTCCGCGGTGGAGATGTTTATTACGGAACCGCAACGGCTGAAGCTGCTAGATAATATTTTGTGAGTTTGTTGATTTAGCGATTTGGCGTTTGCAAAGGAGGACTTATGATTACCTATAAGCAGGCTGGAGTAGATGTGGGTGCAGGCAATGAGGTTGTGAGAAGGATTAAGAAGTTTGCCAAGGGCATTGGGTTTTTTGGTGGCCTTTATCCTATTAACAAAAAGAATTTTCTGGTTGGGGCGGCAGATGGGGTGGGGACCAAGCTTAAAATTGCTTTTGCCCTTAATCGCCACACTACGGTGGGGATTGATTTGGTTGCCATGAATGTTAATGATATTGTAGCTTGTGGAGCAACCCCGCTTTTCTTTTTGGACTACATTGCTTGCCAGAAGGTCCAACCCCGTTTAATTGAAAAGATTATCAAGGGAATCGCTATTGGCTGTAAACAAGCCGGCTGTAAGTTGCTGGGTGGTGAAACAGCCGAGCTTTCTGATATGTATCATGTTGGAGAATACGACCTAGCTGGATTTTGTGTGGGGCAAGTTGAGAAAAAGAAGCTAATTCGAGGTGCAAAAATTAAAGCTGGCGATCGTATCATTGGATTGGCATCGTCAGGATTGCATAGTAATGGGTATACCCTGGCACGCAAGATTTTATTTGATCACGCAAAACTTAATCCCAAGGAATACTCAGACGATTTGGAGGCTAAGCCTGGAGAAATCTTGCTTACCCCGACTAAAATTTACGTTTCAACTATTTTAAAGCTTATCAGGCGCTTCGAGGTTAAGGGGATTGCCCATATAACCGGAGGGGGTATTCCGGAAAATCTATCCCGCATTATTCCCAGAAGGGCCCAGGCCGTGATTGATCTTTCTTCCTGGTCAGTTCCGCATATTTTTAAATTTATTCAGAGAAAAGGAAAGGTAAGCCAGGATGAAATGTTTAAAACCTTTAATATGGGGGTTGGAATGATAGTTGTGGTTGAGGAAAGGGTAGTAGACCGCGTTTTGGCTTTCTTAAAGAAACAGGGCGAGAAGGCCTTTTTGATGGGGGAGATTGGGCGTGGTAAAGGAGAGGTTATAATTATTTAATGATTAATTTAGGTGTTTTAATATCTGGGCGTGGGTCAAATTTGCAGGCCATCATAGATGCTTGCGAGAAAGGTGAGATCCCCGCAAAGGTCGCAGTGGTGATTTCTGATAATCCTGAGGCCTATGGTTTAACCCGGGCGAAAAAACATAAGATTGCAACCAGGCTTTTTGAGAAAAATAAGTTTGAGGATAAAAATACCTATGAGCTGGAAATTGTTAAAACTTTAGAGGAACATAAAGTGGATTTGGTTTGTTTAGCGGGGTATATGAGAATAGTTGGGCCGGCTCTGCTTTCTTCTTATCAAGGCAAGATGATGAATATTCATCCGGCCCTCTTACCGTCTTTTCCCGGGCTTAATGTGCAAAAAGCTGCCCTCAACTATGGGGTGAAGGTTTCAGGGGCTACCGTCCACTTTGTGGATGATGACTGTGATACTGGCCCTATCATTGCCCAAGCAGCCGTGCCGGTATTAGAAAACGATACGGAGGAGACTTTATCGGCCAGGATTCTAGAGCAGGAACATAAAATCTATCCCCAGGCGATTAAGTTGTTTGCACAAGGGAGGCTAAAGATAGAAGGAAGAAGGGTAAAAATAAAATGAGGAAAAAAGTGAGGGCACCCAAGAAAAGGAAAGCAAAAGACAAAAGGGGAAAGGTGGAAGGGAAAAAGTATGCTCTTTTATCTGTATCCGATAAAAAAGGATTGGATAAATTTGCAAAAGGCTTAAAAAAATTAGGTTTTGAGATTGTCTCTTCCGGGGGTACGGCAAAATTCTTAAGGAAAGCCGGGATCAAAGTTGTTGAGGTTTCCAGGTTAACTAAATATCCTTCCATGTTAGATGGCCGGGTTAAAACCCTGCATCCAGTTATTCATGGAGGAATTTTAGCTGACCAGACTAATCTTGCACATCTAAAAGAGCTTTCTAAATACAAGATCAATCCATTTAGCATTGTAGTTTGTAATCTTTATCCCTTTTCTCAGGTGATTAGCAAGCCAAAATTCACCCATGATCAGGCGGTTGAAAATATTGATATTGGTGGTCCCGCTATGGTGCGCGCGGCCGCTAAAAACCATAAAAATATTGCTGTGATTGTTGATCCAGCTGATTATCCCCTGATCCTAGAAGAGTTAAAAGAAAAAGCCAATATAAGTGCTGAAACAAAAAATAGACTGGCCCTTAAGGCCTTTAAGCACACTCGCGGCTATGATTCGATAATTGTAAGCTATTTGACTTCCCAGTTTGAGGGCCAGGAGGAATTTCCAGCTGAAACCGAAATTTTCTTAAAAAAGATACAGGATTTGCGCTATGGTGAAAACCCGCATCAAAAAGCGGCGCTCTATCGCGAAGTGGGGGTAGGGGAAAAAGGCTTGGGATCACAAATTGCTTTGGGAAAACAGTTGCATGGAAAGGAATTATCTTTTAATAATTTAGTCGATATGGATGCGGCTTGGTCAGCAGTTAATTATTTTGCTGATCCCACGGTGGCGATTATTAAGCACACTAATCCCTGTGGGTTGGCTAAGGCGCAAAACCTGCTTGCCGCTTATAAAAAGGCTTTGTCTTGTGATCCAGTTTCAGCTTTTGGTAGTATTGTTGCAGCCAACCGCAGAATTGATGAGGAAACAGCAAGCGAGATGAAGTCATTATTTATTGAAGTCGTAATTGCTCCTTCCTATACCCCCCGGGCTTTAAGTATTTTAAAAGAGAAAAAGAATTTGCGTGTAATTGAGATGGGGGAAAAATCAATGGGGCAGCCCTTTTTTGGAATGGATTATAAGCGCGTAAGCGGCGGTCTCCTGGTCCAGGAGCCAGATTTGGCTCAGCTAGGTATAAACGAGATTAAAATTGTTACCAATAAACAACCAACTCTGGCGCAGATGGAAGATCTCTTTTTTGCCTGGGGGGTTGCCAAGTATGTTAAATCTAATACTATTGTGGTTGCTAAAAATGGCAAGGCTTTTGGCATCGGGGCAGGACAGATGAGCAGAATTGAAGCAGCCGGACTTGCTTTTCAACGCTCCCGCGAAAACGTTAAGGGGGCGGTTTTGGCTTCAGACGCTTTTTTCCCTTTTCCAGATGTAGTAGAATTGGCTGCAAAATATGGCGTGAATGCTATAATTCAGCCGGGAGGCTCAAAACGCGATCAGGAATCAATTGATAAAGCCAATGAGCTGGGATTGGCCATGGTTTTTACTGGCAGGAGACATTTTAGGCATTAAAAGGAGGAAACAAAAATGACAAATGACAAATTAAAAATGACAAATGGTGGTAGGGGAACCAATTATATATATAATATTGCGGAGCAATACATTCATTTGACATTTGTCATTAGACATTTGTCATTTATTTTATTGTTGCTAATTGGGTCATTGTTAATTGTTGGTTCACAGGCTTATGCCGAGGACATTGCTATAAGTTCAACTGAGGATGCGTCGCAGCTAATTTCTAATTTCGGGGGCTTAGGTTTAGGTTATGTAAAAGTAGGGAGCAGTGAGGTAGGAACTTTATCCTGGCATCCGGATGTAGCTTTTGGACCTTTTACTTTAGGTTTGGATGGTAATCTTGCTTTGGGCACGAATACTCCTCCAAACTTTAATAATGTGGTTATTCGACATGCCGGCTATGATGATGGCAAGAGAGGATTAATGTATGGCGTGATTGAGGACGTAACCTGGGGCCATGGATTATTAATGGATAATTTTTCAACGCGATTAACTGGTTCTATTCTTTTAAGTAATGACCAGCTGGCATGGAAAGGCTATCTTGATTTTGACAAAGTTGTGGTTAGGGCTTTAACTACACAGAGGGCAATTACCGGGATTCGCTTAGAAGAAAGAGTTCATCCAATGGTTGTTTTAGGCCAAACCTATATTACCGATAGCGATGGCGTGACAGTTCCTTCTACTTCTGTTGTGCAAAAGGTATCAGGGGTGGGATTGGATGCAAGCGTTCCCCTGCCTTGGGGATTTGAAGGCTATGCTGAATATGCCCAACTGATTGATCATGGTAGTGGATATGGGGCAGGCATTGAGTGGGGTTGGGATTTTATGGTTGCGGCAGCTGAGATGAGCGCAGGTTATCGTTTTTTGGATAATGGTTTTGTCCCTGGCTACTTTAACGCCGAATATGAAAGCAATCCCATTGATCTAGCATCTGCTGAAGCTACCGGAAATAATAAAAACGGCTACATCGCACAGATGGGCATTGCGGCCCTGGGCCTAACCACCTTGAAGGTCAGGTATGAAAACTATAATGAAAGTGATGCGGCTCTGAATGCTGAGGCTTATACTTTGCTTCCGCACGGCATTGAGGTTGGGGCTTATTTTGCTCAACCGCGATTTGTTAATTTCCGTTCCCTTTCTTTTGAGGAAGGCTCAATTATTGGCGGGTCGGCCGCTTATCCAGTTAATGACTTTACCAAAATTGTGATTCATTATAAGAAATACTATGACACGGCCACTTCGCAGGTTGAAGAATCACAGTATTATGAGTTGAAGTTTAGTTTTTAACGGAGTATTTTAAAGCCTTTTGTAGCGTCGATTACGGTCGAGGCTTTGCGGCGCCTAACCCTTCCCGAAAGCACACAGGTGATTTGTGGTAGTTGTTTTTTAACTTCCCTAACAGTTAAAGCCGGTTTCTTTCCCGCCAGGTTAGCTGAAGTAGCCACAATTGGCCCGCATTTTTGGATTAGAAAAAGGGCAACCTTGTGATCGGGAATTCTTACTCCAACCTTCGTGCTTCCTCCGGTAATAAGTTTTGAGACCTTTCTGGTTTTATAAACCACCAGCGTATATGGTCCGGGCCAGTTGTTTTTTGCAAAATCGAGGGCTTTTTGGCTAAATTTCCCAAGCTTTTTGGCTTGATTAAGATTTGCCACTAAAACCTGTAGCGGTTTATTCTTGGGCCGCTTTTTTAAGCGAAAAATTCTTTTTATGGCCTGGGATTTATTTAAGGCTGCCCCAATCCCAAAAACTGTCTCAGTGGGGAAAGCAATAACTTCACCCCTTTTTAGAGCTCTGATTGCCGGTTTTAGTTTATCTTTTTCCATGGTAATAATAGTATAACTTAATTTTTAGTTTTAATGAAATTTTGTGGAAGATTGGGCGATAATAAAGTGATATGCCAATAGAAATTAGACCGACCACCCCATATCGCCCCCGCTATCCTATTGTGGATGTGCATGCGCATGCTTTTAAATACCCGCAAAGATTTTTGCAAATGGCAGGTGGGTATGGTATTCCTGCGGTTTATGGGGGAGGGTCAGTTGAGGAGGCATCTGAAACCATGGCCGCGCATGGGATTAGAGTGAGAGTAGTTAAAAATTTTGCACAAAAACCAGAACATGTCCGGGCAGCGAATGATTTTGCCATTGAGATTGCACAGGACCCAAGATATTCCAGTTTGATTCCTACCGGAACAATTCACCTTGGTTGCCCAGACAATGAAGCAGAGGTTGAGCGTTTAGCCGAGGCAGGAATTCGTGGTATTGCCCTGGATTCTTGCTGGCAAGGTTTTGAGGTGAGTTCTCCACTTTTAAGAGCTGTGTATAGGAGAATTTCGGGATATGGAATGTTTGTTATTGCTCATACGGGAATTGATCCTCAAGGCCCGCATAAGGAAATACTGACTTGGCCCGAACATATTTTACATTTAAAAGAGATGCTTCCTGGATCCATAATTATTGCCACCCACTTGGGGGCACTTTGGGGATTTGATAGGATTGTTCAGTATCAAGATCAAGCTGGAATCCTCTTTGATATTTCCTGGATTATGGAAAGTTGTCTAATATTTAGAGAAGAAAGTGGATTGACCGAGGGTAGAATAGTAGAGATTATTGGCCTTTTGGGGGCCGATCGAATTGTTTGTGGTCTTGAATCTCCCTGGAGTGATATTGGTGCCGCCCTAGAATTTTGGGAAAATCTGGTGTCTGATGAGGCCTGGCGCAAGATATCACATGAAAATGCAGTGAGGGAGCTGGGCATAGAAATTTAGCAAGAAACTTGCAAAAAGTGAAATTATTTGGATTTAGTGGCGATAAGGTTCTGGAAGGATAATGATTAAAATTTGAGGAGGTTGATATGTTATGGTAATAGGCGCAGTTTCAATGGGACTTTCGGCACCGGTTTTAGGTGTTGTTGGCACAGAAGGAGAGGGTGGTTCATGTAATGGGGAAAACCTGGTTTCTGGAGCACAGAATTATTTAGAAAATATGTTGGGATTGAAAGCAGCAGAGCGGGTATTTATAATCTATGATCAGGAGAATGCTGAAATTGCCAGGGCTTTTGAAAAAGCGGCACGGGCTTCTGGTGCGCAGGTAGTGGCCTATGATATTGGTTCAAATCGGTTTAGTCCAGAGGGCCTTGCAGCTATTTTAAGACAAGCTACCCCACAGGCTGATCTTTTTATTAGTGATGAAGAATATAATGCTTTGGAGAAAAAATTGGAGCCAGAAGGAACTCTCCCCCCACTTTTTTCAAATTATGATCTTTTTCTTAACTTTGTAACAAGCAAACCTGAAGAAACTCCCGGTAGGGTAAGAGTTCTTATGACACAATATATACTTGGGGTGGCCACCGAAACCGTTCGAACCGGGCATGCTCCCGGAATTACCAGAGAGATGGTCTGTTTTCGACCTAATTTTGCGCAAATGGATTCTAACTCAAAAAAATTAGTTGAGCTGCTCAAGGATGCTAAAACTATCAAAGTTACCACGGCTAAGGGCATGGATCTTACCATGGATGTAACAGAGAGAGGGCCGGTGGTGGATGTTTTGCTGGGTCCGGGCACGATAGGAAATGTCCCCAGTGGTGAGCTTTTTCTTGCCCCGGTTGAGACCGGAGCTAATGGGGTTATTGTTGTCGATGGGTCAATTGGATTAGGGCTGGGCCTTGTCCCTTCCCCCATAAAGATTGTGATGGAAAATGGAAAGGTTGTAAGTGTTGCCTGGCAAGATGAGAGCTACGAAAATGCCGATTACTTGGCTAGATTTAATGAAGTTTTGGAATATGATGAGGAAGCAAGTGTTATCGGAGAATTCGGTATTGGATTAGCAGCATTTCCTGTGGTTGGGATCTTGCTTCAAGATGAAAAATCCGAGGGAACTATTCATATTGCCTTTGGTAAAAATAGTGGTGATACCCCAGGTGGGCAAAATAGGTCGGGGCAGCACATAGATTGTATAATTACGGCTCCCAAAGTAGTTATTTCTTATACCGAAGAAAGTGGTAAGGCTCCAATAATGGTTATGGAAAACGGGATCTTTTTGCTTGATTAAGTAAAATTTCCAAAAAAGGGGACAGGAACCAAAAGGTTCGTGTCCCCTTTTTACTTTTTGCCGATAAAAATACGTTCAAGGCCGGAATTGTCTTTGATAATTTTAAATTCCTTGAAAATTCCTTTTGCCAAGTCTTTTATCCTTTCCGCTTGATTAATGCCAAATTCAAAGATCAAATAGCCATCATCTTTTAGATATTTAGGGCCCTCATTAATTAATGTTCTAATATAATCCAGGCCATCTGGTCCGCCATCTAGTGCTTGTTTGGGTTCCCAATCCTTTACATCAGCTTCAAGTTTATCAATGTCTGCTGTTGGGATGTAGGGTGGGTTGGAGACGATGATATCGAATTTTTGTTTGATCCCTTCGAACATATTGCCAACCATAAATTGACAACGATCAGCAACTTTATGTGCTTCTGCGTTCTTTTGTGCGATTTTAATGGCATCGGCTGATGAATCAATACCAATAACTTTAATGTTTGGAAGATATTTGGCCAAAGTTACTGCGATCGCGCCGGAGCCGGTGCCAATATCCAGAAGCGACACTGGACATTGGACATTGGACTTTTTAATCACATCGATCACAACTTCCACCATTTTTTCCGTCTCCGGCCTAGGAATTAAAACTGCCGGGTCAACATAGAAGTCCAAAGACATAAAGGGCTGGTAGCGTGTAATATAGGCGAGGGGTTCGTGAAGGCTTCGGCGTTGAATGAGTTTTTTAAATTGGGCAAGCTCTTCTTTTTTTAATTCTCTTTCAAAGTTGGTATAAAGCTCGATTCTTTTTAAATTGAGAGTATGGGCCAGCAAAATTTCTGCTTCCAGGTGGGGCCATTCAATGTTGAATTTTTTAAAATAATCAGTAGTCCAGCCAAGAAGGGTTTTGATGGTCCAGGTTTGCATCTACTTTAGATTGGAAAGCTTGGCAACCCGGTCGGCGGTGATTAGGGCATCGATTGTTTCATTAAGTTCGCCGTCTAAGACCTGTTCCAGACGGTGAATGGTAAACCCAATGCGGTGGTCGGTTATGCGGCTTTGGGGGAAATTATAGGTCCTGATTTTTTCAGAGCGATCTCCAGTTCCCACCATGATTTTGCGGTTTTGGGCTCTTTTTTTTCTCTCAGTTTCCTCTGCTACTTCAAATATCTTTGCCCGCAAGAGTTTCATCGCCTTGAAGCGATTCTGATACTGGGAACGCTCATCCTGGCACGCAACTGCCGTGCCGGTTGGAATGTGGGTTATGCGCACGGCTGAATCGGTTTTGTTTACGTGCTGGCCTCCAGCGCCCGAGGCCCGATAGGTATCGATTCTTAAGTCTTTTGCCTCCATTTGGATATCTACTTCTTCGACTTCAGGAAGCACTGCTACAGTTGCCGCGGAGGTATGGATTCTTCCCCCGGATTCAGTTTTGGGAACCCGCTGGACTCTGTGGGTCCCACTTTCGTACTTTAGGCGGCTGTAGGCACCTTTGCCGATAATGTTGAAAACTACTTCCTTGTAGCCGCCCAGTCCCGTAGGGTTAGAGCTGATTAATTCGGTTTTCCAGTTATTCCTTTCGGCGTAGCGTAGGTACATGCGAAAGAGCTCGCCGGCAAAGAGGGCAGCTTCATCGCCGCCGGTTCCGGCGCGGATTTCCATTATAATATTTTTCTCATCTAGTGGGTCTTTGGGGATAAGAAGGATTTCAATTGCCTTTTCTAATTCCTGTCTTCTTTTTTCCAATTTATCAAGTTCAGCCTCAGCCAACTCTTTCATGTCCGCTTCAGAAGATAAGGATTTCGTATCCGAGATCTCCTTTAGGGTATCTTTGTATTCCTTGGTTTTTTCATAAAGGTCTTTTATGTCCCCCAATTCTTTAGAGTAGGTTGAAAATTTTTCTCGATCAGAGATGATTTCAGGGGTGCTTAAAAGTTTTTCAAGCTCCAGATAGCGCTTTTCTACGTTTTTTAGTTTTTTTAGAAACATAGGAGTCCTTTATCCTTTGGGGCTACTTTTTTTTGCGTTTCTTTTTCTTAGCAGGTTTTTTCTTGGGTGGGGTTACACCAGCGTATCTCTTTTTAAATTTTTGTACACGACCTTCGATATCCAGTAGTTTTTGTTTACCCGTAAATAAAGGGTGGCAGGCTGAGCAAATATCAACCCGAAGATTCTCTTTGGTTGAGCCAACGATGAATTTTGCCCCACAAGCACAAACGGCTGTGGTTTTATGGTATTTAGGATGGATCTTTTCTTTCATAGAATCTTATTTTATCACAGGTTTTGGGATTTGTCCACGCCAGGCAATGCTGATAATCTTGCTGTAGGCGCCTAGTTTGACTTGGTTAAATAGCTTGAAGGGGAGGACAAGGATAAGGATGAGGACGAGGAGGAAGCGGTAGACATTGAAAGCCGCCTCCCCATAATGTTTTCGGCAAAAATAAAGCCCCCCCTTAAAACCCTCTATAAAAAGTCTTGGCTTAAAGGTACGGCGGCTGCTGTAGCCCCCATAATGCGTAATTTGCGCCTGGGGAACAAAATAGATTTTATAGCCGGCCTCTCTCATACTTAGGCACCAATCCAGGTCATCATTATAGAAGAAAAGGTTTTCGTCCATAATGCCTATTTTGTCGATAACTTCGCGCCTAACCACCAGGGCAGCACCAATTACAAAATCAACCACAATTGGCTTTTTTGCCTGCCAAAATTTTCTGCCAAAAATCCCTCCCTGATGTTGAATTGTTCCATCTATGTTTAGGAGTTTTGGCCCGCAGGCGCCGGCATCTGGGTGAGCATCCATAAATTCAACTAGAATATCGAGGGCACCCGGAGATACAATGGTGTCATCATTTAAGAGCATGGCGTAGCGCCCCTGGTAAATTTTTAATCCCTGGTTGCTGGCATGCACAAACCCAGCATTTTCTTTATTTTCAATAAGGGTTACCTCGGGAAAAGTTTTCAAAACCATGTCTTGTGAGCCATCGCTTGAGGCATTGTCAACTACAATGATTTCAAAGCCAACTTTATGTGTGCTGTGATAGATTGAAAGCAGACACTCTCCTACGAGTTTTTTGTTATTGGTGGTTGCAATAATGATTGACAGGTCTTTCATTGTTTTTTGTAAAAAGTTAAAGACAAAAGATGTCCCAAATAGGCTATAACTTCTTTTGTTCCCATCTTGCTTTTCCCTGCTCCCCTTTCGGAAAAAACAATGGGATATTCGAGGGCTTTATCATATTTGCCTTTAACCATTATTTCAAGCCCAATTTTCCAGCTTCTGGGTTCCAGTTTAATGTTATCTATGATCTTTCGCTCAAACATAAAAAAACCGGAGGTGATATCTTTTATCGGAGTTAAAAATGATCCTAAGCCCCGGGCTACTCCATGAACTACTTTGCGATACCATATCCACTCGGAAGTCCCTCCACCTTCTGTTCTGCGGCTGCCCACCACCAGCTGGGCGCTGCCTTCTTCAATTAATTTATACATTTCAGGAATTGCAGAAGGGGGGTGGCTTAAATCCGCATCCATAACGCACACGATGGGTGAGCTTGCTCTATAGATGCCATCAATAATGGCAGAACCAAGCCCTTTTTTTGTTTTACGGTTTACAATCACAATTGGAAGTTTTTTAGATAATTCCTCGGCCAGCGTTGCTGTGCCATCTGGTGAATTGTCATCAACTATGATTATTTCAATATCAATTTTTCCCTGGTTAGTGGAGGCAAAAATTTGCTCAACCAAGGGTTTTATGTTTTCTGCTTCATTATAGGTGGGAATAACAATGGATAGGGATGCTATGGTAATCTTCCCCCTTTAAAGCCTGTGCATTTAAGGACCTTGGTTTTTGATGGTATATCCGAATCTTTGGCAAAGAGCCTTTTGTTTTCGTCAATTTCAACTCGCCTGAAAAGGGGTTTTAATTTTTTATAGGCATCTTCGTTAGCGAAGGCAAAATAGAGGATGTCATCTCCCTTTTTTATGTTTGGCTGGCCCCAGATATCAAATTGTTTCCATAACCCTTTCGGCATATAGACATTGGTTTTTCCGTAAAATGCTACCAGGCTTGCAACCCCCATCTGATTTGAGAAAACATAGTCCACTTTAGCCTTTTTGATGTATTGTGGGAGTTCCTTATTAATTGTGTATTCTTTTCCTAAGAGATCAGCTGGCACGGGATGAAGAAATACGTAGTAGCCGATAAACAAAACATTTATGACTACGATAACCATAATATTTATCCAAACCCAAATGTTTTTTAAAGGGTGATGGAAAGCAGCTAAAACTTTGTGACAGAGCAAGATTGTGATCCCTAAGTAGACGGTAGAAGTCCAATGTCCGCCCACCAGGGTAAAGGGGCTTATCAGGAGAAAGGCGACGAATGCCGGTAAAGAGATTAAGACAAAAAGCAGGGAATAATTATCCCAAGATTTTATTTTCCTCCAAAAGTCATAGAAAAATGTTGTGCAGGCAAAGATAAAGAGGGGTGGGGAAAACATTATAAGCTGCAAGACAACAAAGTAGGCGAGATTTTCAAGGTAATTGGGACTGCCGATTCTTGCGCCATGGTGTAGAAGGGATGGGAAGCCGTGTTGAAAGTTCCAGATTATGACCGGTAAGAATATTATTAAGGCCAGGGCGCAGGCCAAATAAGGTTCTTTTTTCGTCAACCAGTAGCGATTATCTTTTGAAAGAAGCAAAAATAGCAGGATTCCCGGTCCAATTAAGACCATCGGAAATTTGCTTAGGAGGCCGAGTCCCACGGTAAGGCCTAAAAGGTACCAGTAGCCTTTTTTATGGGTTTTGATTATTTTAACCAGGGCGTACATACTCAAAAGCCAGAAAATAATAAGCGGTTGTTCAGGGGTCAAAAACAGTCCTCCGGCAAAATAGGTTGGGATAATATTAAATAAAACTGCGGAGGCTATCGCTACCCGCTTGCCAAAGGCTTCTTTGCCGATAAGGTAGATTATCCAGGTTGAAAACAAAACGCAAGCAATAGCCCCCAAGCGGATTCCAAGGTCATTGCCTGCAAATCTGGCATTTAAGAAAAGATGCATAAAAGCAATCATCGGCGGATGGTCGGTATAGCTTAGCGCTGGATAGCTTGCCCAGAGATTATAATAGGCCTCATCTCCTAGCAGGGGCAAATAGCGGGCGATCCAAAGTTTAAAGACATTGATTATGACTAAAAATAGGGCAAAAGACATGCTAAAATACATTATACCACATGCGTATATTAATTATTAAATTGGGAGCCATAGGGGATGTCTTGCGCACCACTTCGGTTTTGGGGTCCGTCCCCATTTGCCATTGGCTAACTTATCCATCCGGCAAAGAGGTCCTTTTAAACAACCCTTTGATTGATCGGGTTTTTGTCTGGGAGGAGAGGGGGGATTTGGGCGATTATGACTTGGTAATTGGTTTGGAGGATGATTTTAACGCTTGTGAATTAGCGTCTAAGATCAAATCCAAAAAGATTTTAGGTGCCTATGTTAAGGATGGCAAAATTACCTACACCCCTTGCGCCTGGTTTGATATGTCGGCGATTTCTCGTTTTGGTCTGGATAAAGCCAATGAATTAAAGAAGGAAAACCGTAAGACTTTTCAAGAGCATATGGGTGACTTGTTGGGGATAAAGGTTGGCCCTTACATTTTTGATCTGACGCCGGAAGAAATTAAGTATGGGAAAAAAGTTGTGGTGGATTTGGGGGTTACGGTTAACGATCGGATCATTGGGATAAATACTGGGGCCGGTAAGCGTTGGCAGCTTAAAGCCTTAAGTATTGAAAAGACGATTGAGTTGATTAATAAATTAAAAAAAGACCTGGGGGTTGTATCCCTTATTTTGGGGGGAGAAGAAGAAAAGGAGCGCAATAGAATTATTGCCAAAGAAACGGGGATGCCCAATGCAGGTATCCATACTTTGCGAAATTTTGCCGGGGTAATCAACCAATGTCAGGCGCTAGTAACTTCGGATAGCTTAGCTATGCATTTTGGCATTGCCTTGAAAAAGAAAATCATTGCCTTTTTTTGGGCCAACTTCGCCTTATGAGATTGACCTTTATGGGTTAGGAAAAAAGGTTTATCCAAAGATGGATTGCTTGGTTTGTTATAAGAAAAAATGCGACATCCGGCCTAATTGTATGGATGAATTATCTGTTGACGATTTGTTTGCTGCTACGATTTCTAAATAGTTACAAATCATCTGAAATTTTTCATATATTCTTCCGATATAAAACCAGAGGGGAATCAATGCTGATTTTCTTGGAGCCTGCGAATAAATTCGCGGTTTGAACAAAAAATCAACAGAATTAATTCTGTTGATTT
>JABMSE010000159.1 GCA_013204645.1 Candidatus Saganbacteria bacterium | reverse complement strand
AGTATTAGCAGAGCATTATTCTATTTCTTCTTAAGCTTTTTTTTGGAAGGTGGCTTCGGCTCTTTTGTGTCTTCTTTTTTAGGAGGAAAAGATTTGGTTTCACCAATTTTTTCAAAAACAATTTTTCCATCCTTGGCGTCAGCGGCAATTTTATCACCCGGTTTAAAGGTTCCGTCAATAATGTTATTTGAAAGTGGGTTTTCGATCAAACGCTGAATGGCGCGGCGCAGAGGTCTTGCCCCAAACTTTGGTTCGTAGCCCTCTTTTACAATAATATCTTTGGCCTCATCACTTAGCTCTAGCGTCATTTCCTGGTTTCTCATTTGTTTTTGGACATCCGAAATTATTAAACCAGCAATTTCTTTTAATTCAATATCAGTTAGGGTATGAAAAACAATTATTTCATCGACGCGATTTAGAAATTCTGGCCGGAACTGCTTTTTCATGGAATCGAGGACGGTATCTTTCATCTTGTCGTAGGTTGCTTCGCGGTCTTCGCGGGCCATAAAACCAATCGCACCCTGGTCCACAATCATTTTTTGGCCCACATTGGAGGTCATAATAATAACGGTGTTTTTAAAATCTACCACATGCCCCTTGGCATCGGTAAGTCTTCCTTCTTCTAGGATTTGCAGCATTATATTGAAGACATCACCATGAGCTTTTTCAATTTCATCAAAAAGAATTACCGAATAAGGTTTTCGTCGAACTGCTTCGGTTAATTTTCCGCCCTCTTCATAACCAACATATCCCGGAGGGGCACCCACCATGCGCGATACGGTGTGTTTTTCCATAAATTCTGACATGTCGATGTGGATTAAGGCGGCCTGGGTGCCGAACATAAATTCTGCCAAGCGTTTTGCAACTTCGGTTTTTCCAACTCCGGTTGGCCCGGCAAAGATAAAAGAGCCAATCGGTCGCTGGGGTGGTTTTAATCCAGCCCGGCCGCGGCGGATGGCTTGAGAAATTCCCCGCACAGCTTCATCTTGGCCAATTACCCGCTTGTGGACCTCTTCTTCCATGCGCGCTAGCTTCTCAGTTTCGGCAGCGGTTAGTTTTACAACCGGAATACCTGTCCAGTCCGATACAATTTCAGCAATATCATCTTCCGTAACCATGGCTTCGCCGTGTTCAATTTCTTCTTCACGGCTTTTTTCTAGGGCCTTTAATTTTTTTTCGGCTTCAACAATCTTATCCCTTAATTTTGCTGCCTTTTCATATTGCTGGGCGCCCAGTGCGGCTTCCTTTTCCCTTTTTTCCTTTTCAATGGCGCGGGACAAAGCCTTAATGTTTTTTACCGGAGATAAAAGACGCAATCTAACCTTTGCTGCGGCTTCGTCCATAACATCAATTGCTTTGTCCGGCAAAAAGCGATCGGAAATATAGCGATCGGCCAGTGAAGCAGCTGCGATTAGCGCTGCATCAGGAATTTTTATTTTATGGTGAGCTTCGTAGCGCTCACGTAGGCCGATTAAAATATCAATGGTTAATTCAACTGATGGCTCGTGTACGAGTACCGGTTGGAAACGACGTTCTAGTGCCGCATCTTTTTCGATATTTTTGCGGTATTCATCAATGGTTGTGGCACCGATTACCTGAAGTTCTCCCCGGGCCAAGGCTGGTTTTAGCATATTGCCTGCGTCAATCGCACCTTCTGCTCCTCCAGCACCTACTAAGGTATGTAATTCGTCAATAAAAAGAATGATTTGTCTTTTCTTGGCTAGAATTTCATCCAAAATTTTCTTAACGCGAGCTTCGAATTCCCCGCGATATTTAGTGCCTGCCACCAGGCCTCCCAGGTCCAAAGAAATAATCTGTTTGTTCCGTAAAACATCGGGTACGTCACCTTTGATAATGCGATCGGCTAAACCTTCAACAATGGCGGTTTTTCCAACGCCGGGATCTCCGAGCAGCGCCGGATTATTTTTGGTGCGGCGAGATAAAATTCGCATGATGCGGTCAATTTCTTTTTGCCGGTTAATAACTGGATCAAGTTTTCCCTCGCGTGCCATAGCAGTTAAATCTCTTCCATAACTAGTTAAAGCTGGTTTGGCTTTGCGGGGTGGAGCACCGAGCCCTAGGGCCGGGAAGCCAAACATACCACCACCCTGCTCAATATCTTCTGGGGACGCTTCTCCCGAACCAAAGTCATCTTCGGGGGGGCCTAGTTCTGGGCCAAGCTGTGCTCCGAGTGCTTTTTCAGCCTCAATAATTATGGTGCTGGCTACTTTGTCAAAGGTTGCTTTTCTTTTGTGTAGCGCCTGGGCGGCAATGCTTTCTCCCTCGCGAATAATTCCCAAAAGGATATGTTCAGATCCCACATAATTAAAGCCAAGTTCGCGGGATGCGTTATAGGATAGCTCCAGTACTTTTTTTGCTCGAGGAGAAAGTACGATTTTTTCCGGGGAACCTTCGCCGTGGCCAATTAAGGCTTCTACGTCCGAGAAGAGATTGACCATATCAATCCCTAGGTCTTTTAGGACTTTGGCGCCCATGCCTTCTTGCTTAATTATACCCAGCAAGAGATGCTCGGTTCTAACATGGTCATGTGCTAAACGCTTGGCTTCTTCGGAGGCCAGCTGGAGCAGTTTTTGGGCTTCATCGGAAAAATAGTCATAGAAACGCTCCGAAGGACGGCGCTTGAAAAGTGAGGCAAACATATCGGGAAATTCAATGAAACCCGGTAGGCTAGTTAAATCATCAATTCCCATCCCCCCCGGAAGCAAGCCTTCTTCGGCCGCACACTGGCTGCACAAGTGGCGGGTGGTTTTCTTGTTATTTAAGATTTTGGTTACATGAATGCTCGCTGGTCTTTTTTTACATTTTTGACAAATCATTATATTACTATTATAAGAGATTTCTATGCGTATGGCAAATCCAACTATTGATCCCTTATCCCAGATAGAATATAATAATCCCATAATGACATATTCAAAACTGCCTGATGCAAGTGGCCATTTTGGTAAATTTGGTGGAAGGTTTGTGCCGGAAACCTTAATGCCGGCTTTGGATGAACTAACTAAAGCTTATCTAGCGGCAAAAAATGATCCTAAATTTTCGGAGGAGCTCAATTATTATCTTGAGCATTATGCTGGGCGTCCAACCCCTTTGTTTTTTGCTGAAAGACTAACCGAGGAATTGGGCGGCGCAAAGATTTATTTAAAAAGAGAGGATCTAGCCCATACCGGCGCCCATAAAATCAATAATACCTTAGGCCAGCTGCTTTTAGCCGTTCGGATGGGAAAGAAAAGGATTATTGCCGAAACTGGTGCTGGCCAGCATGGAGTGGCAACTGCAACGGCTGCCGCTCTTTTTGGTCTTGAATGTGTGGTTTATATGGGCGAAGAAGATGTCAAACGCCAGGCCTTAAATGTTTTTCGCATGGAGCTTTTGGGTACCAAGGTTACTCCGGTAAAATCCGGAAGCCGCACCCTAAAGGATGCTATAAACGAAACCCTAAGGGATTGGATGGCACATCCGCGCGATACTTTTTATTGTTTGGGTTCCTGTGTGGGTCCGCATCCCTATCCCATGATGGTGCGCGATTTCCAGTCGGTGATTGGAAAAGAAGCCAAGGCCCAGTTTTTGAAAGCAGAGGCCAAAGAGCCGGATTATTTGGTAGCCTGTGTGGGAGGGGGCAGTAATTCAATTGGCCTCTTTTATCCTTTTCTAGAGGATAGTGGGGTTAAAATGGTGGGCGTTGAAGCAGCTGGTGCGGCATCGATTGTTGCTGGATCAGTTGGGGTTCTTCATGGGTCCATGGATTATATCCTTCAAACTAAGACCGGACAGATTAAAAACACCCATTCTATTTCAGCCGGCCTTGATTATTCCGGTGTTGGTCCGGAACACAGTCATCTAAAAGATACCGGAAGAGCCGAGTATGTAGTTGCAAATGATAAGGAAGCGCTAGAGGCTTTCAAACTTCTTTCCCGAAGCGAAGGCATAATTCCTGCCCTTGAATCTGCGCATGCGATTGCTTATCTTAAAAAATTAGCGCCAAAATTAGACAGGTCTCAATCAATAATTGTTTGTTTGTCGGGGAGGGGAGATAAGGATGTGGGGGAGGTAAGTAAGATATATTAAGAAGCCTTTAATGCTTCGCGGTATAGCTCCACGTATTCTTCGGCACGAGTTGTCCATGAGTAATCAAGTAACATGCAGTTTCCTATCATATCAGCCCAACGATCTCTAGCTTGGAATGCTTGCCAGGTTTCATCAATCGTTCTAACTAAATTTCTTTTGGTTACTCCACGAAAAGTAAAACCAGTTTGCCCGTCGATAACCGTATCTTTTAATCCTCCGGTTTCATTAGCAATTGGGAGACATCCAAGCATATGTCCCTTCATTTGATTAAGGCCGCAGGGCTCATATCTGGATGGCATAAGAATGGCGTCTCCGCCTGCTAGAGCGAGCATTTCAAGCTCTTCGTTAAAAGGAACATATCTTACTTGGCTTCCAAAATTTCCACTTAGTTCCTGTAACTTTCGGATATGTTCTTCTTCTCCGTCACCAATAAAAATATATTGGGCCCCGGGAACTTTTCTAAGCATTGCCGAGAGAGACCTGGCAACCACATCGATACCTTTTTGCCAGGCGATGCGGGAGGAAGAAACAACAATCATAGCGTCTTCTCTTTGCGGGAGATTAAATCTGCCCTGAAGAGCCGCACGGTTAATTGCTCGTCCCGCCTGATTTTCTGCACTAAAATTTGCGGGGATAGTGCCTGCCTCATGAAAATGTTGGGGCCTAAAGTAGTCAGGCAACCCGTTGATAATTCCTCGCACATCTGCGCCCTCCGCCGCAAAAACCCCTTCATATAAATTGCCAGGGGGAGGAGTTTCTCCTGCCATAAGTTCTCGGGCATGTTCTCGGCTTACGGTTGCCAATATATCGCTGTACATAATAGCGACTTTATGGGATCTTACAAGGCCATAGAATTCAATGCCCTTGTTCCAGCTAAAGAGGTCTGGATTTTCATTCATGGGAATCCCCGTTAAATGAGAAAATTCAGGAAGCCCCAGGGCATTAGCAAATCCATAACCAAGGTTGTGGATACTGTAGACAAAAGGCACTTTCGCTGATTGTGGATCTCTTTTAAGAAAAAATGGGGTGAAACCGCTTTGCCAATCATGGCCGTGTATGACATGGGGAAGCAGCCTTTTCATTCCTGCTTTTGCCGCAGCTCGTTGGGCAATATGTATATATAATTCGTGGACTGCGCGGTCAAGAAAGAAAAAGCGATAAGGGTCATCTTTGTAGCCATAAGTTTTGGTGCGGTTGCCGAACTGCAAGCAATCAACCGTATCAACGAAAAAGAAATTTATGCGAGAATCTCCGTGTTTAATTGATGCTTTATAAACCTCGCTTTTAACATCGAGATCGCCTATCCTAATATTTAGGTCACAGAAATGGGATGGATTAATGCGGTTCCGCAGAAAGAATTCCAAGGTGCCATTGTGTTTTGGCATTACCGTGGTTACGTTATGCCCGAGGTTAACTAGTCCCTCGCACATTCCCGTAACTGCATCTGCTAATCCCCCGGTTTTTTTGATGCGGTGCATCTCCGGGGTTACCATCCATATTTTTAATCGACCAGGTATACGCATACTGATCCTTATCGGTACCTTTTGGCAAAAATTTCACTTTTTCACTATATCCTCTAATATCGCGAAGGATAAATTATATATCACCAATCCCTGGATTGCCCATTTTTTGCTATTTTGATATACTTCCTACATGTCAAACCTTAAAGAAGCTTTTAAGAAGAGAAAAGCCTTAATAACTTTTATAACTGCGGGGGATCCGAGCTTAAAGGCCACAGAAAAGCTGATCTATGATCTTGAAAAATCCGGAGCTGATATTGTTGAGCTGGGGATTCCTTTTTCAGACCCTTTGGCTGATGGCCCGGTTATCCAAGCTTCTCATATTAGGGCACTCAAAAATAATGTTTCCTTAGCTGATGTTTTCAAGTTGGTTTCAAAAGTCCGCAAGAAAACCCAAATCCCGATCTGCTTCATGCTCGCTTATAATCTGGTCTTTAAGTATGGTATTGATAAGTTTTATAAGGAGGCCGAGAGGGTGGGGGTTAATGGCGTGATTATTCCCGACTTACCTCCAGATGAATTCCAAATATCTAATATCGAATATCTAATATCGAATATCTTTCTTGTAGCACCAACGAGTACAGAAGACAGGATCAAACTGATAGCAGAAAAGTCCTCCGGTTTTATATATTTAATTGCTGCAACTGGGATTACCGGAAAACGCGATAAATTAGCTGCTGACTTAAAGCAATTAGTTTCAAGAATTAGAAAATATTCAGACTTACCAGTAGCCGTTGGCTTTGGAATTTCAAAGCCGGCTCAGGCTGCCGAGGTTAGCAAAATTGCTGATGGCGTAATTGTTGGATCGGCGATTGTAGATTTGATTGCCAAGAAAAAAACCAAGGCCGCACTAAAATTTGTTTCCTCCTTAAGGCGAGGGATCGATGCTGGCTAGTCCTTGGTACCGCTTCCGGCAATTCTACTTTGGAATGTTTTCCCGCTATGCCAAAAAGGATGCTGTTTTTGCCCGCAGCTATCTCACCATTGAGGAAATGTCTCTTTTTAACCAGCTTCCGGGTTTTGAAAAAAAGCATGCGGTGGTGGTTGCCAGGAAAATGCTTGAGGCATCTTATGGTCATCCCGAGCTTGATGCGCGCAAACTTGTTCGCTTAGGTCTTCTGCATGATATCGGTAAAGTGCTGGAGAAAAACTCCCTGATTACTAAATCCAACCTGGTGATAATCCGTTATTTCTTTCCTAAGTTTTATAATCGTTTAGCTGATTTTGGGAAGGACCACCGCCGCTTCAGAAGATTTTATATTCATAAACACCATGGAGAAGCTGGGGCCCGTCTTTTGGAACAAATCGGAGTGAGTGGTGAGGTGCTTTCCATTATTGCTAGACACGATCCACGGGTTGCACCCTTAGGAGAAGAGGTTCCCATCGAGCTTCAAATGCTCAGGGATGCCGATAGCACGCTGTAACGGTTGTTTTTATTCCCCCCCGCATCCCGAATTCCCCCACCACTTTTGCCTGACGCGGTGAACATGTAGCAACAATGTCGTCTAAAATTTTATTTACCGCATTTTCGTGAAAAACACCTTCATTGCGATAAGAGACAAAATATAACTTGAGTGATTTTAGTTCCACAATCTTTTTGTCAGGGATATAATCGATGATGATAGTGGCAAAATCGGGGAGGCCGGTTCTGGGGCAAACACAAGTGAACTCAGGAAATTCAATGTGGACATTGTAGTCCCTTTGCGCATAACTATTTTTAACGGTTTCAATCTTTTTCATTTTGCCCATTAAAATCCCGAGATTGAAATCTCGGTTCCTGTTTTAAAATCAACAGAATTAATTCTGT
>JABMSE010000158.1 GCA_013204645.1 Candidatus Saganbacteria bacterium | reverse complement strand
AATTAAGGAAAATTTTGCTGGCGCAAAATTTTTGGGGGAGAAGGATTCGAACCCTCACACGCAGAGTCAGAGTCTGCTGTCCTACCATTAGACGATCCCCCATTAATACGGCAAAGCCCACCAATTTGGTCTAAAAATTAGAAGAAACAGCCCGTAAGCCAAAGCAAAGAGAGCAATGGCAATAAAAACAATAAAACCGCCTTTAAGCGGTTCTTTCCACTTTTCCTTCATCCAAAAAGCAAAAAGCAGCGCCAAAATCCCCACCATCGCCACCGCCGCCCCCTTAAAAACTGGGCTGGTATTAGTATATTGGATGCATATAAGACCTATATCTTGAATACTCATCGGTTTCATAGTTTAGCATGAACTCTGTGCCAGGCACAACTCGTGCCTGGCACCAACTTACCCCATATTGTATAATAGGATATGCCAAACTTAGAAAAATGTGATTTTTTGATTGTAGGCGGAGGTATTGCCGGACTCTCTGCCGCGCTCGAAGCCTCCAAATACGGCAAAGTCATCATCCTTACCAAAGACAAAATCAGTGAAACTGCCACAAAAAAAGCCCAGGGCGGCATTGCTGCAGCCATTGACCAAATTAAGGATTCAACTGAATTTCATTTTGAAGACACCATCAATGCCGGAGCCGGCTTGTGCGAGGAAGAATCGGTACGTATTTTAGTTACCGAAGGAGTAGAAAGAGTAAAAGAATTAATCCAAATGGGAGCTCGCTTTGATCGCGCTGAAACCGAAGCTGGCGGCGGCTTTGCCCTAGCTCTTGAAGGCGCCCATAAAAGACGAAGAATCCTACATGCTGGCGATGCCACCGGTGAAGAAATACAACGCACCCTGGGAGCAAAAATTGTAGCCGATAAGCTGGTTAATATTCATCAGCACACCTTGGGCATAGATTTAATTATTGAGAACGGGAAATGCATTGGCGTAAAAGCCCTGGATCTAAAAAATAAGTGTATCAAATATTTTCTGGCAAAAGCCACCATTATCACTACCGGCGGACTGGGCCAGGCTTATCACTACACCACAAACCCCGAAGTAGCTACTGGCGATGGCATTGCCATGGCTTACCGAGCCGGAGCAGTTGTCACCGACATGGAATTTGTCCAGTTTCATCCCACTTCTCTAGTGCAATTTGAAGAGCTAAAAGATATTATTGCCCTACCCCGTTTTTTAATTTCTGAAGCTGTGCGCGGCGAAGGTGCCGTCCTATTAAATAACAAAGACGAACGTTTCATGGAAAAATACGACACCCAAAAAGAGCTGGCCCCGCGCGACATTGTCTCACGGGCAATTTATCAGGAAATGCAAGAAACCAGATCCGACCATGTCCATTTAAGCCTAGCCAAACTTGACCATGAAAAGATAAAAAAGCGCTTCCCAGTAATTTATAAAACCTGTTTAGAACGCGGCCTGGACATAACCCGAGATAATATCCCGGTTGCACCGGCTGCCCATTATTTTATGGGTGGGATAAAAACCGATATAGAGGGAAGAACTAAGACCCCCGGACTTTATGCCGCCGGTGAATGTGCCTCTCTTGGCATTCACGGTGCTAATCGTCTGGCTTCGAATTCCCTCCTGGATGGATTAGTTTTTGGCCATCGGTCAGCCGCAGCAGCAAAACACGAAACACAAGATACAAGATACAAGATACAAGATACAAAACACAAAGCAACTTCCAAAAAGGGCAGTATTGCAAATTCCAAGCTAAAAGAAGCCGAGCTCAAACGCTTTAAACTTATTATAAAATCCAGCATGTGGGACAATGTAGGAATTGTACGCTCCAAGGAATCTTTGACCAAAGCATTAAAACTTATAGGAGAAGTTGAAAAAAGACTTAACTACTCTCCCATAACCAAAGAAGAAATTGAATTAAAAAACCTAACCCTGGTTTCCAAACTCACAACGAAAGCTGCCTTAGACCGCACCGAATCCCGCGGAGCACATTATCGCAGGGACTTCCCAAAAACTGATGATAAAAACTGGAAAAAACACTTGGAATATCACCTTAATTAAAGTATAATCAGGCCATGAATCAGAGACAAATCACCAGAATAATCGCCGTACTCCTGTTTTCCATCTTTCTCTTTTTGATACGCAACAGCCTCTTTCCCATCATAGTCTCGATAATCCTATTCTACCTGTTGGATCCCCTGGTGAATCTGCTGTCGAACAAATGGCCAAAAGGGTTGGGCATAAATCGCGCCCTGTCCACCCTTGTCTCTTTTATTATTTTCATAACAATTATATCGTTACTGCTCACATTTATCCTACCGGTATTTATCGCCCAATTTGAGCAGCTGATAAATAACCTCCCCCAATTCTTGGCCGGGGTGCAAACGTTCTTTAACGGACTACAGCAGTGGTATTCCGCCACCAAGGTATCGGACCAGGTGAATAACCTCTTTATCAATGCCCTGCAAAATATCTTGAATTTTATGCTCACTTTTGCCCAAGAAACCGCCAGCAATCTGTTGGGCTTATTATCACAGTTTATCAACCTGATAATCATCCCCATCGTAGCCTTTTATTTGTTGGTTGACAGAGAAAAAGTGGTTTTGGGCATCCTCAAATATATCCCGGACGACCATCGCCAAAAGATGATGGATACCTTGTCCCAAATCAATGACGTGATGCACAATTTCATCCGTGGGCAACTAATCTTATCCTTAATAGTTGGGCTTTTGACCGGGCTCGGCCTGTACTTTTTGGGCGTAAAATTTTTCTTGCTCCTGGCACTGATCGCTGCTATCACCGACATCATCCCCTATCTCGGTCCAGTTTTGGGGGCTGTACCCGCAGTGATCATTTCCTTGTTTGTCTCACCCTGGCTCGCTTTAGCAGTCATAATTTTGTACATTACCGTGCAGGTAATTGAAAACTGTCTTCTGGCACCACGGATATTCAGAAAGAGACTTGGCTTAAATCCGGTTACGGTTATCCTCGCCATCCTTATCTTGCACCAGTTCATTGGGGCATGGGGATTGTTTTTTGCCGCGCCGATAGTTGCTATCCTTAAAATAATTTATCTGGAAACGCAAAAAAATGATTAACATGAAAGGGCTTATTTAATTATGGACAGAAGGATTATCTCTAGGCTTATTGCGCTTGTTCTTTTTTGCACTTTTCTTTACCTTATTAGAGGAGTCCTTTTCCCTATTGTAATATCTATCATTTTATTTTATGTCCTGGACCCCCTGGTGCAAAAACTTTCTAATAAATGGCCCAAGGGACTGGGCATTAACCATATTGTATCTATTTTAATAGCCTTCCTGGTCTTCACTATCGCAGTCTCACTTTTTGTAACAATCATACTTCCTCCCCTTATGTCTGAATTTGATATGCTGGTGGTCAATCTACCCCAATTTTTTGCCGGGGCCCAGCAAATGCTCTCCGGCATGCAGGACTGGTACACAAAAGTAACCATACCGGATGCAATTAATAATATCATTATTGGCGCCCTGCAAAATATATTAAATATTATTATAGGGTTTGCCCAACTGACGGCAAGCACCTTAATGGGAATGCTCTCACAATTCGTTCTGCTGATCATTATCCCTATCTTAACTTTCTATTTCCTAAAAGAGAGGGGAAATATTATTGACGGGATAGTTAAACTTGCCCCAGAAGCACACCGCAAAAAGTTAATGGAAATATTCGTCCCCTTAGACGGCGTTTTGCATAATTATGTCTTAGGACAACTTACCCTATGCGCTGCTGTCGGCTTCTTTACCGGCCTCGGGCTCTATTTTTTGGGTATAAAATTTTTCGTTATCCTTGGCTTGATAGCTGCCGTTTGTGAATTGATACCCTGCATCGGGCCCAGTATCGGAGCAGCGCCAGCGGTGGTCATTTCATTCTTTATCTCACCCTGGCTGGCACTAAAGGTCATAGTCTGGTATATCATTGTGCAAAGCACGGAAACAGCGTTCTTAACTCCCAGGATCATGGGAAAAAGGCTTGATCTCGGCCCGATTACCGTTATACTCGCTATCCTCGTCTTAAGCCAGCTCATCGGGCTCTGGGGGATGTTCTTTGCCACTCCTATAGTAGCCATAATAAAAATACTGTACCTGCAGTTACGAAAAGCAGATTAAAAATTTTTCTGATTTTTTTTTGCTAAAAAATGAAATCCCCCCCCTTTTTGTACGATAAACATAAGGAGGGAACAAAAAATGGGAGGATCAGTTGCTTTAACACTTCGCGAACAAAACGGCACCCAACATCGCATGTGCCGCTCGACCAATATCTTACCCTGGGTTATGAATAATATGAAATTGGTCAGAAAAGCACAAGAACATATACAAGCAGTTCTAAAAGACTGGAAAATGATGTGCAAAGATCATGAAAGAAACAAAGGGACTGGAGAATTTGAAAACGAGATGACAGACGTTTATGCTCCTTATCCCCACCTCACCCCGATAGATTATGGCTTAGTGGTCATAGACATGCGAGAAGATGTGATTCTGACTGCCCAAGAGTACACAAGTCCTGGGTGGTTTTATGCAGTTTCTATCGCAATCGACATGGCAAAAAACGCAGGCACTCTAGGAGTCGTAACTGCTCTAAGCACTGACCAACCTCACCCAGCTAAACTAGGAAGAACAGTTTTTGATCTCACGAACGACCAGTACGAAGCAGTGAGACTAAAAGCATTCGTGGAAGCAGGCCGGGTGGAGGTTAGAGACTCGGAAACAGACAGGCTCATGCATAGCCGGGGAGAAACAGATCTTGCTAGAGTCATTGCTTTGGCCGAACAAAAAAAACACTACCTTTTTCATTTAGACTTAGCTCCATTCACTATAGAAAGATTTGAGCCCCATAACCTAGAAGACATGACAAGACTAAAGGCTAGAGTCCTTGAGTTAGGTTTTAGGCTTTCTAGAGAAGAAGATGCCGAATGGGATGGGTGGCTTGAGGGGTTAGCCCGCTGAAGATGGATAAATTCGAAGCCTTCGCTGGGGTTCTTCCCCAACTGATTCAGAATTAAGTCCTGCCTCCCCCACCTTTTGATGCTGGAGCCTTCGGATATAAGAATTTTGCGCGCTGATATCAATTGATTTATGAGTATTTATAACTTGGGAAATCGCCTCCTCAACTTCACGCAAAGCAAATTCTTCGGCTTCTTCCTTGCTGCCGGACCCAAAATAATATTTAAGAAAGCGCACGATCTGGGATGAAACATTTTTCTTTATCACATGAACCGGCAGATGATGTTCGGAGGCTGCACGCATAATTTTGGTATTAGGCCGAGACTTGGATTTGGTAGTGAGGACTAGATCACAATCATCTAGACTTAGAACCACCACTGCTGGAAGTTGCATGGAACGCATAGCCCGCTCAAGGTGGCCACGATTAACCCCAAAAGGAAAAATCTTAACCGGGCCGTGCCCCTTTTCCCTTTGAACTCTTTTAAGTTCTTCCTCGGTTGGCTCGGGCATAGTTTCGGGCGCCTTTTTAACTTCTATTTTGCCATCCTGGGTCCTTACCCGGATTTCAGGATGAGGAACACGTCCACGCAAAAGTGTGTCAACTGCTTTGGCAACATCGATATAAATAGCAAATTTATCGCGCTCCTGGATTTCCACTGCGATATCAAAGGTAGGTGGAGCTTTCCTCTCTAAAATTGCCTTTTGAGTATGGCGCCGCTTAGCTTCTTCATCCCCTAAGATTACTGACTGAATGCCACCGACTAAATCAGAAAGGGTTGGATTACTTACTACATTTTTAATGGTGTTACCATGAGCTGTTCCAATAAGCTGTACCCCCCGTTCAGCAATGGTACGACATGCGCCTGCTTCAGCTTCGGTTCCAATTTCATCAACGATTACAACTTCGGGCATATGGTTCTCAACTGCTTCAATCATAACTCTGTGCTGCAGCTCGGGAGCAGAAACTTGCATGCGCCGGGCTTTGCCAATACCCGAATGGGGAATGTCACCATCGCCAGCAATTTCATTTGAAGTATCAACTACCACTACCCGTTTGCCAAACTGGTCGCTTAAGACCCGTGCGGCTTCGCGTAATTTAGTGGTTTTTCCAATCCCAGGAGGGCCTAAGAAGAGGGTGTTTTTTCCAGATTCAATTACATCCCGTATAATATCAATTGTTCCATAAATAACTCGGCCTACCCGACAGGTAAGGCCGACGATTTTGCCCTGGCGGTTGCGCATACAAGAGATGCGATGGAGCGTTCTCTCAATCCCAGCACGATTATCCCCGCTAAACTGGCCCACCTGGTCCACAACATAATCTATATCTTCCTGGGAAACCTGATTGCCAGCTATATAGAAAACCTTTTCATCAAAACGAGCTTCAGGAATTTTACCAAGGTCTAGGACAACCTCAATTAGAGTATTAATATCTGGATGTTTAACCATGGCTTGCTTAACCCGTTGCGGCAGAACCTCTAGCAGTTTTTCTAGCTCGTCATCAATCTTAATCAAGATCTACTTTCCCTTAACAAGCTTTTTCAAATTAACACCTGGCACAAAAGCTGGGGCCTTGGATTGGGCAATCGTAATTTTTGCGCCGGTCTGGGGATTGCGGCCAACTCTTCCCTTTCGGCTTCTTACCACAAAATTTCCAAAGCCAACTAATCTTACCTTTTCGCCCGCTACCAGTGCCTGGGAAATAAAATCGAGCGTTGTATCAATAACCTTTTCTGCTTTGGCCTTGGTGATTTTCATTTTGCTACCCACTCTTCCTGCCAACTGTTTCTTATTCATGATTTTACCTCCTTATCCCTCACTTTTTGCGAGCAAGGCTTCCCAGCGTTTGTCAGTTTCTTTCTGGATTGACTCTAGTATAGCTTCGTTACCGGGTTTTAAAAGATGCCGAAAACGATCTTGTGATTTTAAAAACTCTACGACCGGTTTTTTTTCTTTGGGTTTATAGGTTAATTTATATTTACCATTTTCCACTTCATACAACGGCCAAACACAAGTATCCGCTGCCAATCGCCCGATTGCCGCAGTGTCGGCGGGCTTATAACCCCACCCCAACCTGCAAGGTTGTAAAACATTTATAAATTTTGGGCCCCGAATGGAAAAAGCTTTTTCTGCTTTGCTGGTCAGGTCCCTCCAAAAACCAACGGCTGACTGGGCCACATAAGGCATTTCATGAGCTACCATGATTTCAGTTAAATTTTTGGAGAATTGGACCTTTCCTGGAATAACTTTTCCGGCTGGAGCAGTTGTGGTTGAAGCTCCCTTAGGGGTTGCTGATGAGCGCTGGATACCGGTGTTCATGTAAGCTTCATTGTTATAGCAAACATAAAGCATGTCATGGCCACGCTCAACTGCACCAGATAAAGACTGAAAGCCTATATCATAGGTACCACCGTCGCCGCCAAAAGCCACAAAATTAATATGTTGGCCTTCTTTAATTTTTCCGGTGCGCTTTAGCGCTTGGTAAGCGGCTTCGATGCCAGAACAAGTAGCCGCCGAGTTTTCAAAAGCATTATGCAAAAAAGGAACGGTCCAGGCAGAATAAGGAAAGATCGTGGTAACTACTTCCAAACAACCTGTGGCAGAAACAACCACTACTGGATCCTTGCTGCTCATAAGGACTTGGCGCACGACAATCGGCGCACCACACCCCGCACAGGCTCGGTGGCCACCAGTTAAGGGATCACTTTTTTTAACTAAATCACGTAATCCGGGCATTATATTCTCACTCCAAAATGCTGAATAAGCTGTGAAACTTCTCCGCTTTCAGCATTTTTTTTCTGCTCAGCAAAGATTTTTCTGATGTCGTCTAACGATATTTCGCGGCCGCCTAAACCATAGATGTAATTAGTAAGAATTGGAGAGTTTGCTCCTCCATACATAGCCGAACGGATTTCCGTGAAAACCTGGCCGCCTTGATTCTTAAACATGTCACTGCGGTCCATAATCGCTACGGATTTTAATTTTGAAAGGGATTGTTTAATCTCCTCTGCTGGAAATGGACGAAAAGCACGAACTTTAAGCAAACCTGCCTTGACACCCTTTCCTCGCAATTCATCAACCACTACTCTGGCGGTGCCACAGGTTGAACCCATAGCTACCATGGCAATTTCTGCATCATCCATTTTGTAATTTTCCACAAGTCCGTATTCGCGGCCGAATTGCTTGCCAAAATCAAGGCCGACCTCAAGGATTACATCCTTGGCCTTTTTCATGGACTCAACAATGGGCATTTTATGTTCAAAATAATAATCTTGGAGATCCAAACAACCCATGGTTAAGGGTTTGCCTACATCAAGAACCGAATTAACTGCCTTAAATTCTCCTACATATTTTTTAACTTCAGCATCCTCAAGTGCTTCAACCCTTTCCATGCAATGGGAAATAATAAAACCGTCGGTGGTTACCATAGCTGGCAATCTAACTTGCATATTCTCAGCAATCACTACCGCCTGGAGTACGCTATCATAGGCTTCCTGGGCATTTTCAGCAAAAATCTGGATCCAGCCAAAATCGCGGACAGCCATGGTATCACTATGGTCACAATGGATGTTAATCGGTCCAGAAAGGGCACGATTTACTTCACACAAAACAATTGGCAGTGCAAGCGCAGATGCAATCGGCAAAATTTCAGACATAAGCTGTAGCCCTTGAGAAGAAGTTCCCGTCATAACCCGACAGCCAGCTGCGGCTGCACCAACACAGGCACTCATGGCCGAATGTTCAGACTCCACCGCCACAAATTGTGTGTCCACCACACCGTTTGCTACAAATCCAGCAAAAATCATGACTATTTCGGTCGCCGGAGTAATGGGATAAGCTGCTACAACATGGGGGTTAATCTGGCGCATAGCTTCGGCCATAGCTTCATTTCCCGTTCTAGCAATTCTCGGCATTAGATAATTGTTCCTTCATTTGTCATTTTTAATTTGTCATTTGTCATTTGCGTTCGGTCTCCATCGTAATGGCCCGTTTTTCTTTCTTGGTTGGACATTCGCGATCGCAAATGCCACAGCCCTTACAATATTTATAGTCAATTCCTACCACTTTTTTGTTTTCATCCAAAAGAATGGCAGAATCCGGACAGTATGCCCAGCAAAAATAACAATTTATGCAGTTTTCCTTATGGAAAATCGGCTTTTCTGAACGCCAGTCCCCAGTTTCAAACTCAGCCGCTGTACCACCCGAAATTGCATCTCCGGGCATAAGTTCTTTCCAACCCATCTTCTTAATGGCCACTACTTCTCTCCTTTTACTTTGTCATAGGCGGTCTTGATAGCTTCGATGTTACCTTTGACAATCTCAGGCTTATGGGCAAATTTTTTCTCCAATTTTACTTCAGTATCCTTTATCATCTGATCATAATCCAGCAACCCCGAAACCTTAACTAACGCGCCCAACATTGGAGTATTGGGGATATCTCTGCCAATCTTATCTTTAGAAATGGCCGAAGCATCAACCGTATAGATTTTTGCATTTTTTAACCCAAGTTCTTTTCTTATCTCTTGGGGTGATTTGCTGGTATTTACAATCAAAGAACCATCAGCTGGCAAGCCCTGGGTCACATCAACCGTCGCCATTAAAGTAGGATCAAGGACTAGCACAATCTGGGGATTGGTAATTCCACAATGAAGCGTTATGGGATGATCAGATAAGCGGTCAAACGCCTGGACCGGGGCCCCCATGCGCTCTGGACCATATTCCGGAAAAGCCTGAATGTATTTCCCCAGAGACATGGCACAATCCGCAAAAAGTAGGGCAGCGGTCTTTGCACCCTGCCCTCCACGTCCATGCCACCTAATTTCAACAATCTTTTCCATTTTTTCCCTTAACTTATCCAAGGCTCAATTTTGCAAAGTGCTATTTTATCAAAAAGAACAGCAAAAATCAACAGTAAAACCGCCGGAACAGTTGCAGCTAAAAAGGCTTTCCATTTGGGCAACCCATAGTTTTTTTTCGCAGCAATTGCCCAAAGCCCGTACATATAAAGGACTATTAAGAAATAAATAAAATTATAGCCGGATCTAAAAACAGCAAAATCCAAATTAGAATATTTAACTAAAATCATCAAGAAGAATATTACAGCACCTAACAAAAGAGGTGCTGTGCTATAAAAAAGGCTTTGTATAATTCCATTCATGCTGCCGCTACCCTTAAACCCCAAACAGATATAGTGCAATGCGATCGCTAAAAGAGAAAAAACAATAAAGAAACCAAAACAAAACACTCCTCCCAGAATCAAAAAAGTGATCGCAAAGAAAACAGCCGCCAGCGCAATAAGAACCGGAAGCACGATAATCAGCTTAAATCCACTAACTCCGGAGACAAGAGTGCTCCCAATGGGAATATATTGGATAACGAAAGCGACAATTGCAGCAAGCAAAGCTAGGATCCATGAAGTGATTATAAGGAAACTCAAGGCCTTTTCTTTCCAATTCTCCTCTTTCAATATAGTATAAAAATATATGGGCCGCAAAATTATGGTCCACCAGGTTTTAAAATAGTTCTTTAGTTCGTTAATCATAATTTTCCCCCTAAATTTCTCTACGCCCTTCAAAAGCTTTAGAAAGCGTAGCAGGATCGGCATAATCCATATCGGCCCCAATGGGCAAACCATAGGCTACCCGGGTAAGCTTGACCCCTAAGGGTTTGATCAACTTGGTTAGATAAATATTAGTAGCCTCTCCTTCGGTAGTAGGACTAAGGGCCAGGATTATTTCGCGGAAATTTTCTTTTTGAAAACGGTTAAGCAACTCTTTTACCCTTAAATTTTCTGGTCCTAGGCCATCTAAAGGAGAAATCATTCCTCCCAAAACATGATATTTACCGCCAAACTCACGCGAGCGCTCAATGGCCATTAAATCCTTGGGTTCTGCCACAACACACAACAGCTGCCCATCACGCGATTGGTTTGAACAAATGCGACAGGGATCGATATCGGTAATATTAAAGCAAGTGGAACAATAGGTTAATTTGCCCTTGGCATCGGTAATAGCTACGAGTAATTTCTCAACCTCTTTGTTCGAGCTTTGGAGGATATAAAAGGCCAAGCGCTGGGCAGATTTCGGACCAATCCCCGGCATTTTTTTTAATTCGTCAATTAAATTAGCTAAAGTTTGCGCGTACACTAAAACATCCCCGGCAATCCCATGCCACCGGTGACTCCCTTTAATTTGCGAGCCGCGCCATCCTTGGCATCCTTTAGGGCGTAGCCTACGGCCTCTTTTACGCTTTTCTCAATTTTTGAAAGATTATTCGGCTCAACTGCTTGCGGGTCAATTTTTATTTCCTTTAATTCCATGTCCCCGCTAATTTTAGCCGTTACACCGCCAGCCGAAGCCTCAAAAAGATCATGCTTTAACTCCTCTTTGATCCTTTTAAGCTGTCCCTGCATTTCCTTGGCCATTTTCATCATCTCTCCCATATTACCTAGATTTCCAAATACCATTTATAACACCTTCCCTTCAAAAAACTGTGCGACCGAAGAAGCAGAAATTCCGGATTCTTTCTTAGCGTCGGTTATTATACACTCAATGGGTATCTTTTGCCCGGTAATCTCACGCAGAGATTCCTCAACCACCTGTTTGTTTTTAGGCTCCTCTAATCGTTCCCTGTGAAAAGCATAACCGCGGCGGAAAGCGATCTCTAGCTTGCCCTTCCCGTTGATTTTGCTGGGTTCCCCCTCATGCAGAGAAACATAGCCAAAAATACTTTTCTTCTTAACGCTCTCAAGTATGGTGTTCCAGTGTTCTTTGATCTTGCCAATTTTGCCATCCCCTGGGGATTGAGAAAGCGTCTTGGGTTGTCCGGTAGCGACTTGCGAATCGTTTTGCATTATGCGTATTTCGGGCGCTTTCCGCTCAACGCTCAATGTTTCGCCCTTCGCTAACCCTACCGGAGAACGCTCCTCCAGAAGTTCTAACAAAGCAACCTCCAACACCAACCGAGCATGCGGATGCCATTTCATATCTAATTCTGCTCTAGAAAGGGCACGGAGCGTAGCTTTAATTCTCGCCAATGAAAACTTATCTGCTTGTTTATTTAGACGTTCCAAATAATCCTTGGTTAATTCCAGGGATTCGCTTGACCCAACTTTTAAGTGAAGTAAATTCCTAAAATGAGAAACCATATCCCGGGTTACTTGCAAAGTTGATTTTCCCTCTTCCAATCCCTTTTTTATCAATTCTAAAACCTGTACAGGATTATTAGAAAGAATAGCCTCGGAAAAAGCAAAAAGGAGCTCTTCATCTGCCGTTCCCAAAAGCATGACCACATCATCATAGGTGATGTTGTGTCCACAAAAAGAAACCAGCTGATCTAGGAGTGATATTGCATCTCGCATAGAACCCTCTGCGACTTTACCAATCAGATTAAGGGCCTTCTCGTCAATCTCAAATCCCTCATCCTGGGCGACGGCCCTTAAATGTTTTTCAATATCCGCCAATTTAATTCTGGCAAAATCAAGCCTTTGGCAGCGCGATACAATCGTCAATGGTACTTTTTGCAATTCAGTGGTGGCCAGCACAAAAATTGTATGGGAGGGCGGCTCCTCGACCGTTTTAAGCAAAGCATTAAAAGCCTCGGGGGTTAACATATGCACTTCATCTATAATGTAGACTTTAAAGCGGCCTTCCACGGGAGTATAACGGATTCTCTCGCGCAGCTCCCGTATCTCATCAATGCCACGATTGGAAGCAGCATCAATCTCAATCACATTAACTGAATGGCCATCTTTGATTTTTTTGCAGTTACTGCACTTTCCACAGGGAGTAATGGTTGGCCCCTTCTCACAATTCAGTGCCTTGGCCAAAATCCTGGCCGTTGAGGTTTTACCGGTTCCACGTGGACCGGAAAAAAGATAAGCATGCGCTAGCCGATCATTGGCAATAGCATTCTTTAAAGTCTGAACAATGGCTGGCTGGCCGATTATCTCATCAAAGCTTTGCGAGCGCCATTTTCGATAAAGTGAAATATAAGACATTCCTAGGTAGTCCTTCTTTAAAGCAAAAACATATTTTAGCATATTTTAGCTTCATTTTATATAGGCGGACTATTTCACAAAATACAACGTTTTTTATAAATAGTGAAATTTTTTTAATTGTTTGACGATAACCATATAATCATGACAAACGTATTTATTGGAGATGCAAAAGCAAGAAGTTCTCTTATAACTGCCAGATCCCTGGGAAGAAGGGGAATAAGAGTAACTATGGGAGCCGAAGGCAGACTAGATTGCTCTCAATACTCACGCCACGTATCTTCTCGAGTTATTCATCCATCCCCCGTAACTCACCCCGCAAAATATGCTAGATTTATGCTTAATTATCTTAGAGTTAATCCGCATGACGTTTTCCTACCTATGATAGATGAAAGCTTAGATGTTGTAGTAGATCACCTAGATGATTTTAAAGCGCTTTGCCATGTTCCTCTCCCAGGTTCCCCCTATGTCTATCAGATGACCAGAGACAAGGCACAAACTGCAGCTGCAGCAGGTTTTCTAAATATTCCAGCTCCCAAAACATTTACTCTAAATGATCTTTCTGAACTTAACGGTCTATCCCGCAATCTAGATTTTCCTGTTCTCATCAAACCGCGCAAAAGTGCATCTGCCTATGGGATAGTGATTATCAAAAAGAAAGAGGACTTTATCTCAGCCTATTTAGAAGTTCACAAAAAATACCCCCTCCCCATTATTCAAGAATACATTCCCGTGGGGGGAGGAAGCTATGGTGTTCAATTGTTAATGAACCAAGCAAGTGAAACTAGAGCTGCAGTTGTAACCCATTCAATAAGGACCTTTCCTGTTGCCGGTGGTTCAGGCACACTCAAAGCAACCTGTTTTTACCCTGAATTAATTACTCTGGCAGAAAAACTTCTAAAAGGGATTGGGTGGGTGGGCCCAGCCGAAGTAGAATTTCGGGTTGATCCTCGTGATAACGTTCCCAAAATCATGGAAGTAAACCCCCGATTTGCCGTATCAATCAATTCTGCGGTTGCAGCTGGAGTGGACTTCCCGCATCTTTTGCTCAGAATGTTAACCGAAGGGGACATAGAACCAGTACTTGATTATAGCGAAGGGGTGTTTTACCGGCGATTTCTACCAGTGGATCTAACGCACTTTGTTCTTAACCCAGAACGCTTTAGGCTTTCCCCTAGTTTTTTTGATTTTACGGGTAATCATCATGATCTCTTAGATAGAGAAGACCCTCTTCCAGCTGCTGCATCAGTATTATATTATTTTGCAAAAATATTTAGACGGGGATTGATAACAAGTTTCAGAAGGGGACAAACATCGTAACGGTTTATTTGTAAATTCGCGGAACCCTTTTCCCGATCCCACAAATCACTTCATAAGCAATCGTGTCTTCGAGTCGGGCTACCTCATCAGCAGATATGGCTTGTCCAGCTTGTTCGCCGATTAGAACCACTTCGTCGCCCACTTCTATTTTTTCCTCGTTAACATTAACCATGGTCAAATCCATAGTTACCCTTCCCACCACTGGAAAACGTCGGCCACGGATAACTACTTGTCCACGATTGGAAAGCCTGCGGCTAAATCCATCAGCATAACCAACTGGAATGGTAGCAATGGTGGTTTTTTTCTCGGTTACATAAGTACAGCCATAGGAAAGTGGGACTCCCGCCGGCACTTTTTTCAGATAACTAACCCGACTTTTAAAGGATAAGGCCGGTTTTAGGCTTATATGCTTTCGGCCATCGCCTACGGGATAAAGCCCATACATCATAAGCCCCACCCTTACCATATCGAGGTGGGTTTCAGGATGAAAAATAACTGCCGCGGAATTAGCCGCATGCTTCATCTTAATATGCTCCACTTTTGAAAGTACTTGTTTAAATTTATCAAACTGATCTTTAGTGAAATTATCCCTCGGGTCTTCGGCCATTGCAAAATGGGTAAAAACCCCCTCAAGCATTAAATTGGGAAAGGAGGAAATTTTAGCAATAAAAGCCCCAGCCTCTGACGGAAAAACCCCTACCCTCCCCATGCCAGTATCAATCTTTACCTGAACTTTTGCCGTCCTATCCCGATGCACAGCTTCGTCCGATAGAGCCTTAGCCTCCACAACCGAATAAACAGTTTGGGTTAAATCATACTGGACAATTTCGTCCATGACCGAAGTTGGCGATTCAGTCAAAATCAAGATAGGAGAAACTATCCCAGCCTCACGCAGCTCCAGGGCTTCTTTAAGATTCGCCACTGCCAAATAATCAGTTCCAGCCTCAATAGCAGCACGGGCCACGGCTACTGCACCATGACCATAGGCATTTGCTTTTACCACCGCCATATATTTTACCCCGGGAGCTAAAAGCTTGCGGATTTCCAAAATATTATGCTTTATAGCATTAAGATTTATTTCAGCGTAGGTATTCATTGGCCATTTTCGCCTGCTTTAAGTTTATCAATCAGCTCATCTGGAAGCTGAATTACTCCCAGCCTACTTTCCTTGCCTACTCTTTCCCCATGATAATCAGATCCACCGGTTACAAGCAAGCCATATTTCTCTGCCAGTTTCAAATAATGCTCGGTTTGAGCTGGCCGGTGGGTACTATAATAAGCTTCTATCCCAGCCAAACCTGCTGCTACTAAATCTGGGATAACATCATCACAATTTGAAACAGCCGGATGACCATAAACTGCCACCCCTCCAGCATCTCGTATTAAGTCAATCGCTTCCTTGGCCGAAAGTTTGTAATGTGAAACATAGGCTGGGCCATTAAATTCTATATATCCCCGAAAGGCTTCTTTGAAATCCTTAATATATCCCGCATCCAACATGGCTCGGGCTACATGGGGCCGCCCCGGTGCTCCCTCACCGGAAATGGAAAGCACCTTTTTAGGATCAAGATCAATTCCTAGTTTTTTTAGTTTTTCGCAGATCTTAAAAACACGCTTGCAGCGGTCTTCCCTTATTTTAGTTGTGGCAGAAAGGAGCTTCGGGTTTTGCCGGTCAATAAAATAGCCTAAAATATGAATCTCCGTATCCGTGGTTTCCGTAGTTAGCTCAATGCCAGCAATAACCTCTACGCCAATTTCGCTTCCATTTTTCTGGGCCGGTAAAATACCATCTACCCCATCGTGATCAGTTATAGCAATAGTTGTTAAACCAGCCTTTTTAGCCAACTTTACAATTTCTTCTGGTGTATTGGTTCCATCTGAAAAGGTTGTGTGAATATGTAAATCCGCAGGCATGATTTTTAGATTATAGCACAGATTTTACTCTGAGGGAATTACCTTGATTATATGCGCTTGAAGGGCCTGGCGCTGCCTCACGTTTTTATCATACCAGCTGGAAATAAAGAAACTTATGGCCAAAAATATCAAAGCAAAAATAATACCAAATATTTCGGATAAATTAGATAATCCCAAAAAACTGGTAAATTCCGCACCAACTAAATAGCCAACGATCATAAAAAGAACTGGCACTAAAAATAATATGAGCGAGCCCTTTATAAGCTCTTGGCTGGGGATCTCAATCTCAACCATATCGCCTATTTTAGCACCAATATCATTAACCGCTTCTACTCCAACCAAACCTTCTTCGATGGCATGGCAGGCCCTACATTTTTCACAGGCCTCGGTGCGCTTAAAGGCCACTTCCACTATTTTACCTTCGACTACTTTATCAATTATCCCCTGCTCTCTCATTTTCCATTACCTTTTGGCTGTGAAGCATGGCATTTCCGGCTGAGACGAGGGTTGCAAAAACCAGGATGACATCCCAATGAGGAGCTCCACTTAAACTCATAATAGATGAAAGACCACTATCCAGGGCATAACACCAAAGAGTGGCAAAAGGAAGTGTTTGCCAAAAGGTTATATCTAGTTCCTGCAAATGATTTTTGGGTTGGGCTTCTAGGGTTTGCCCAAAAACTGGGGTTATTATCAATAATACAGCTAAGAAAACAACAATTATTTTCATGTCAGGCATAGATTATAACATAAATGGTACCAGGCTTCGTTGTAAATCATTGCAAATAGTTGCAAATCCACTGAAATTTTTTCTCCTTTCGTTCGATAATAGACCATGGGAGACTTCGGTTTCGAACCTGCGAATGAATTCGCGGTTCCAACAAAAAAATCAACAGAATTAATTCTGTTGATTT
>JABMSE010000013.1 GCA_013204645.1 Candidatus Saganbacteria bacterium | reverse complement strand
AAATGTTTGGGAACAGCTAAGGTTGGTTTTTCTTTTACATCTTTTAAGGCTGCGTCGATTCCCATATACGCAGCATTGCTTTTGGGAGCGCAAGCAATATAAACGGCGGCCTGGGCTAAAGGGATCCTTGCTTCAGGCATTCCCACAAACTCGGCTGCTTGCATCGCCGAGTTTGCAACCACCAAGGCTAGTGGATCAGCGTTTCCAACATCTTCGGCGGCGCAAATAACGATCCTTCGGGCAATAAACCTGGGGTCTTCTCCGGCATAGATCATTTTGGCCATATAATAAAGCGCTGCATCTGGATCCGAGCCGCGCATGGATTTGATAAATGCAGAAATAGTATTGTAATGGCCTTCGCCTTTTTTGTCGTAGACCACGGCTTTTTTCTGAATGGATTCTTCGGCAACTTTAAGGGTGAAATGAATTATTCCTTTTTTATCTGGTTTGGTTGATAAAACACCGAGTTCTAGTGCAGAAAGGGCACGCCGGGCATCGCCATCGGAAAGTTTAGCCAGATGGTTAAGCGCTTCTTTATCGATATTGATTTTTGTTTTTCCTAAGCCCCGTTCTTTATCTTGCAGCGCTCCCTTAATGATTTGTTGTAAATTACCAGTAGTTAATGGTTTAAGCTCAAAAATATTGGATCGAGAAACTAGCGCCGAGTTCACATAAAAGAATGGGTTTTCGGTTGTGGCCCCAATTAAGATCAGATTGCCTTCTTCAACATCGGGCAGCAGTGCATCTTGCTGGAGTTTATTAAAGCGATGGATTTCATCTAAGAAAAGAATAGTTTTTACTTTGTGCATTTTGATGCGCTCTTTTGCTTCAAGGCTAACCCGTCTAATATCATCAACCTTGGCAATGGAGGCGTTTAGCCATTCAAAGTGGCCTTTGGTTGAGTTGGCAATAACCCGGGCAATGGCGGTTTTTCCGGTTCCCGGAGGACCATAAAGTATAACCGAGGCAATTTTATCGGTTTCAATTAAGCGTCGCAGCAGTTTTCCCTTGCCAATAACTTCTTCTTGCCCAACAATTTCATCAACTGTTCGTGGGGCCATACGATAGGGAAGGGGCGCATTTTTATCTTTGTAGTCTTTGAGATTTACATCGAAGAGGTCCATTTGCCTATTATAGCATGGATAAGAAGCTGAATTTAGTTTACGATTTCTTGGATAATGTGGGGGGTACCCAAGCCTCGGGCGAGGCCTTCGTAGCGGACAAAGTTGTGGGGAGAAGAAACCGTATACCAGAACATAAGTTTGGGCACAAAAGCGGTCAAAAACCCCATATCAGGCTTCATTTCAATTTCGTAGCAGTTTACTTTTTCCCCTTGAACGGTAATTTCTCGTGGTTCATAAGATACGGAAACTTTCATCTTGTAACTTTTTCCATCCGGAGGAATCATAACAAAATCGGCCTTTTCAACATGGTTGCGAATTAAATCAGAGAAGTAAAAGTATGATGATTCTGAAAGAATGGTTTTAGGTGTTAATTTAATGGTTTTTTGTTTGGTTTTGTTGTTTTTTGAGTCAGTGGTTGAGATGAGAGCGACCATGTTGTCCCAATCAAAATTAGTTTGTTTTACAGAAATTAGATCTTTGTCTTTTAAAACTTTGCTAGTTTGGGCAATGCAGGTTAGTTTTTCATCTTCGAGATTATAGAAAGTTGTGGTTTTTATGGTAAGCCCATTATCTTTTCTTTGTTTTGTGGAAACCAACACTAATTCAGAGCCATCTTCCAATACATCTATTTTCTCAGCTACCATTAATTCGCCACTATCTTTTTTTCGACTTTCAATTATAACTTCTTTTCCAAAATAGTTTTCGGGTACGGGGGTTTGATATAAAGCCTGGGAAGAGGAAACAAGAAAAATTGCTGCGACGAAAGTTAATATGTATTTCAAGGCTTATGCTCCTTTTTTGCCAACTGTTGCAATGTATATTACAAATTGTTCCTCGCCATCAATCCGGAGGGCAAAATTCACTTGATCATCATCATAAGCAGCAATAGCACAAGCCCCACAGCCAATTGATTCAGCAGCTAAATAGAGATTTTGGCAGACATGTCCGGCATCCAGAAACAAGTAGCGATAACCCCGGTCGCTGTAGCGCCAGGTCATTCTTTTAGCAACAGCTGTCCAAATAAAAGTTACGGAACTGGTCATAGTGAATTCTTGGCCTAAACAACCCTGCATAATTCTTTCAGCAATTTCCGGTTGGACATTGATCTCAAGCAGTTTATGCTCAATAGCTAAATAGCGATAGAGGCCTGGTTTTAAGCTGCCTACATTATTTATAAGGAGATAGGTTTCAAAAGCATGGCGGGCTCCAGCTGAAGGGACATTTCGAAAGGTAGTTGTGTTAGGAATAACCTTTTTTACTCCTTGCGTAACCCACAAAAGATAAGATAGTTCCTCAAGGGTTAAAGGTTTGTCTGAATAATCTCGTAGGCTTCTGCGTTTCTCAATTACTTCTCGCAAGTCAATATTTGGAATTTTGATGCCATTAGGGGAGGGTAGATCTAAAATTTTGTTTTTTTTGTTGTAATCAAGTTCAAGGGGTGGCTGTTTTATGCCTTTTTTATGATCAAAGACAGCGAGATTTTTGTATTTGGTTTGTTCGATGAATTCTTTGCCAGTACTGGACATTATCTCTTTGCTTTGAAATCTGCCAGCATCAGTTTGAAGTTGGGAAAGAATTCTGGGGTTTGGCTTTCATATTGTTTGTAGGCTGGACCAAATCGCTTTTCCAGGCCTTTTATTTCCCGGTTGCATTCAATAAAGGATATGATCCACCAGATGCCACAAGCCACAATTAAGCCAATATTATTGAGCACGAGGCCCAACCCCAATAAGGTAAAGGCTAGGCCCGAATACATGGGATTGCGCACATATTTGTAGATACCGTAATTGATAAGATGGCCTGACATACCAACCGCTCCCCGATGGCCCAGGGTGTAGACTCCGGCAATCAATATGGGAACCCAGACAATTAATATAATTAGTCCCAGGAGAATAAAAATAGAGATGAAAATTTTAATCTCAGTTAAGCGGTGAATGCCTATCAGGCGGGTAAGCGCAAAAGCTATAAAGATAATGGCAATTATACTTAAGGTAATTCCAATTGGGATCCAATCAAATTTGTGGGGATGATTATTCATGTTTTTGCTGCACTTCCCGGGCAAGTAAAACGCATTTTGCATTCTTCACAATCTTTTTTGTGCATCAGCATATTAATGATAACCAGAATAACAAAGGGAATAAAGTATAAAAGCTCGCGCATAAACATGGATTTATCGAAGATGACGATGGCAATCATAACAAAGATGGGCAAAGCCATAAAGGTTCCCCAGGTGAGAAGCCCTAGTTTTCCTCCTAGCGCTTGATTGCCGCTGTTTCTTTTATAGATGGCAGCAGATAGTTTGCCCCACCCACAATGGCACCACTTACCATAATAATAGCAATTAGTGCAAAGGTGTTTTCGAAGAACCAAGAGGAGCATGACTAGAAGAAACAGCATATATAGTAGGGAGACAATTGGAATTCCATATAACCTAACTGGGGTCATGGCCGAATACCCAGTTAGAAGGGTTATGACGAATAAGATGTTTTCAAAGATAGCGTAAGATCTATCGGCTTGCTCAATACCTTTTTCGTATAGTTGTTTGTCTTGCATGATTTTTTATCTAAGTTATTTTGCTCTTCTTTTTACGGTAATGCTGCATTCAGTCACAATTGCTGCGACAGCTCCCACTGCTGCTAGAATCGGGGCAACCACCGCACCGATTACGCCCAATGTTACAGGAATCGCAATGATAATATTGCCTTTTTTATCTTTGATCATAATTTCTCGCACATTTCCCTGATGGATCAAATCCTTTGTCTTTTCAAGCAATTGTTTTCCCTCTATCTTTATTTCTTCGGTGAGATCCTTTTTAGCTTCTTCTGCCATGGTAATACCTCCCTGTTTTATTGGTTATGATTATATGACTATTGGGGAGTTATTTCAAGCTTCCAATATTCCATGGTCAGTACCCCGGGGATTTCATCCATGGTGTCACAAATTGCCGTTGGTGTTTGAAGGACCAATGGGAATAATGGGGGCTCTGGGGGAGCTGGAATAAGTTCGATATCAACATCCTCTTGAATGATGTAGCGATAAGGATCCATATTAGTGAAAAAGAAGTTTTTGTAAGTTTCTTTTTGCTCTTCTGATAATTCTGGAAGATATTTGTAGAGTTGGGCAACGGAGGTGTCAACCGGAACCCATCCATAATTTTCCAAATAAAATTCTGCCCAGAAATGGGTTCCTGGCGTTCCCCCGATCATTTGCCATCCGCCTGGCGCGCGAGCGGGAATTCCTATTGAGCGACACAAGGCTGCAAAATAAATGCTTTGTGCTCCGCAGTCCCCAATTTGCTTATCATAGACATATTGGGAGATGGGGTAATTTAGAGCATCCAAAGCCAAATAGGGCAGATGGCTGTAAGTTATGTCATCCACTACATAATTATATAGTTTGCGAGCTCTGATAAAGGGATTTTTTTCATCGCCAACAACTTCTTGGGCCTTTTTGGAAATTTCAGGCGTTATTTTTATGTTTTTGCCTGAAGTTGTGTATTGCTGGTAGAGAGGGCTTTTTTTATTGTATTTTCCAACTTTATCTGGATCAATCATATTAAAGCGTTGCTCAAAATGTTTAAAGCTGAATTGGGTTTCAATCTTTAGATCATCTTCAAGTTTGTTGAGCGGAATTTCAAGATAGACGCTTCCCATCTCCCCTGAGGTGCGCGCTGGAAATTTTACATATTTTTTTGGGGTGACAGAAATAAGTTGTGCATCAGTTTGACAGCCCGTAAGGGTAGGGAGTGGGATCCAGAGCTTGAATATCCCAACTTGAGCTAGTTTGTCTCTTGAAATAGAGAGGGTTCCTTTACCTTTGTAATTTATAGGATTGACGTATGGTTGCCAAACCGGATTATTTGCCTTTTGGTTAATGACCTTTTTAAGGTTCTTGTAATAATTGCGGTAGGTTTCCATTGATTTTTGATCTTGCTGCATAAGGTCCAAGTTTTTGTGGATAACCGTATTCATGAAATCATCAAAATAATAGGTAGTGCCATTGATATTAATGCTGGGGAGTTCGTTGTCTTCTAACCAGGAAGCAATGCGGCTTTGGTCAATATCCGGATATTTTTCTAACACTAGTTTGGTCACGTTAGCGGCTGTATAAGGATAAGTTTCTCCTATTTTTTCCATGCGCTGAAAACCGATGCGGCAGATATCGGCCATGGCTTTCTGTGCTTTTTTCATAAATTCCAATTTGGCTTGTTTGTAGGTTTTTTCGGCTTGGATATAGTTGCCTTTTTTCTCAAGCTCCTGGGCTTCTTTTAGTAATTGCCCTGGATTGGATAAACTGGAAGAAGCAGAAACCAGTAGAATGATCATTGAGATGGAAAGGATTAATTTTTTCATCATAATCTCCTTTTATTTTGTCGGTGCTTATATTATACATTGATTTATAGGGTATGCAACTTATTGGGGACTTGATTGTCTATTGAATAAGCGGAAGAATATCCAGCCCAAAAGAAATTTCAAGAAATCTTTGGAAAAAGTGAAATTCCCCCCAAAAGGGGTCGATAACAAAATAGAAGGAATTACCCCTTTACTTTTATTAGGCTATGTGCCATAATATGGGGGTTAAAATTAAAGTCGAAGTTAATGGTAAATGTTACGTTAGTTACATTGAGAACTTAAGAATCTGCAGCTTAGTCATGTCGATGCCGCATAGTTTGGCCTCAACATTCCGTTAATCGCAGAAAAATTTAAAATTAGGAGATATACAACATGAAATCTATTTATGTGGGAAACCTTCCCTGGTCTGCTACAGATGCCGATTTAGAAGCAAAGTTTTCTGAATTTGGAAATGTTCTTTCAGCCAGGATTGTTACCGATAAGTTTTCTGGCAGGTCCAGAGGATTTGGTTTCGTTGATATGGAAGACGCAGACGCTGAAAAAGCTATAGCTGGCATGACCGGTTATAAGTGGGGCGAACGCGAAATTACCTGTAACGAAGCCCGTCCCAAGAGCGATGACAGATCCGGTGGTGGACAAAAACGTCCAAGCCGTGACTCTGGCTTCGCGTTCTAATTCTGTTAGAATAAAAAAAATTAAGGCCCTGATTTATCAGGGCCTTTTTTTATGTTTGCCAGCGTTTAAGGGTAGGCAAGATAGTTTGTGCCATTTGGCGGGCGGCATCTTGGGGGATATTCATTTTAGCTGCCATGCCGGCCATTTTTTCTATTTGTTGGTCTAGAGTCAACTCCGGATTAATGAATTTTCCATCCATAAAGCAAAAATGGCAGTATTCGTAGGTTTTGCTTCCGTCGGTATTGGTTCCGCAATCTTCTGGACGGCGCAGGGGCATGCTGCAGCTTTGACAAATTGGCACTTGTTGGCCCATTACTTTTTACCTCTTAAATGAATTGTAGTTGGAATAAGGTTGAAATGCAACTGACGATTAATTTTTTCTGCGTGATTTTCTTGTTGCGTGCTATAATTATTGCCAATGAGTAAAGTTATTTGGAAAGAAGGAAACATGCTTTATCCAGCGCCAGCTGTTTTAGTCTCTTGTGGGGATAATCCAGATAACTTCAATCTGATTACTATTGCTTGGGCGGGAAATATTTGTACAAGTCCGGCTATGACCTATATTTCAATTCGGCCTTCCCGCTATTCGTATGCTATTATAAAGAAAACGCGCGAATTTGTGATCAATCTAACTACCAATAAGTTAGCCTTTGCGACGGATTTTTGCGGTGTTACATCTGGCCGCAAGATAAATAAATTTGAAAGATTGAATTTGACTCCAGCCAAAGCTAGTAAGGTATCTGCCCCCTTAATTGAGCAAAGCCCAGTTAATATTGAATGCCGGGTCTCTGAAATATTTCATTTGGGAAGCCATGACATGTTTATTGCCAAGGTTCTGTCTATCCATGCCGATGAGAGATATATTGATAAGAAAGGAGCATTGCACCTGGAATGGTCTGATCCGATCTGTTTTTCGCATGGTAAATATTATACTTTGGGCAAACAAGTTGGCTATTTTGGTTTTTCGATTAAAAAGAAAGGTAAAAAGAAAGGACACTAATATGAATCATATTTATGCAATTGGCATCATTGCCGCCATTTTAACTACTACCGCATTTTTTCCGCAGGTCATTAAGGTTCACCTAAGTAAACACACCCGGGATATTTCGATGTTGATGTGTGTTTTGCTGGCTGCAGGTGTATTGCTCTGGATAATTTACGGTCTTTTACGCAATTCCCATCCCATCATTGTTGCCAATAGCATTACTTTTGCCTTGACGATGTATTTGATATATCTAAAGATGAAATATGGGTAAGGCTTGGCGCAAACTACTTATAGTTGTCTTTATTCTGCTTTGCAGCCTACCTTTGTTGGCCGATGACACCAAATTTTTTGGTGCTTTTGCCTATGTGCAACCGGGCATTATGGGATCAGATTTTTCTCTTTCCCCCCAGTTAAGGTTTGAGCATAGCGCTAAGGAACTTTATTACTACGATCTGCGTTGCGGATTTACTTTTCATCCCAAGACCTGGCTGGATCTGGGCTTGTTCTATCATTTTGTTAATGAAAAGAATCAGTCAGGTAATTGGGATGTAGACCATCGCATTGATTTTGTGATTGATCCAATAATTGTTATCAATCTTTTGCCCGTGCGATCGCGCGCAACATCTGAAGCAGAGGGGGCCGAAGGGGAAAATACTTTAGTTGCGCAGGTTGGAGCCGGGGTGCTGCGGGCCATAGAGCTTGTTCCCCAGACCGAGTTTGATCTTGAGGATTTAGATCAGGATGAATTAAGTGATATCAACATTGTTGGCCGTATGAAACCGACCATTGACTGGGAATATGGCTTTGGGACCATTTATGTAAACGATGAAATTTTTTACAGTTTTAAATATGGTGAAAGATTCAAGAATTGGGCTACCATTGGTATTATTCGTCCGCTCAATGGTTTAGCTCTAGATTTTTATTACTCCTACGAGTCAGAAAAACCGCAAATTAAGGTTAATTCCTGGGAACATGCCCATATCTGGGGGACGCGTTTGATCTGGGATAGAAGATAGGCTCTGCGCGTTGCAATTATTCTTCAGCCTTAAATCTTAAGCTTTGAAGGATTTGCTTGCCGATCTTGTCGCCATCCGGAAAAAAGAAAACGTAAGTTTGATGATCATGCTCTAACATTATGCATTCAGAAACGAGCCCATTGGTTTTGTTCTGTATCTTGATTTTTTTGCCAACCGTGTCGTTTACCCTGATATTTGCTATATCAACCACTTCACTGTTTGGATTATTGCTGGCCAATAGAATTTGTTTTTCGAGCTCTTTTATTAATCTTAAATTGCTTAACTTTAAATTATAAAGAGTATCTGGTCCCGAACCCTCTGCGAATCCCAAAAAAACAACGGTATTATTTCTAAGGAGGCGATCACTAATTTTTGCCTCTTTGACAATCCAATCCTTGGGATACTTTATTTCAAAATTGTATTTATTGTTGGTATAAGTATTCCAGTCTTTAGTTTCTTTCTCTGGCGCGTTGCTCATAGAAGATGAGAGAGCTGCACAGAGAAGCAACAATAAAATTAAACTGATTCGTTTCATATCCTTATTTTCCCACTACAAATCAGCCGCGTCAAGAGATTACAAGTAACTGTTCCCCAAATCCGAGGCCTCCGCCACTGGGATACGATTCCCCTGTGATATAATTAGGTTGTGCCGAAAATTCGTTTACAGAAATATTGCTCCCAAAAAGGGTTAGCCTCACGCAGGAAAGCCGAAGAATATATTAATAACGGTTGGATCAAGGTTAATGGAAAAGTTGTAGTTGAGCTTGGGACCAAAGTTGACCCAGAAAAAGATGTTGTCGAATTAGCCCCGCAAGCAAAACAAGAGCAAAAAGAATTTAAGTATGTTTTGCTAAATAAACCTTCTGGTTATGTAACCAATCTCCCACAAAAAGGAGAAAGGCAAGCAAGGGATCTTCTTCCGCCTAATTTGGGACACCTTAAACCAGTAGGGCGCCTGGATAAAGATTCAGAAGGATTGCTTTTGTTTACCAATGATGGGGTAGTGGCCCATCGCCTGACTTCTCCAGCTTTTGAACATGAAAAAGAATATATTGTGATAGTTGATAAAGTAATTAGCCAGGAAATACTTTCAAAATACCGCAAAGGAATTGTTATCCTGGGCAAAAAGGCAAAACCAGTTGAGGTTACAAAATTCAAAGGAACCACCTATAGCTTTGTTCTGCGCGAAGGAAAAAACCGCCAGATCAGACGCATGCTTTCTAATTTTGGCTGTAAGGCTGTGAAACTTGAAAGAATTAGAATTGCCTGCCTTGAACTGGCTGGTTTAAAACCGGGTCAGTATAGATTATTATCTAAGAAGGAAAAAGAAAAGCTTTTAGCATATATTTAGCTGCCAAGCCTGCGGGTGGCTGAGCTTACTTACCGCGAGATGTCGATTACCAGGCTGCCGGTGCCTACTGGTTCTCCATCTTCATTAGTTAAGATCCAGCCGGTAAGTCTGATGGCAAAGGGCCGGCCGTCTTTTCTGATATATTCCTTTTTAAATTGGACATATTTTTTGCTGACTGCATCTTTTACTATTTCTTTCTCCATCGCATGCCATTTTTCTGGCGTAATTTGCTGATAGGTGAGTTTCTTTAATTCAGCTAAGGTGTACCCCAACATAGCTTGATAAGCTTTATTAGCGTCAACGATTTGTCCATTAATTTCGGTTAATACAATGCCTGGACCCAGGGGGGAGACAAGTTCTCTATACTGGGTTTTAGCTAATTCTAGCGCGGATCCATCAGGCAGCAATAAAATCTTAGTTTGGAGATTTTTTATTTCTTCGATAGTTTGATCCCTTTCGCTGCGCTGCCAGTTAACGATAAAAATCCCGGCTGCTACAAAAACAACTAGCGCCAAAATCATTAATATAATTCCTGTCTTATTCATTTTATCTCCTCCTCAGTCGTTAAAAAAAACCTTTTGCTCAGGATTTCCTTGGGGGGTTTGCGATTCTTCTTCTACGTTTTGCCAGAGTTGGTATTTAGCCCTATTTTCGGATTTAACTCCAAAATAACAAAGTGTCCCCAGAAAGATTACGAAGATGATAGCAGCAATTATAATGGTCGTCTTGCTTCGCATGCGGGTATTGTAGCATATTCTGCTAGACACGCTAAGTGCGAGATGGTAAAATCCAGGCAAGACACCAGGAGGTTGATTATGAAAAAGATAATTCTCTTTTCCCTTCTCCTTTCTTTTGTGCTTGCTCCAGTTTGTTTTGCCATGGGGAATAAGCCCCCCCAAGAAGATTTTTCAAATATTGCTCCCAGGGTTTTTTATGGCTATGATGATGAGTTTGATTTTAATCGGCTGAAATATTTTTCAGTATCGGATAAAAGCGAAGCCGTGGACGAAAAGGAAAATGTGGAAAGGACGGTTGTTGACCTAATTGACAAGGGATATGTTTTTAGCGAAAATGGCATTCCTGGCAAAAATACTTTTGTGGTTATGTTGACTACGACTTCTGAGGCAAAAGATATTGAAGTATATATCAATGAGGATCAATACCTCGGCACGCAAAAACTATTACAAGGTGTGCCAGGAGAATCTGTGCGAACTGAACAGTTGGCACAACGGCCCTTGGTTAGGAAAGAAAACCAAAAAACGCCGATTTTAGTGGTGTTAGTTTCCTGTTATGCCAATGATAGTCTTGGAAACTATAAAATGATTTGGCAAAGCCAAGCTTCGGCAATAGCGGCAAACGGTGAAAATATTTTAGGGCTTATTGATCTGGCTCTGGCTGATTTTCCAAATGCTGTAAAATAGAAAGGAGGTGAAAACAAAATGACAGATAGAACGTGGGGATCTCTGGTTCTGCGCGGATTGTTTGCTATCATTATCGGTGTTATAGCAATCCTTTGGCCAGGTATCACTTTAGAAGTTCTAGTAATTCTCTTTGCTCTTTTTGCATTACTCGATGGTGCACTAGCCTTTGTGGCAGCAGTTGAAACTGATTGGTGGCCATTTATACTAAGTGGTGTTATAAGTGTGTTGATTGGTTTGGCCATCTTCATATGGCCTGCTCCAGCCCTTTTGATCATTATATATGTAATTGCTATTTGGGCTGTTATCACTGGAATTTTTCAGATCGTTGGTGGAATTGCTATGCGAAAGCAAGTATCTGGGGAATGGATGATGATCCTATCTGGTATCGCTTCCTTAATCCTTGGTTCGATACTTGTGATATTCCCGTTACTTGGTACATTAGCTTACATTTGGGTCTTCGGAATTTATGCCGTTATATTTGGCGTCTTAATGGTGGGTTCGGCTTTCCAATTAAAGGGCGCTGCTTCAAAGTAGTTTTTTTCGTTGGTTGCGCAGCCAGAACTTTTTTGGCTGCGCAACTTTAATTTTGAAAATAAAGGAGCCTAAAGTTTATGGACAAAGATGTTCTGGCTAAATATTTGCAATCAATTAATCATGAAATGGTTATTACATATGCAGTCACTACGATAATTATATTTATATTAGCTATTGTTTTGATGCGGGTAATTCTTTCCATCATAAATCGATGGCAAAAGAAAGCGCTTTCTTCCTTGAGCGAAAAAAGCGAAGCAGCCCATTCTTTAGATACTCGGGTGACGATTGTAAAGAGGTTGGTGTCGGCCGGTATTTACTTTTTTGCTTTTATCATTTTTCTTTTGCAATTTGATGCCTTGCGCAGCTTAGGTGCTGGCCTTTTAGCTTCAGCGGGGGTAGCTGGTGTTGTTTTTGGTATGGCAGCCCAAAATACCTTAGCGGACGTAGTGGCGGGAATATCTATTTCCTTTTCCCAGCCGATTAAACTTGATGATGCTGTAATATTTGAGGACGATTTTGGCTGGATTGAAGAGATATCATTAATGCATACGGTTATTCGCACTTGGGATAATCGCCGGTTAGTTGTGCCCAATAGTGTGCTGGTGCATAAGACTATCCAGAACTGGACAATGAAAGATCCTTCCCTTCTAGGGATTGTTATGCTTTATGTTGATTATTATTGTGACGTTGATAAAGTAAGGGGTTGGGTCAATGAGATTGTGAAAGCGAGTCCAAGTTGGAATAAAAAGGGCGATCCCTGTGTCCAAATTGTTGATTTTACCGAAAAGTCCATGCAGCTTAGGATTTTAGCAACGGCAGCAGATGCGCCCACTGCCTGGAACCTGCGTTGCGAGATCAGGGAAGGATTAATTAATCGGTTTAAGGCAGCCAAGCTTCCTTTGCCGGTTATTCGTGTCCAAGGGGAGAAGCTGCCAGTTTAAATATTTGCTAGATTTTGGATTTTGGTTAATTTACCAAAACAAGTGAGTGTGTCGTTGGCTAGTAGAACTAAGTCCTCTTTGGTCATCCCAATTATTTCCCCATCGCGCTTTAAGAGCATAATTTCAATTTGAGCATCTTTTAGATTAAGTTTGCGGATACTTTTATTTATCAGGGAGCTTTCAGGGCTGACAATGAATTGGGCCAAGCAAAAATCCTGATCAGTGAAGTAGAGCGTAGAAACTTTTTCTGGTTGAATGATCTTTTCGGCGAGTATTTTATGCTGTATCCAGGAGATAAAATTCTCTGTAAACTTGGCTTTGGCAATGATTATATAAACAAGATATACTCCAAGAATTATAATGGCAATATCTAAGGTTTGAGAAAGCCAACTGGGAAGCAAAGGGTCAGATAAGGTTCCCAGCGTATCAAAAATTTTTGTGGGGTTTATGATGGTATTGGCAAAGGTAATAATTAAGGTAACCAGGCCGGCGTTTCCAAAAATCATAAGACAGCTGGCTATTTTTCTTCTTTGATCGTTGTGAGTAACTAGTTCTGCTTCTGGGGTTGTAAAGCCGGTGTTAGTGAGGCAGGATATGGATTGAAAAAAAGCAGTTTTTTTTTGCATACCGGTTAATTCAAAGGCAGCCGCTCCGATCCTCACCACCAAAATTAGGATGACGATTACGAGTAAAAATAAAAATAGATTCATATTTATTTGGCCTCCTTACTTAATCGGAGAGGGTGGGATTTGAACCCACGATCCGCAAAAACGGATTCACGCTTT
>JABMSE010000157.1 GCA_013204645.1 Candidatus Saganbacteria bacterium | reverse complement strand
TGTTGATTTTTTTTGTTGGAACCGCGAATTCATTCGCAGGTTCCGTGAACATTCCCATTGACTCCCCTGCACTTTATTATCTGACCTTTCTTTGTAAAATTTCACTTGAAACATAATATTTCTCAAAAAAAATTATGCTGATAATCTCCCTTCAATTTCTGCTACTAATGTTTTTAGTTTTGTAAGTTCTGTAATAGCGGCAGTTGCCTCTGGTCGTTTCTGCATGTCTCGAGCTGCCATGCTATGGATAATTTCTTGGAAAAGCACATAGGCGGCATCTATTTGGGTTTGAAGAGTTCCCTCGGGTGGGGAGAGGCGTTTTTTAAAGCCAACTTTGTCATCAACTTGGACTTCTTGAGTTATATGGCTCAAGAGTGCTTCTCTTATAGTTTTCCGTGCTTTTGGATTTTCCCCTAATACCAGTTCATGAAAAACCAATCCAGTTGCGTAAACGTCGGATCTCCCATCTACGGGCTCACCTTTGACTTGTTCAGGAGCCATGTACATTGGTGTGCCAGCTGTTTTGTTTTCCTCTGGAGTGTATCCCATCGGGCATGCTATACCAGCATCAAGAAGTCTAGTTCTGGTTGGCTCCAGCATAATATTTCCCGGTTTAATATCGCGGTGGACAATGCCCTTAGGATGTAGGGCTTCAAGACCATATAAAACCTGCATTATAATATCAATGGCTTGGTGAAGTGGAACGTGTTGTTCTCTCCTAAGTAGGGCACCCAATTCAATTGCTTCGACTTCTGCCCCATTTTCCAATCTAGTCATTTCGACTGTTTCTTCAAGTTCGCGAACGTGCTTGGAAAGGGTGGTGCCAGCAATGAGTTCCATGACAACTGCATATTCTTGTTCTGACGCAATATTTGTTGCGTCCAACAATTTTGGAAAAACAGGCCTTCCTAAGCGGTCTTTTATATCTCGAGCGAGAATTCTTCCTTCAGCCTCTAAGGCCTGAGCGTTTTTTTCTCCTTTAGCAGTTTTTATAACAACTTCTTGGTTTTGGAGGTCACGGGCTAGATAAATGACTGACATACCAGTTTCAGCTAAATCTTTTTCAATGGTATAGATATTCTTTTGAGTGGTAATGATTTCCCCGACCATGAGGGTGGTTAGAGGGGGTGGGCGATAGGGAGCTCTGGGTGGGTCTATTTGGGGAGGGGTATCGCTACCAAGGCGAGGAATTGTTTCCCTTAAATGAGCTGGGATGTCTGGACGAGTTGTTGGTGCGGTGATGTTGCTCAGCCGCCTTTGTATCAGCCGATCAAGTTGACGGGGAGCTAATTCTATTGTTGCTTGTAATCTGGGCATCTTTCGTACCTCTCTATATATATATCGACACTTTTGGGTGAAAATTTCATCTTTTCTAAGGATATTTTGAAATTTTCTGGCCTGCAAAATTTTCCCGCCAAGGGCGGGATCCCGACATTCCACTATCAGATATATTAATGTCGTCGGGACACTATTTTGAGAGATCCCTGGCCTGGCATGGAGGGACTAGATGTCTACTGGATAAGAGGAAGAATTTGATATTTTTTCTCGCTTGCCCTGAGCTTGCTTGCATTGAGCTTGTCGAAATGTCGAAGGGCTCGTCCGACTCGCTGCGAAAAAAAATAAATTCTTCCTCTTTCTAGGATAGCTGAGCTGTGCCAGGCACCATTTTCTGATATAATATTCCCATGGCTTCGAAATTCTATCTAACCACACCGCTTTATTATGTGAACGATATTCCCCATATTGGACATGCTTATACGACAATTGCCGCCGACGTTCTGGCGCGCTACAAGAAGCTTCCCGGCCAGGATGTAGATGTATATTTTTTGACGGGAACAGATGAGCACGGTCAAAAAATCTGGCATGCTGCGCAAGAGAAGAAAGAGGATCCGCAGAAGTTTGTGGATGGTATGGCAGAGGGATTTAAAAAAACCTGGGAGAAGCTGGAAATATCATATGATGATTTCATTAGAACCACAGAAGACAGACATGTGAAGGTAGTGCAGCAGATATTCAAGAAATTGCTTGATCAGGGCGATATTTATCCGGGAGAATATGAGGGGTGGTATTGTGTTCCCTGTGAGTCTTTTTGGTCAGAGTTGCAACTAAAAGAAGGCGAGGGTGGAAAGAAGCTGTGCCCCGACTGTGGTCGGCCAACCCAACTCATAAAAGAAGCCACTTATTTCTTTAAATTGTCTAAATATCAGGACAAGCTACTAAAGTATATTGAGGAAAACCCAAGGTTTATTCTGCCAGTCTCGCGCAAGAATGAGGTTGTCCAGTTTATAAAACAGGGTTTAAGAGATCTCTCGGTTACGCGCACGGCCTTTCCCTGGGGCATAGCGGTGCCAGGGGATCCAAAACATGTAATCTATGTCTGGTTTGATGCCCTGATTAATTATATTTCTGCTTTGGGGTATCCAGAAGATAAAAAATTCAAAGAGTGCTGGCCAGCTGATGTGCATTTAATGGGAAAGGAAATTGTGCGTTTTCATGCGGTAACCTGGCCCTGCATGTTAATGGCCCTTGATCTTCCGCTTCCCAAGGTTATCTTTGGCCATGGTTGGTGGACAGTTGAAGGCAAAAAAATGAGCAAGTCCAAGGGAAACGTTGTGGATCCTCTTGCCTTAAGTAAAGAATTTGGAAGTGATGAATTTGGGGTAGATGCGGTTCGCTATTTTTTGATGCGGGAAGTACCTTTTGGAGTTGATGGCGATTTTTCTATGCCAGCCTTTATCAAACGCTATAATTCTGACCTGGCAAATGATTTGGGTAACTTGCTTAATCGAACCCTTACAATGGTTGAGAAGTATTTCAGCAAAGTAGTTCCTGAACGGCCTGAGGATCTCAACGGCGCAAAAGATAAGCTCATAGGAGCGACAGAAGCTATGGAAACACTAATAAAACAGCAGATGGATATTTTTGGTTTTTCAAGGGTTCTTGATATTATTTGGGAACAACTTGTTAAGCCTGCCAATAAGTATATTGAAGACGCTGCTCCGTGGAAATTATCAAAAGAAGAGAAAATGTCTGAACTTGAGCGTGTTATGTATATTCTCTGCGAAGTTTTAAAGACCATTGCGTTTTATGTTTCTCCCTTTATGCCCACAACTGCCGAAAAAATGTGGCAACAGCTAGGTCTTTCAGGAAAGCTATCCCTTAAAACCTCAATTGCTGGTGTAAAGACCGCCAAGGGGCAGCCCCTTTTTCCTCGGATTCAGAAATAGCCCTGTCGAGATCTCGACACCCCCCTCCCGAATTCCGCCTGTCCAATGTCCTCCGCCTACGGTGGACAACGTCGTTTTTTTGCTGTTTTTATGCAGAAAATTCGCAAAATTCGGGTTTTATTTGAATTATTCGTCTTCCTGGTAATAACCTTGCTACTACCTAAAAGTAGGAGTAACACGATCATGAAAAAATTAAATAAACGCCAGATTGCCTCCTTTTGTTGCCAGCTTAAAATGCTGCTAGCAGCTGGGCTTCCTTTTTTAGAGGCCTTAAAAGTTTTTCAAAATATTTCTCGGCAAAAGGGGTATGAAGATATAATTTCTAAAATTTCTCATGGCCACACGATTGCCCAATCCATGCAGGAGTTATTCCCGCCCATCTTTATAAGTTCAATTGCTGGTGCACAGAAAGCCGGTAATTTAGAAGAGGTGCTGGGTCGTTTGTCCAAGTATTATGAGGATAGGGCGGAGCTTGAAGAAAAAATAAGGAGCGCCCTTATTTATCCGGTCTTTGTGGTTGTTTTATGTTTTTGTTGTTTAAGCTTAGTCTGTTTATTTGTATTGCCTGGGTTTAAGGATTTATTTAAGGATTTAGGAACAGACCTACCACTATTTACCCAGATTATAGTAAACGCTGGAGATGGGTTAAAAAAAGTTTGGTTTATTCCTCCTATAATTGGGGTGGCGTTGGGGATTGCCGTGGCCCGCTACCGCCGAACAGAAAAAGGAGCATTGGTTTTAGATGAGCTTTTTTTAAAAATTAAATATTTTAGGCGTGAACAAATTATCCATTCTTTCAGGACTTTGGGGTCACTCCTTGCTGGCGGCGACCCCATCTTAGGAGCTTTACGCATCACAGCGGAAACTAATAATAATCAGGCCTTCCGAAAAATCCTTTTCGAGATTCGGCAGGCCATAGAAATTGGTGAGCAATTGAGTCATATCTTGTCTTGTTATAAGTTGTTTCCCAAAGAAGTTATCCAAATGGTTTCCGTCGGGGAAAATACGGGCAAATTAGCCGAAATGCTTTTTAGTATTTGTTCTTTTTATGAAAGACAAAGAGAGCTTCATATCAAACGTTTTACCGCAATGCTTGAACCGGCTTTGACACTATTTATTGGCATAGTTGTTGGGATTGTCGCCTTGGCGGTGTTTTTGCCGATGGTCAATATGATTTCGCGGTTGCAATAATGCTATAATGAAAGCGAGGTGAAAAAGATGAAGAGACGATCTGGTTTCACGATCATGGAACTCTTGGTGGTAATTGGTATCATCGGTGTTCTTTTAGTTTTTCTCGTGCCCAGTTTAATGCATGCCCGGGATTCTGCTAAACAAGCAGCGGTTAAAGGCATTATGCATTCAATCCAACTAGGGCTTGAGGCCTATGAAATGGAAAATCTGACCTATCCCTTGGATAATAATCTGGCGCTTTTTAGCCTGTGTACCAATTATTTAATGCCGGGTGGCTATGTTGCCACCGTACCCACAAATCCATATACCGGCCAGGATTATACGGATGCCGATGTTGCTGGGAAAATTATCTATGATTACGATGATGGTACGGGTATTTATACTTTAACTGGTTATGATCGTTCTGGAACCCGGCAAATTCAACAGCTGACTAATATGTGATAAGGTTAGGGCATGCCAAAAAGACTAATTGCAATTCTTGCTTTGCTGGTTTTCTTGATAGGTTGTTCTGCGGGGCCCCGCGAACACAAAGAAAAAGCAATTAATTTACCCGATCCATCCCAGGCTGATCTAGAGGGTAGGCTTGTGCTTGGCTTGGGGGGTGGGGTCTCAGTTTTAAACCCAATCCTCTCAACGGATACCACTTCTTCGGCAGTTGAAGGCACTATTTTTTCAGGGATGACCAAGGTTAATGAAAAGCTTGAGATTGTTCCTGACCTTGCAAAATCCTGGGAAGTGTCTCCCGATGGCAAAACTTGGACCTTTGCTCTGCGACGAGATGTTACCTGGCATGATGGCCATCCTTTTACGGCCGAAGATGTAGTTTTTACTTTTAATTCTATTCTTAATCCCAAAATTAATTCAGTGCGGCGCAGCGATTATATTATTGATGGGGAGCCGATTAAATTTAAGGCGCTTGATAAATATACGGTGCAAGCTGTTCTTCCCAAGCCCTTTGCTCCTTTTCTGGTTCGCTCGGGCATGAGTATAATTCCAAAACATATCCTTTCAGATAAAGATATAAATAGAGCGCAATTTAATCGAAAACCCATTGGCACTGGGCCTTTTAAGTTTTCTAAGTGGGTCTCTGGCGATCATATAAAAGTTGTGCGCAACGATGATTATTATCTCGGCAAACCAATGCTAGCCGAAATAATTTTTAAGGTAATTCCGGATGAAAATGCTAGATTGGTGGCGCTCGAAGCCGGAGAAATTGATGAAGCAGGAATTCCTCCCAAGGATTATAAGAGGATGAAAGCCCTGGATGGCATAAATGTCTTTGAGTTTGATGCCCTGACTTATGCTTATTTAGGATTTAATTTAGCCAATCCAAAGTTTGCTGACAAGAGAGTGCGCCAGGCCCTGGCCTATGCCATCAATAAAGATCAACTAGTTAAAATAATTTTCAAAGGGTTGGCTTCTCCTGCTTATGCGCCGTCGGCCCCTGTTTCCTGGGCTTATTCAGACGAGGTTGCTAAATATCCTTATGATCCAGATAAAGCCCGAGGATTACTTAAAGAAGCTGGGGTAGACAAATTAGAATTTACCATGCTGGTTAACCAGGGAAATAAGGAACGCGAAAAAGCCGCCATTATCCTTCAGCAGCAGTTAAAAAAAGTTGGCGTAAAAGCTAAAATCCGGGTCATGGAATGGTCGGCTTTACTTAAAATAGTAAATGACCCAACCCCGCCCAAAGATTTTGAAGCAGTGGTTTTGGGGTGGTCGCTGGGGCTTGATCCTGATAGCTTTAGCATTTGGCACTCGTCGCAATATCCTAGAGGGTTTAATTTTATTGACTATGATAATCCTGAAGTTGATCGTCTTTTGGTTCTGGGCCGAACTACCATGGATAAGAATGAGCGCAAAAAAATATATGCTAAAATCTACAAACTCGTGGCTTTTGATCAGCCCTATATTTTTCTCTGGTATCCAAAGGCAGTGGTGGGGGTATCGGAACGGGTGGGGGGGCTTTCAAAACCTGGGCCAGCCGGACTCTTTTTAAATATCCATAAGGTCTTTGTTACCCCATGAGAAAATTTGTTTTTCGAAGGCTGCTCCAGCTTATTCCCCTTCTTATCGGGGTTTCGCTCATCACTTTCTTTGTCATGCATTTGGCACCAGGAGATCCAACCGCTTTGATTGCTGACCCAAGTATTGATCCAGTGGATTTGGCACGCATTCGAGCAAATTGGGGATTGGATCAGCCGCTTATTGTCCAGTATTTTTATTGGTTAGGAAATGTTCTGCGCGGTGATTTGGGGACCAGTTATTTAAGTGGTCAGCCAGTGCTTTTTGAGATACTTGAGCGGCTTCCGGCTACCCTTTTGCTTATGATTCCCTCCTTTATAATCACCTTGCTTATTACCATTCCCTTGGGAGTTCTTTCTGCCGTTCGAAAGAATAGTTTTTTCGACAACATTGTAACGGTCTTATCTTTTATTGGTATGGCCACGCCATCCTTTTGGTTGGGGATGATGCTGATGCTTTTATTTGCCGTTGATCTTGGTTGGCTTCCCGCTGTTGGGATGACGGATCCACTACTTTCTGGGGGATGGTTTGTCCACATGATGGATGTTATAAGACATATGATTTTACCTTTAACAACAATGACCATTTTAAGTTTAGCGGGCATTACCCGCTACCAGCGCGCAGCCATGCTAGAGGTTCTTGATCAGGATTTTATTAGAGTTGCACGCGCAAAAGGGCTGCCAGAGCGGGTGGTTGTTTTTAAACATGCCTTGCGCAATGCCCTAATCCCCATTGTTACGATCATGGGATTGTCGCTTCCGGCTTTGTTTGGCGGTGCCTTTATTATTGAAACTATTTTTGCTTGGCCTGGTATGGGAAGGCTAGGGGTGATTGCTATTTTTCAGAGAAACTATCCCCTAATTATGGGAATTATGCTTTTCTCCGCTATTTTAATTATGTTAGGAAATCTTTTAGCTGATATTGGTTATGCGCTGGTTGATCCAAGGATTAGATATGGCAAAAAATAAATTAGCAATATTTGGTTTGTCAGTTCTGGCTTTTTTTGTGCTAGTGGCGATTTTTGCACCGGTTATAGCACCTTATAATCCAGATGAGATAGTTGCCCAAGAAACACTGCCGCCGAGCTTTGAACATCCTTTTGGCACCGATGATCTGGGGCGGGATATTTTTAGCCGGGCGGTTTTCGGAGCCAGGATTTCACTGACCGTTGGGATGGTGGCGGTTTCTATTTCTATTTTAATTGGGACTTTGCTAGGGGCGATAGCGGGTTATTTTGGCGGATTGACCGACGGTTTTATTATGCGCTTTGTGGATGTAATGCTGTGTTTCCCTTCTATATTTTTAATTTTGGCTATTCAAGCCATGTTAACCCCAAATATCTACAATGTCATGATTGTAATTGGAGTTACTTCCTGGATGGGTGTGGCTCGTCTAGTTAGGGGAGAGTATCTCAAAATTAGGGAGCTTCCCTATGTTGAGGCAGCGAAAGCTATTGGCTGTTCATCCCCGCGGGTAATTTTTCGCCACATTCTTCCTAATGCCCAGGCACCCATTATTGTAGCTGCTACCCTGGGAATGGCCGGAGCAATTTTAACTGAATCAGCTTTATCCTTTCTCGGGATGGGGGTGCAACCGCCAACCCCTTCGTGGGGAAATATGTTAATGGACGCCCAGGCTTATTTGCGTGATGCGCCCTGGATGGCAGTTATTCCGGGTTTATTGATTTTGCTTACCGTTCTTTCGCTTTATTTTGTGGGGGATGGATTAAGAGAGGCCTTGAATCCGAGGACAGCTAAATGAGTAATTTATTGAAGGTAGAAAACCTATCGGCTTATTATTATCCCAGCGGTCAGGAAATCAAGGCTGTAGATGATGTTAGCTTTTCACTTGATAAGGGGGAAATTTTCGGAATCCTGGGCGAATCTGGTTCGGGCAAATCTACGATTGCTTTGTCGATTATGCGGCTTATTTATCCCCCCGGGAAAATTGTTGGAGGCAAGATTGATTTTGCCGGCCAGGATCTATTGAGATTGTCTGAAAAGCAGATGGTTGGAATCCGTGGGGCGAAAATTTCGATGGTTTTCCAAGATCCCTTTACTTCTCTTGATCCAGTTTTTACTGTGGGCGATCAAATTGTTGAGGCCATCGTGCTGCATCAAGGGTTAAATAAAAAAGAGGCCTGGGAAAAGGCCGTTCACATGCTTCAGATGGTACAAATTAAAAATGCCGGAGCCAGAATTAAAAATTATCCCCACCAGTTTTCCGGCGGTATGCGCCAGCGCGTTCTGCTGGCAATGGCACTGGCTTGTGAGCCCAAGCTTTTGATTGCCGATGAGCCTACAACTGCCTTGGACGTAACAATTCAGGCTGAAATTTTAAGCTTATTAAGAGATCTTCAAAATAAGTTGAACCTTTCTGTAATTTACATCACCCATAATTTTGGTATAATAAAGGCGTTGTGTAAGAGGGTCATTGTTTTGTATAAGGGGAAAATAGTGGAAGAAGGGGAAGTGGAAGGGGTGATCTCAAACCCGCAAAATGCTTACACGAAAAGACTGATCGATTGCCTGGAAGTCTTAAGAAAATAGTAATCCTCCGAAGCTCCGATGTAATCGGAGCGAAGGAGGAAAGAGGGAGGTGAAAAGAATGAAATTAACTGATAGATTACCAGCTTGGGTTAATAAAGCAAGTTACGTTTGTATTGTAGTGGCAGCGGTACTAATTTTTGTGTTTATGGTTCGGATTTAAATTAGCTTTTTGGGTTATAGCCTTTTAGGCCGAGATATTGAGCACGTTGGCCGAGCTGCTCCTCAATCCTTAAAAGTTGATTGTATTTTGCCACCCGTTCAGAGCGACACGGAGCGCCCTTCGACTTTCCTACAACTATCAAAACCCTTGTTATATTTTGTTATTTACAAAAAAACTGAAATTTTCACCGAAAACGGCCGATAAATATATGGTGCCAGTATACGTTTTACGTAACACGTAACATAACTATGCATAACTTAAAACTAATATCATTCAATATGCTAGACAGCTTGGAAGACTTAGGCCTTCCGGACGCAGCTTCTTTGCGAATAAGGGTTATTGCAAATACTGACCAAGATAGGGAAGCATTAGCTAATGATTTAAGGAGATATGGGCTTCCTATGGTAAGGTCAAGGATTATAGATGCCTTAGCAAAGAAAAGAACCACTGAAATTCTTGCAGCTTTGCCAGGGGACACCAGACTTGCTGAACAACTTGGAATTGTGTTTAAGGAAATAGCAGGGGGGGAATTTATCTATCAGGGAGAGAAGGCAACTATCAAATCATTTAAAATGGCAGAAACGCCTTTTACAATAGGCATGATGAAAAGACTTTTAGAGTTGAGAGAAAACGAAGTTAGGCAAATTTTTACTGTTTCTGGTTATTCAGTTGATGAAGTAATACAGAAATCATTGGATAAAATTGCAGGAGATGTAGCAGAAGAGGAAAGAAACAATTGTCCGCTGGTGCATGCGAGCTACCCTGAAGCTAATGCTATTTGTCAGCTTATTATGGGGGAAGATCTTCCAGGTGAAATGCAGTGGGAAAGAGCAGCAGCCGGAAGGGACGGAAAGAAACGACCCTGGGGAGAAGATTTTGATCCTGAAAAAGTAGTATGTTATGTGGAGGGCGGAGTAAATGGAACGCGGCCAGTAAAATCAAAACCAGCTGGGGCAAGCCCCGAGGGAATACATGATCTTATGGGCAATGTTTCGGAGTGGACAAAGGAAGCAGTTTTCCTTGGTGGTTCTTGGACCACTAATTTCCCTTACTACTTCCAGGCAAGCTATCGCGATCAGGCTTATCCCCGCGGCCGGCACGAGAGCATAGGCTTTCGCCTTGCCATGACCTAACCAGAATAAGACACAGTTTTGTTATAGGAATCTATTTCTTGGGGTTATAACCCTTTAGCCCGATGTATTGAGCGCGTTTTCCAAGCTGCTCTTCAATTCGTAGTAGCTGATTGTATTTTGCCACCCGTTCTGAGCGACAGGGAGCGCCGGTTTTAATTTGCCCTGAATTTGTAGCCACGGCCAAATCCGCAATCGTTGTATCCTCGGTTTCCCCACTTCTGTGGGACGTCATATAGGTATAACCTGCTGCCTTAGCAATTTCTATGGTATAGAGTGTTTCCGAAAGGGTGCCGATTTGATTAAGTTTAATTAAGATCGAATTAGCTACTTTTTGTTTTATTCCCCTCTTTATAAAATCTGGGTTGGTAACAAACAGGTCATCGCCGACTAATTGGATTTTGTCCCCCAGCTTTTGCGTCAGCAGTTTCCACCCATCCCAATCTTGTTCTGAAAGTCCGTCTTCAATGGAGATAATCGGGTATTTGTTTATCCAATCGGCATACATGGCTACCATTTCTTCTGAAGTAAGTTCTTTTCCCTCACTTTTTAGCATGTATTTACCGTTCTTGTAAAATTCACTGGCTGCGGGATCAAGAGCAATATATACTTCTTTCCCAGGAGTATAGCCAGCTTTTTCGATGGCTTCCATAATAATTTGGATGGGCTCTTCGTTTTTGGATAATTTTGGTGCAAAACCACCTTCATCACCAACTGCAGTTGCAAGGCCCCTATCTTTTAGGACCTTTTTTAAGGTCTGGTAAACTTCGGCACCAACTCGCAGTGCATCTCTGAATGAAGAAACACCAGCGGGGGAGATCATAAATTCTTGGCATTCAAAGTTCCAGCCAGCATGTGCTCCGCCGTTCATCACATTCATATTTGGCACCGGCAAAATAGTGGCGTTTTCTCCCCCGATATAGTGGTAAAGAGGAACTCTGTAGGATTGTGCTGCGGCATGGGCAACCGCGAGCGATACGCCCAGGATGGCATTAGCTCCGAGTTTACTTTTATTGTTGGTGCCATCAAGCTCAATCATCAAGTTGTCGATCTTTAGCTGTTGATGGGCAGGCATCCCAATTAATTTTGGGGCAATGATATCAATGACATTAGCCACAGCTTTGTAGACGGCGGATCCCTGGTATCTTGGATCATCCTTGTCGCGCAGCTCTAGGGCCTCAAATTCACCGGTTGAAGCGCCAGAGGGAACATTGCCGCGACCAACGGTTCCATCTTTTAGGATGATTTCAACTTCAACGGTTGGATTTCCGCGCGAGTCAAGAATTTGTCGAGCCTTAACCCCCTCAATTCTTGCCCCAGCTTTGGAACGCCCCCCCGTAAAAAAATATTCTCCTTTTAGTCTAACCATGTTTTTTTCTCCTTTCGTTTTTTGATGTAGTAAACCTTCGCAGTCTAGCGTAGATTTTTAGAAAAAGCAATCCCTAAGGCTTTCATGCGGGCCATAAGGGTGCTGCGTGGGGTTTTTAAAGATTTAGCCGCGCTGGTAACACTACCCCGATTTTGAGCTACGGCCTTAGTAATAGTTTCTTTTTCAAAATTATCTACCAGATGTCTTAGCTTGGGATTTTTCTTGGTGCTTTGTTCAATTGAGAGAAATAAATCTTGGGCATTTATTGTTTTTCCCTTAGATAGAACAATTGCCCGTTCAACCAAATTGGAGAGTTCCCGGACATTGCCCGGCCAGCTATAATTTGTGAGAAAATTAATCGTTCCAGAAGAGAAGCCCGTAACTTTTTTATTTAATTCTTTATTGTATTGTTTAATAAAATGGTTGATCAAAAGCGGGATGTCGGCTTTTCTCTCACAGAGGGCTGGAACATAGAGTGGAATTACGTTCAGGCGATAATAAAGATCAGTGCGGAAGGTTTTGGCTTTGATTTCCTTTTTAAAATCAATGTTGGTAGCAGAGAGCACTCGAACATCAATTGGGATGTTTTTTTCTCCGCCTAAACGTTCCACCTGCTTATTTTCTAAGACGCGCAAGAGCTTAGCTTGCATGGCGAAACTCATACAGCCGATCTCATCCAGAAATAGGGTGCCGCCGTCAGCTAGTTCAAATTTCCCTATTTTTCGCTCAAGGGCTCCGGTAAAAGATCCTCTTTCATGACCGAAAAGCAGTGATTCAAGTAAATTTTCTGGAAGGGCAGCACAGTTTACAACAATAAAAGGTTTATGTTGGCGTCGGCTTTTTGTGTGAATGGCCCGCGCAACTAATTCTTTTCCCACTCCTGATTCTCCTTGAATTAAGATAGTGCTGTTGGTAGGGGCGGCCCGTCCTATCATTTCATAAAGTTTTTTCATGGGAGGAGTTTTACCAATCAGATCGCAATAGGAAGTAGCTTCATCCAGGGCTTCCTTGAGATAAAGATTCTCAAAAACCAGGGCTCTTTTTTCCAGGGCTTTAGAAATGGTGGCCAAAAGCGCTAAAACGTCAAAGGGTTTAGTTATATAGTCGAAAGCGCCCAGTTTCATGGCCGAAACAGCCAAAGAGACATCTTTGGAAGCCGTGACCATAATAACTTCTATGTTTTCGTCCCATGCTTTTATTTTTTGCAGCACCTTAATGCCGTCTTCTTTGGGCATCCTAATATCCAGCAAAACAAGGGGTATCGGTTCTTTTTTTAAAAGCGAGATCGCTTTTTTGCCTGAAGTAGCAGTTAGGGGTTTGTATTTTTTTCCAAGGATAGAACGGAAAGTCTCAAGCATATCTTGTTCGTCGTCAACTGCTAAAATGCGGGGTTTTGCCTCTGCCATGGCAGATGGAGTGTAGCATGCTTTAAAGATGGGTGTCAAATGAGACTGTCCCCCAGATGAGAATTGTGCTAAAATTTATAAACAATGAGTTTCTACTTAGGTTCCCTACTTTTTACAGCGATTGCCTCGCTGCTTTTGGGTGTTTTTGTTTATATTAAGGGTAGAAATAAAGCTCCCAACATTGCCCTTTTTCTTTTTTCAATTAGTGTGGCAGTTTGGTGTTTTGGCCAATTTATGGGTGAAAAAGGAGCGAGCCAGCAGGCGGTTTTGTTTTGGACACGACTAGGAATTGCAGGTGCAGTTTTTATTCCCGCTACCTTTGTGCATTTTACCTTGTCTTTAATTGATCAGCTCTCGCTGAAACGCAAGTTGGTTTATTTGACTTATCTTTTTGCCTTTATCTTTTTGATCCTTGATTTTACACCTTTGTTTGTGGCCAATGTTGGTCCTACCTTAGAATTCCGTTATTATCCTCAAGCCGGATTGGTTTACCCCTTATTTGTTGTCTTTGTTTTGGCCGGCTTCTTCTATGCTTTCTTTGAACTTTTCGCAGCCTTTAGAGCTGTTACGGGAACCCGTAAAAATCAGCTTCTCTACGTTCTGATTGCATCGGCCATTGGATTTTTAGGGGGAATTACAGCTTTTTTCCCGGTTTGGGGAATAAATTTGCCGGTTATTTCTCAAGCCACGTTGCCACTTTATATCCTAATAGCGGTCTATGCCATTGTTAAACATAAGCTTTTTAATATTTCTCTTATTGTGCGTAAAGGTTTGGTCTACTCAACCTTAACCATTATGTTTGCGGGATTTTATGTTTTAGCCATTCTGTTTATTAATTATTTTTTATCAAATTATGTCAATTTTCATCCAGTTTTAAGTATTTTGATTGTGGTTTTTATATCGGTTTTGCTTTTTCAACCCCTAAAAGATCGGGTTCAGAACTTGGTAGATAAGCTCTTTTTTAAAGGGAAATACCTTTATCAAAAAAGGATTGACGATTTGTCTGTGGAAAACCAAAAACTCTTCCGTTCTCTTCTCCAGGCAGATAAATTAGCAGCCTTAGGAACCATTTCTGCGGGGATGGCACATGAGATTAAAAACCCCTTAGCTTCCCTTAAAGGCATGACGCAGATTTTAGATGAAAATCTCGATGATCCAAATTTTATTAAACGTTATCAGGAGATTGTAGGACGCCAAATAGAGCGCATTAACAACATTGTTGAAAAGTTGCTCAAATATGGGACACCTAAGGGCTTGGCTTTAAGTGAAATAGACATCAAAGAAACAATGCTTGAGGAGCTTGGCTTGCTTGAGAATCAACTACGCAAACGAAATATAAAGGTGGATTTAAAAATTGCCAGTCTTCCTAAGGTGGAAGCGGATAAAGAACAGCTGGCGTCCGTTTTTATGAATCTTTTTCTAAATGCTCTACAGGCGATGCCTCTCGGAGGAATCCTCTCCATTAGGGGAGGCCTTTCAGCCGTAGATGCCATCTATCTAGAGGTTGCCGATACTGGTGCTGGAATTTCTGCTGATAAGTTAGATAAAATATTTGATCCCTTTTTTAGCACCAAGGAGGGTGGGGTTGGGATGGGGTTAGCTGTGGTATATCGCATTATCAAGGAGCATAAAGGAGACATCCAAGTAGAGAGTCTAAAAGATAAAGGAACAAAATTTTCAATATGGTTTCCTATAAAACAAGAGCAATAAGTTTAAAGACTGCCCCCTTTGCTGAAGCAGATAAAATGGTTACCCTATTTACCAGGGACCGTGGTAAAATACGGGCCATTGCTAAGGGGGCGCGGCGCGTGCCGTCTTCTTTGGGGGGTCGGGTTGAAACACTTACCTATGGGAATTATTTTTTAGTAGCTGCTCGCTCCATAGATATTATTTCACAGGCTGAAGTTTTGGAGAGTTTTCAGCGTTTGCGAGACGATTCTAGCCGGTTACTCTTAGCCCTGTATATTTTGCGGTTGGTGAAAGAAGGAGTTGCTGAAGGACAAAGATATCCTGAATTATTTGATTTATTGCTAGAAACTTTGTTTAGTTTGAAAAACCGGGAGGATCCTGTCCAAGTGGCGAAATATTTCGAAAGAAAATTTGTAATACTTGAAGGAATTAACCGAGAAGGAATTGACCCTCAGTATGTCTTAAGCGAGCATATTGGAAGGGATCTGCGCTTATGGTAGAAGAGCCAAAAGAAAGTTTTATTAAGGTTTTATCAAACCGGGGGTTTCTTTTCCTTTGGTTCGGCCAGCTTAACTCACAATTAGCTGACCGAATCTTTGTTTATGTGTTGATGATTATTGCCTATTCGCTGACGCATACCAATCTTGGGGTTGCGGTTCCGCTTTTAGCCTTTGGTATACCTTCTCTCCTTTTTGGTCCCTTAGCTGGGGTTTATGTTGATAAATGGGATAGGAAGGCCATATTAACCATTAGCTCTATTGTTAGGGGCGCCTTAATTCTTTTGGTTATACCCCTAGTGGGCCAATCCCTAGCGTTTATATTTTTAATTAGTTTTTTGCTTTATACGGCTACCCAATTTTTTGCTCCTGCGGAAAGTGCTTCTATCCCGGAATTGGTAAAAAAACACGATTTAATTGTGGCCAATTCTTTGTTCATGATGACCTGGATGGCTGCTTCGGTTATTGGTTTTGGGTTAGGGGCTCCTTTGGTTAATATTTTGGGAAATAGGGGAACCTTTGTGGCAGCAGCTGTGCTCTATTTTATTGCGGCTTTAGCCGTTGCCTTGGTACCGCTTGCGCCGCTTAAAAAGAAACCTGAGCATAGAAATCGCTCTATCCGCAGCGATCTTTTGTTTGGGCTTGAATTTATACGTCGCAGCCGTATCGTGAAATATTCATTGCTAAAACTTTTTGTTGCAACCGCAGCTATTGCCGTAATTTCTCTTTTATCCATTTCATATGCCCAGGATGTGCTTGGTATTGGGGTCCAGAATTTTGGTTATTTAATTGTTGCGGTCGGGGTGGGGATGTTTGTGGGGATGGGGTTGCTTGAGCGCCTGCGCAAACATGTTGCCAAGGGAACGATTGTTATAATGAGTTTCATTGTTTCTGGTTTGGCCTTGGTTTTTATTGGCAGTGTTTCAGATTTAAAAATTGCGCTCCTCTTAATATTTATTTTAGGGGTGGGCAATATCTTCATTACTTCTTCTATCCAAACTATTCTTCATCAGCGCATCCCGCGCCGTATTCGAGGCCGCGTTTTTGGCGTGCAGAATATGTTGATTAATTCAGCCTTTGTTTTCCCGGTAATCATTGCTGGTTTTGTGGCTGATGTGTATGGGGTAAGAGTGGCGCTTGATATTTTGGGCTGGATTGTGATTTTAACTGGCATAGCGGGCATCTTTCTGCCAAAATTTCGTTCTGTATGATTTGCAACTATTATGTAACGCTCTCTTGTAATGCTACCTGTGAATTTTGTCCTCTTTGGGTTGAAAGCGAAAAAAATAATCTTTCCGAATCTGGCAACTTCAAGCAAATACTCTTAAGCTTGAAAAGGGAAGGGGTGCACGAATTAAATATAACTGGCGGAGAGCCACTCTTACGTGATGATTTACCAGAGCTGTTAGCGCAAGCTAAAGAATTTGGGTTCAAAGTTAAACTAACCACTAATGGCATCCTTTATGCCGATAAAGCGCGGGCATTACAGGGTTTGGTGGATAACTTGTATTTTTCTCTCGATTATCCCTTTGCTGATGAGCATGACCGCAGCCGCGGCGTTGATTGTTTTCATCTGGTTATACAGGGCATTAACTTAGCGCAGCAATTGAAACAAAAACCGATTATAAATTTTACCATGACGCGCGACAATGTGCGTTTTTTACCCGAAATGGTGGATTTAGCCGAAAAGCTAGGCGTTTTTATTTATCTTAATCCAGTTTATGATTTTCATGGCTCTCAGGGATTTGAGGGTGTGACTCTTTTTCATATCCACTATTATGCCAGAAGACGAAAAGTCCTGGTTAATTATGCGGCTTTGGAATTTGTTAAGCAGGGGGGCAATAAAGTTATTTTTCCGCGCTGCAGAGCTTCTCAAACTTCCATTACTGTATTGCCGGATGGAAAACGGGTTTCTCCCTGTTTTTTTAATCAAGAAGGCAGACAGGGAAGGGAAGACATTTGTTCTTCTTGCATGCGCTGGCCCTATATGCTACCATCATTTTCAAAAGGGATTGATAAGTATTTTTTCCTTAATTTGTATTCTAAGTTTGATATGTTAAAGAAAGGAGTAAAGAAATGAAAATTGCAATGTTGGTTCCGTTTTTTTATCCGCACACTGGAGGCACCGAGAAATACGTTAAGGATCTCTCAATTGCCCTGACCCGAGCTGGGCATGAGGTGACAGTTATCACCACTAATCTTCCTGCCGACAAAAAAGCTAAACACGAGGAGGAAATGAATGGCTTCAAAGTTATTCGGCTCCCGGCTATAAATATGTTTAGTTATCTCCCGGTTACAAAAAAGAAATTTAAGCTAGGGATGTTGAAAGGTTTTGATCTTGTCCATTGCCATGTTCCTTCTTTTGGGTTTTTGCGTGAAGTGGTAGATAAGGTAGCGCAACCGATTGTGGTAACTTATCACTGTGATGTGACAGTTTCTGAAAAATATTCTGGTGTGGCTGTTCCTGGCTTTTTTGTAAAGGGCGTTGAGCATTCTTCTAATGTTTATGCACGCATGCTTCTAAAACACGCGGATGTGGTTTATAACACAACCCAAACTTATGCCGAGACTTCTCCAGTCCTAAAACACATGAAAGGTATTCGCCATATCCCGATTGGTATTTTTCACGACCATATTGATGAGATGCAGAAAAAAATCGGGCTTTCCGAAAAGGATAAAAACCCGCGACAGATTTTGTGGCTAGGTAGAATGGCCGGCAACAAGGGCTGTGATTATATGGTCAAGGCGATGCCAAAGATCTTAGCTCAATTCCCGGATACTAAGCTGGTTATCTGTGGCGATGGGGAAGAAAGAGCCCATATTAATAGCTTGATTGACAAATTTGGTATCAGAGATTCAATTGAAATGTATGGGATTGTAGATTTTGAAAAGTTGGTCGAATTATTTTATAAGTCCTTAGTTTATGTTTTCCCGTCAATTAATCGCCTGGAAGCTTTTGGGATAGTTCAGCTCGAAGCCATGGCAAATTATACGGCAGTTATCAGCTCCGATATCCCAGGACCAAATGCGGTTATGGAAATAGGAGAAACTGGTCTCCTGGTTCCCAAACAGGATCCAGAAGCAATTTCTGACGCCGTAAATTCTATGCTGGGAGATCCCGAACGTGCAATTGAGATGGGTAAAGCCGGGCGTAGATTAGTTGAAACTAAATATGATTGGAAAAACATTGCCCAGCAGGTAGTTGATCTTTATAAAGAGGCTTTGGCTAAGAAAAAGGATAAGTAATCCCTATGAAGCTCCTGGTTACTGGCGGTGCTGGTTTTATTGGATCAAACGTGGTAGATGCTTATATCGCAGCTGGCCATGAAGTTGCTATTCTGGATAATTTGACCACCGGCAAAAAAGAAAATCTTAACCCGCAGGCTAAATTTTATGAGGTTGATATTAGGGATAAAAATAGCCTCGTACAAGCGATTCGGGCTTTTTCCCCAGAGGTTATTAATCACCATGCAGCCCAAATCGATGTTAGAAAATCTGTTGCTGATCCGGTTTATAATGCAGAAGTAAATGAGTTGGGCACCTTAAACCTGCTTACTGCGGCGGTGGCCAATAAAGTTTCCAAAATTATCTTTTCTTCAACTGGTGGCGCGCTTTATGGTGAGGTTGCCAAAAAGAGTGGCGCCGATGAAAATCACAGCATAGATCCGATTTCGCCTTATGCTATTACCAAGCGGGCCGTGGAAATGTACCTTCATTCATATTCTGTTAATAGTGGCCTAAAATATACTATCCTGCGCTATGGTAATGTCTATGGCCCGCGCCAGGACCCCTTAGGCGAAGCTGGGGTAATTGCAATTTTTTGCGGAAAAATGCTAAAAGGCGAGCAGCCCACTATTTACGGAGATGGTAACCAATTGAGGGACTATATTTATGTCGGGGATATAGCGGCTGCTAACCTTTTAGTCCTTGATAAGGGTGAAAATCAGATTTTCAATCTCGGTTTGGGCAAGCCGGCTTCGGTAAATGATTTATTTGCCAACTTAAAAGATATTCTAAAATTTAAAAAAGAGGCGATTTATGCACCGCCCAGGACAGGAGAGCTTTTTCGCAGTGCGCTAAATTGCAAAAAGATAAAGAAAGACCTGGGGTTTGCTGCCACAACCCGTATTAAAAAGGGCCTAAAGCTGACCCTTAAATGGTGTGAACTTTAAGTGAAGAAAAAGATCCTTTATTTGTTTTCCGATACCGGTGGTGGCCATCGTGCCTCGGCCAAAGCAATTGTGCGGGCAGTTGAACATCTGCGCGACGGCTTAATTGACCAGGAAATGGTAGATGTCTTTGCTTCCTGCTCTGGTTTCTTAAATGTTTTTGCAAAACTCTACGGACCAGTTATTAAGTATTATCCCAAACTTTGGGGGCAGCTTTATTACTGGTTGGATGATCCCAAAAAAATAAAAAACCTTGAAAAGATGTCTGGTCCTTTTATTTTAAAAGAGTTAGTCAAGCTTATTTTAGATATGCGCCCAGATGTCATTGTGTCTGTCCATCCTATGGTAAACCACTTGACGGCTAAGGCAATTAAGAAAACAAAAAAGAAGATACCCTTTATCCTGGTTATTACTGATCCGGTGACGCTGCATCGGGCCTGGATTAGCCCGGAAGTAGATTTATGTATTGTAGCCACCCCGGAGGCTAAGCAACTAGCCATGAAATATGGGATGCCCGAGACTAAAATCAGAATTACCGGACTACCCATTGACCCA
>JABMSE010000156.1 GCA_013204645.1 Candidatus Saganbacteria bacterium | reverse complement strand
CTTTCTGGGGGGTTCAATGCTTCATACAAAAAAAATAAATTCTTGCACTTATTCAATAGACAACTGGGCTCCCGAGGCTAAAAACACAAAATGAAATTTAATTTTAGACAGGCAATTTTTATATTAGCCGTCTTTGTGATCCTGGCCGGGATTCACCTCTTTATTACCACCCAAAACATCGGCTTAAAATATAAAACCACAGATCTAAAAATTAGATTAAATGAATTGCTCAGTAAAAACCGCGCGCTTGGCAGCCAGCTAGCTAAAAAGGAAAATCTTAAAAATATCGAAAAATATGCCCGAGAAAAACTAGGAATGGTTTATCCCAAGAAGATCAATTATATTGTGATTTCAAAAGAGAAGAAGAAGGATTAAGCAAAAAAGGCAGTGCCTTTAGCCCTAAAGACTCCACCATTCCTTCTCCAAACTTAAAGAACATACTGGGTTCATGATAAAAGAGAAGTCTTGGCTCTCCAATAATTTTTGCGGAAGCGATGGCCAGATCAACTGCATCGGAAAATCCACCCAGCTTATCCACTAACTTAAGCTCTTTTGCCTTGGCTCCAGTAAATATTTGGCCCTGTGCTGCCGCCTCTACTTCGGCGGTAGGAAGGTTTCTTCCGGCAACTACCGCCTGGATAAACTCATCATAGTTTTCTTTTTGCAGGCGCTCAATTGCATAAACCTCCGGGGTGCTTAATTTTCGCAGTCCCATAAACATATCCGAATATTTTCCCTCTTTTATTACATCAGTTCCAATATCCAGTTTTTTGAGCAGCCCAGCGATAACGGGCAGCTGACCAATAACGCCAATGCTTCCGGTAATACTAGCTGGATCCGCCACAATTTTGTCAGCACCCACGGCAATATAATATCCACCAGAGGCGCCAATGCTCCCAATGGATGCTACCAGAACTTTTTTCTTTTCCTTGGCATATTTCAGGGCTTCGTAAATCTCCCCTGAAGCAATAGCGTCGCCGCCCGGGCTATTAATGCGCAAAATTATGGCTTTTACAAAAATGTCGTCACTGGCCTTGCGGATATATTTCGCAATCGTGTCGGATCCCACATAGCGGCCACCAAAAATAATGTTTTCCCCACCCTTCCCTGACACAATTTCACCGTCAATTTCAATAACCGCCACCCCAAAAACTTTAGTCAAAAATACCTGCTGGGGTTCTACCAGGCGGGGTTCAATAATTTGGGCTTCCTTGTTTTCACTGCCAGAAATTTCAGCTGCCAGCTTTCGTGCATCGCTATAATAGCCAATCTCATCTACCAATCCCATTTTCTGGGCAAGCCGAGCAGGAAAAATCATGCCGTCTCCAATTTCTTTTATCTTTTCAAGCTTCATATTCCGGTCTTTGGCAATATCCGTTAACATTTGACGATAAAGATCCGCCACAATGTTTTTGGCCATTTCTTCTTGGTCTTTGCTAAAGGTCTCTTTGAAGGGATCAAAAGCTCCCTTATATTTTCCTTGGGTAAAAATTTGCCACTCAATTCCGATTTTTTCAAACAATCCCTTTAGGCGATAAACCGCCAAGCTTTTTCCAAAGCCACCAATGGCTGCTCCAGGAGGTGCTACAATCTTGTCGGCACAGGCCGCCAGGTAATATTCATCGCCCAGGGCACTTCCCTCAACATAGGCTACAATTTTCTTGCCACTTTTGCGGGCCCGCTCTAATTCGTAACGAATCTCTTGAACGATAGCCATGCCACCGAGCCCCCCGCCAAATCCCCCCAAACGCAGCATTATTCCATCAATTCCTTTATCCTTAGTTGCCCGTCTAATTTCAGATAAAATTGAATCAAGGCCCGGTTTTACTCCACCCAAGAAACTAACTTCGGTGCGGCCGCCTTTAACTGCACCACTAACATCAATTAATGCATACTCTTTGGGTTTAATAATAGAGAAGGGCCGCTCCTGTTTAGGCGCTACCCCAACCCCTAGTTCCAAACCATGAATGGTGTTTCCCTTCTGTCCAAAAAGAACTGAGTAATCAACTGAAAACAACCACAAATCAAGGGTTAGCCCGAGAGTAGGATCGCTTCGATCGATGCCCGCCCGCATCGTCAAGCCTTTGACGATATTGGCTTCAATTCCCAAGTGTCCGTAGGGCCGTTGGCCAAATTCTAAATCGGAAGCCAGAATCATCCTATCCCCAAAGGGCCGGTAATCAATTCCTAGTCGTCCTGTAGTAGCCGTAATTGAGTTTTGACTGGTAAGCAAATCCTGGGCTAATAATCCCAAATTAAGCTGGGGAGAAATACGCATTAAAAATCCAATATCGCTGGACCAGCCGCTATTTTCTACTCCAGAAACATTCCAGTTCAAAGACTTAAAATTCATACCCCAGTTAAGCCAGCTACTTTTATTTCCAAAGCCAACCACGGTTGCGGACACTTCGTCACTGGCAGTTTCGCGCATCGTCCAGCTACCGTAGCCAATATAAGCTAATTTGGCAAAGGTGAAAGTACCAGACAGCACTTTCTTTTCTGTATCAGGGTCACCATAGGTATAACAAAAACTTGGGACAGCCAATCCAGCTGGATTATAAAAAACAGCGCTCCCATCATCGGCTACCGCAGTATAAGCTCCACCCATCCCCGTTGCCCGCACCCCAAATCCACGCTTAAGCGAGAGATCAACAATATTTTGGGATAAAGAAGGGGTAATACATAATAATGTAAAGAAAAAAGCAGCTACGAATCTCTTCATGGGGTAATTATATAATTATGTAAGAGGGATTACAAACCCAAACTAAACATCTGCATACTCCAACATAAAAGCTCTGATGATATTGGGTCTTTTTGTCCTTTCAAGGATAGCAACGAGTTCATCCAAACGTTCTTCGCGCTGGCAGATCCGGAATAGAGCCCTATTCATGGCTCTATCAATTTCCCTTATTGCTACATTTTGCACGGTTCGTTCCAGCAAAGGAAGATCATCAAGTCCTGATTCTTCACCTAATAAGTTAGCGGCAGCTTGTCTTAGGGGTGTTGTACCTTCTCCGGCGGTTGTTAAGATAGGTCTTACCCCATCAAATCCTTCCGTTCTATAAGTAATTCTGACAATGGCCTCTGCGGCAATAAGTTTGCGGGCTTCTTTTAATAAATCAGTTGGTGATGGTGGACCTAATGATTCAAGATGAAGTCTTAAAAACGCAAGGTCATCTTGCTCTCCCCTTTCTCCTAATACTTTAACTAGCCCATCCCTTACATACGACTGATTGGCATCGTCAGTTAATGCCCCAAACAACCCCCGAGCACCCACGGCTCTATCGCCAGGAGTACCCAAGCTTTCTTCACCCCAGGTCCCCAAGCCAAACTCTTTCGCATGTGTTCTCGCGATCCCCTCCCCCGCTATCCTTAAAAGTTCTGCGTGATTCTCCAGACTTGGATCCAAGTCTGGATCAATAACCGACCAAAAATCCTGTCTATAGGCAATAGCCTCTCTCTCCGATATTATTTTTGCAATTGCTATGCGCGCATCTTCTGGCGCCTCCTCTGATAACAAATAACTAATGGTTGCCTTATTATCAACCAGGACTTGGTCTAGGACAGTAGGTCTCTGTCTTTCTAATATGGTAACGATTGCTCTGCTAATTGCTTCTTTTACTCCTCTATCTTGCTCTGGGGACGCTCCCGTCAAAATCAATCCCAATCGCGCTATGTCCATTACTTCGCCTTTTTTTTCTATCATTTCCGCTGCGGCTTTGCGTATATGTACATTGCTATTTACGAGCAACCCTCTTACCTTTCCCAGTCCTCCTCCTTTTTCGGTTAGCGTAACAACCGCTTGCGCAAATTCCGGACAATAACGAGAAGGAGGCATCCTTGATTTTCTTTCTAACGATTGCGCTAAAAGTCTAATGTCTCCGCCAGTCCGGCGTACAATTGCTCGATCTCCATGCTCGCCCAAAACAGTAGCCGCACCAGCAGCAATTTCCTCGTAGGGATCCTCCAACATTGTTCTAACTGCTGCTATTCTCTGTTCTCTGAAAGTTATCTGGGCAATGGCCTCACCTATAACAACACGTGTTAATGTTTTATCCATACCGAGCTCATCTCGCAGTTGCTGGCGTAAACCTTCCAAATCTTCGCTCGTTCCTTCTTCGGCTAGGATCGTGGCTGCAAAAAAGCGAAGACTAGCTTTAATATTTGCCAAATATCTTCTGGCCAGATTTAATTTAGTGTTTCGGCTACTTTCAATTTTAACAATGGCTTGAGCTGCGATATCACCTAATTCATCCTGATTTTCTCCTACTAAGTTATCTAAAGGCATCAAATCATCCCAGTTCCCCATCTCCCCCAACCACCAAACAACTGCTTTTTTAGAAGCTTCATCTCCTTGTCCTAAGAGATTGGAGATAAAATCGTTTCCAAGTCGTGTTTCCCTTAATTTGATCATTATGCCTTTGGGATCCGGTCCTCCCAAATATTTTATAAGCTTTGCCTGCTCCCCAGCCTCAAGCATTCTCTTAAGGTTTCTTTTAACAAGCGGCAAACCAAAAAGACGCAACTGATCAATTAGCGCTGGGTACCCTTCTTCTGATATTTCTCCTCCTAAAATTTCAACCAGCTCTTTAGCAGAAGGAATCCCTTCCACACTTTCTCGCATATTAAAGGCGATAAGTTTTAAATTAAACATTGGCATACTCCAACATAAAAGCACTTGCTACCGTCGGTTTTTGGGTTCTCTCCGAAATACTTACCACTTCATCCAAACATTCTTCGCGTTGACATATTCTAAGAATAGCAACTCCAATTGCGTCTGCTACTTCTACTTCGGTTTCAGTCATCAAACTTTCTTCCAGCAAAGGAAGGGCGGAAACGCCAGCGACTTCGCTTAAGACTTTGGCTGCTCCAACTCTCGTGTACCCCGCAGCTCGCCCCGGCGTCAACAATAATCTCATTGCTTCAATTCCCCCGATTCTATAAGTAATCCTAGCCATGGACTCCACAATACTTCCATTCCATTCCTCATCCGCAAGTGGATCATAACGTCCGCTTAAAGTTTGTACATCCTGGGCTTCACCCATTTCCCCTAATAGCTTAACTGCCCCTCTTTTATGTGGAGATAACTCTCCATCTGGCCGATCAAGGAGGGCTCTTAGGTGAGGTAATCCCCCCGTCTTAGTATGTATTCTAACCAGGGCTTCCCCAGCAACGCGAAAAGTTCTCGATCATGACTTGGCGCACCTACACTTAAAATACTTTCCCAATCACCTTGATAGATAGCATGTCCCCCCACCTGAATCATTTTAGCTATCTCTCTACTTACCCCAACATCCTCAGCCTGATATTCCCTCACCAAAAAACCAAGAGTTGCACTATTTCTAACTAGCGCTTCATCTAGTCCAGCTGGTTCTTGTCTTTTTAATATAGAAACAATGGCATCCCCTGCGGCTTTACGTACTTCGCTCTCCTGCTCCCGGGACTGCCCCCAAAGCCTCAAGCCCAATCTCTCTATATCCCCTATATCCCCTATTTCTCCCATCCTTTCTGCAGCAGCTTTGCGTATATGTACGTTTGAGTCTGTTAGCAATTCTCTGACGCCATCCAGTCCACTTTCTTTTTCTGTTAGCACCACAACTGCTTGGGCAAATTGAGGACAATAAACCGAACGGAATTTTAGTCCTAGCCAGTCCCTCAGGCGACCAATGTCTTCTCCTGGTTCTCCATATTCACCTAAAACTTGGGCTACCCCTGCGCAAATTTGCTCGCAGGCATTAAAGATAAATGTCCTAACAGCCGCAATTCCTTTTTCTCTAAAAGTTGCCCAGGCAAAAGCTTCGCCTAAGGCAATACGGAGGTTTGGAAGTCCCTCGACCTGCAATCGCTGTTGCAAAGGCTCTAAATCTTGGGCTGTTCCTACTTCTTTTAATGTTTTTGCACAAGCAGCGCGAATACTAGATTTTTCATGGTTTAAATGGCTTCTGATACCGTCTATTCCTCCCCTTCGTCCCTCTATCTTCATATAAGCCTCGGCAGCAATATTGCCGAGCTCAACTTGGGTATCTCCAATTAAATTGTACAAAGTACCTAAGGCATCAGCAAAATCTCCAATCTCTCCTAACCACCAAGCCGCTGCTTTTTTCGACGCTTCTTCTTCTCTTCCCAATAATTCTTGAAGAAACTCGCCACCATAAAACATGTCTGCAAGTTTAGTCATAATCTCTTGCGGAGAAGATCCCCTAAAAGAGCGTCTAAGCTCTGCTTGTCTTTCCGTCCCAAGCATTCTTCGAAGGCCTATTCTTGTAAGCGGCAAACCAAAAAGACGCAGTTGATTAATTACTGCTTCTCTTTCTCCTTCTGGTATTTCTCCTCTCAAAATTCCTACTAACTCTCTGGCAGAAGGAATCCCTTCCACGCTTTCTAACATATTAAAAGCGATGAGTTTTAAATTACACATCCTAAGTCTTTACCCTCATATAACTTCCTGGTTCAATGTGCGTATATTCTTTTGCAAAAGCTTGAATCAGTTCCGGCGCCTCGACCCTATCAAAAACTTCTAATATCATTGGCAAACGATTAAAACGAATACAGAGAGCGAGAATGGCTGAGGCCAACGTTTTTCGTGTTCCTTCATCTCTTTCTCCAGCAAAACCCTGCACCAATGCGTCAATATCGGAAACATCCCCTTCTTTTTCTATTATTTTCGCCGCGCCAAGTTTTACTGCACTTAATTCATCCGACAATAATCCCCTAACACCTTCCAGTCCTTGTTCTCTATAAACAATCTTAGCTATTGCCGCTCCGCCAATTGGTTTTTCGCCATCCTCATAGCATGGCCGAGCTTTTATATAATCTCTTAGATCTTCTGGATGCTCTTCCTCCAAGCTTCCCTTCTCGCCTAAAACTTTTGCCGCAGCTTTGCGTTCAAGCGCATAAGAGTGCCCACCACCACTTTGCAGTGCTAAATCATCAAGGATTGGATCTAGCCCGTCTCTCTTTGCCTTAACAAGAGCAAGGCTTTCTTCGTAAGCCCGGCAGAATGTCCAATGATCGTTCCTGTCCGAGTCACTCATATGTCTGGGGTTACCATCCGCTATTTTTTTCAAAAGCTTTAAATATTTAGTTTCTTTTCTCCCTATTTTTCCTCCAAACATCTTCTTTATCATAGAAGAAAGATCCAAATCCCAATCACCATAAAACGCATCTACTATATTCCAAAAGCCTATTTGTTCTTCATCTAAGAGCTCAATTGCTACTTCTAATCCCTCTCTTTCTAATATCTGTTTAATCGCCTGCCTTTTTTCTCGCGCTCCATCTTGCGCGCGTTGCCAGTCATACTCTCTTCCCCGCGGTTCAAGCTCTGCTTTTTGTAACAATGCAATGTCTTTTCTGCTCCCTACTCTGGCTAGCATTCTAACCGCAGCTAATTTAAAGTATTCATTCCTATATCCCACTATTTTGCGTACGCTATCTATCCCTTTTATCCTATAACTCAAAGCCAGAAGCGGGACAACCAAAGAATTTACGCTTGATCCTGAGCTCGCCATAAAAGACCTCATCAGCCGATCTAAATCTTCTTCTCCTTCTCGTTCAATTAACACGCTGGCTGCTCCTTGCTTCACGTATTCTGATCGGTCTTTCAATAAAGCTCTAACTGCTTCTATCCCATCCCCTCTTAAGGTAATATTAGCAATAGCCTTTCCTAGTGCAGGGCAAACATGACGACTGTGCTTTTGATATCCCCCTCTTTCGGTACGTATTCTGCGCCTTAAAAGTCGGATGTCTTTTTTCTCTCCTTCTTCGCCTAAAATCCAAGCCGCTGCAAACCGTCTGCCAGGCACTGGCCCATCTTTTACTTCCCTTCTTGCCGCCACAACTCCTTCTTTTCTAAAAAGAATTTTCATAACGGCTGTTTGTACCACCCCTTCTGCTCCCCCACGGTCGTACCCAGACCCCAAAAAGGATAAAGATCTAGTATCATCCTCTCCTCCAAATTCTCCCAAGATCCACGCACGCTGCATCTTATTTTCGCCGGAAAACAACACCGCTTTACGCTTATTTTCTTCTCCTAATATAGCCCTAAAAATATCTGCTGGATCAGTTAAACCAAGAGAAGAAAGCAATTCTTCTTTTCCCGCAGCAATCATCTCTTCGATACCAGCTTGCGGCAGAGGAAACCCTGCTAATCGAATCTGCTCAACCAACGGATCAACTTCTCCTCTAGCAAAAGCCTTATTGATTATCCCAGCTAGCTCCCCGGGAGAAGAAACTCCCTCAACAACTTTTGCCGTATTAAATGCGATTAGCTTTAAATTAAACATCTTCGACTACCTCAACCACGCGGAAGCCGATATATCTCTCTTTGGAATCGGGTCTAGCTCCATCACGAAGATAACAAGTCAACCTAAGAGATGAATCATCAACGAAGTTTCCTCCGCGAATTGCCTTGTTGATACCCTCGGCTGGCCCTCGAGGATCAACAGTATCATTTTCATCATAAGCAGCCATCCAATCAAAACACCATTCAGAAAGCTGTCCTATCATATCTTCTGCCCCACACCAGCTTGCTCCGTCTGGACGCTCGCCAACCGGCTTAGTTCCAGCATGGGCCGCACACGCCACAACTTTTTCAAGCTCAAAAGTATATCCAAAAGGATAAGTTCTTCCTTCCATTCCTCGCGCGGCATACTCCCACTCGGCTTCAGTTGGAAGTCCATATTGTTTTCCGGTTTTGTGACTTAACCACTCACAATAGGAAACCGCATCATGCCAACTCACAAGATCCGCAGGATGTTGGGAGTTGGCTGGGTCGCTTGGATGCTCAGGCGCTTTGCCTGTTTCATCCAAAAATCTCTGATATTCGGCATTAGTTACAGGATGCCTACCTATTTTAAAAGCAGATATTTCAATCCGTCTAATCCGTCTAACGGGACCCACACTCTCAGCATTACCCATGGCAAAATTTCCGGCTCTAACTTCTACCATCTCGGGAAGTCCGCCAAGTACTCTTAATATCTCGTCGGCTATTTCTTGTAATTTTTCGGCGGGGGGATTGCTCATTTCGGGATTACGGATCTTACGGATTTTCTTAAACAACCTCTCAGCAAACCTTAGTAAAAAAATCTCACTTTTCGGAATATGCTCTTCCAATGCCGCTACTATCTCTTCTAACAAAACAAGCGCTGCCTTTCCTCGAGGAGCATTAGTACCTGAGCAAATTGGAACTCCGTCATTTAGTCGAGCGTCTTTGCCAATAATACATTTCTGAATTAAAAAGTCATCATATTGTGACTGAGTTATCCCTATTTTTTCAAGCACTCTCCTAAATCTGGGAACCATATTGTATTCGCGTCTATCATCATCATGCCAAGTTTGTGCAATGATCCCATTCATGCGAGGTAAGAGATCGGTCATAACAACTTCTCGGAGGTAGAAATCCGGGGACAATACATTCAGTATTCCCTCAACTTGGTTGGCCCCTATCATCCTTTCTAACGTCGGCCGCGCAATCGCAATTCCATAAAGCCTAAGGTCATTAACTAGTTGTCCTCTTGCGTCTTCCCCTAAACTGCTTACATCTATAAGCCTTTTACATAAACTTGCGGCCTCTGGAATCCCTCCCACACTCTCTAGCATATTAAAGGCGATGAGTTTTAGGTTAAGCATCCTCTATTACCTCAACCACGCGGAAGCCGATATATATTTCTTCGGAATCGGGTGTTGCCCCAGCACGAAAAACACTAGTCAATCTACTACGTGAATTGTCAGTGAAATTTCCTCCCCGCATAACCTTCTTGGTACCCTCAGCAGGTCCGTGAGGGTCAACCAACTCTGTTCCAAGGGCACGTGACACGAATGAATCGTAAGGACCGTACCAATCCAAACACCATTCAGAAACTTGTCCTAGCATATCTTCGGCACCACACCAGCGGGCTCCAGCTGGCCGTTCACCAACTGGCCTAGTTGTGCTATGAGCAGCACCAGCAACAATATTTTCCAGGGAATCTACTCTTCTGCTTATCCTTCCCTTTCCCCGTGCTGCGTATTCCCATTCTGCTTCAGTGGGAAGTCTATATTGTCTTCCAGTTTTGTGACTTAACCATTCACAATAGGCAACTGCATCGTGCCAGCTTACATCTGCTACCGGGTGTTGTAATTTTGCTGGATCGCTTGGCAAAAGAGAAGCGTTGCCAGTTTCAACCAAAAACTTCTGATATTCTGCATAGGTTATTGGATGCCGGCTGATTTTAAATGCGGATATCTTAATATTTCTGGGTGGAGGACTAATAATCTGATCTCCCATACCGAAATGATTTCCTCTAACCTTTACCATTTCTGGAAGGCGTTCAAGTGCCCGCAATATCACCTCGGCTACTCCTTCTAGTCCTTCCGGAGATAAATTCTGTACAGATCCTTCAACCTTATCAATTGTTTCAAATAAAGTCCCAGCAAGTCTTAACAAAAAGATTTCATCTTTTGGAAGGGACCCTCCAAACCTATCGATTATCTCCCCAACCAAATCAATGGCTGACATCCCGTAACGAGCATCGCGAGCAGCACAGGAAGGAGTCCCTTCCAAGTTCGTAGCCTTTCCCCTAAGTATGCGCTTCTGAATTGCAAAATCATCGTAAGCAGAATCAACTATTCCAACTCTCTCTAGAATTTTGCGAAATCGAGGAGCAAAATTATATTCTTCTCTCTCTGTTCTCCACGGTGCGGAAATAATTTCTTGTATCCGCGGTAGGAGAGAATCCATAACAAGATCCCTCATGTCAGAATGAGCAGACCATAGTCCTTCTATTAAGCCCTCAACTCTATCACCACGTATATCATCTTCTAATCTCTGCAAAACAATAGGAAAACCAAAGCGCCTAAGGTCAACTGCCAGCTGTCTTTTTCCATCACCATCTAATTCAGCTCTTGCTTTTAATCTTTTATGCAATCCCCGTGCCTCTGGCAGTGGCTGCTCCAAGGTTTCTCGTATGTTAAACGATATTAGTTTTGATTTACACATATCTATGTCTCTTTGTCGCTATGTTACTGTGTTGCTGTGTTCACTGGTGCCTGGCACCTGCACATTGAAATCTCTCATTCAAGTGTTATAATATTATCGGTGGTTTATTAGCGAAATTTCACTGATTTTTGAAATAAATTAAGGAAAAAATGATTAGAGTACGCTTTGCACCAAGCCCAACCGGCGCCCTCCATATCGGAGGGGCCAGAACCTGGCTCTACGCCAGAAACCAGGGTGGAAAATTCATTTTGCGCATTGAAGATACCGATCGGGAGCGCTCAACCTCCGAAGCTAATCAGGCTATCTTTCATGGACTAGAATGGCTAGGCATTGACTGGGATGAGGGCCCAAATGCTGGCGGCGATTTCGGACCCTACTTTCAAACCCAAAGACTGGATATTTACAAAAAGCATATTGAGCAATTACTTTCGGAAGGCAAAGCCTATTATTGTTTTTGCACTCCCTTCGAGCTAAAGAAAAAGCGCGAAGAAGCCGCCGCGCGCAAAGAAGCTCCAAGATATGACGGAAAATGTCGAAAACTTCCTGAGGAAGAAATTAAGAAACTAAAAGATAGCGGCAAACCTTATGTTATCAGGTTTCTCCTTCCACCAGTTGGCGAAACAATTGTGCACGACAAAATCCGCGGGGATGTGGTTTTTAAAAACGAGCTCTTGGATGATTTTGTCATCATGAAATCCGATGGTTTTCCCACTTATAATTTTGCCTGCGTAGTCGATGATCACTTAATGGAGATCACCCATGTTCTGCGCGGCGATGACCATCTCTCAAATACCCCCCGCCAAATTCTGCTCTACCAAGCCTTTGGCTGGAAAGCACCTAAGTTTGCCCACCTGCCTATGATCTTGGGAAATGACAAAGCCAGGCTTTCCAAGCGCCACGGTGCAACCTCAGTTATTGATTATAGTGGCATTGGCTATTTACCCGAGGCCATGCTCAATTATATTGCCCGGCTGGGCTGGGCATCAGGTGATCAAGAGGTTTTTAGCCGTGAGGAACTTATCCAAAAATTTTCTCTAAAAGGTGTTAGCAAAAATGCAGCAATTTTTGGTACCGACAAATTAAACTGGCTAAACGGCAAATATATTCGCAAAATACTTCCGGAAAGATTAATTGATCTGTGTGAACCATTATTAATTGAAGCCTACGGCAACCATGATGTTGAATACATCAAAAAGGTGGTTTTGGCTTTTCATGATCGCTTAGTTCTAATCCCCGAGATTGTCCCTTTATCCAAATTTTTCTTTGTAGACGATCTTTCCTATGATCCCACCGCGATGGAAAAGTATTTCAAAAACGAAAATTCCAAGAAAATCCTAAAAGAACTCAAAGATAAACTTGGCAAACTTGAACCATTTACCAAGGCTAATATCGAAGCTGTATTCAAGGGACTAGCCAAAGAACAAGGACGAAAACTAGGTGAGATCATCCACCCCTGCCGCCTAGCCTTAACCGGCACACTACAATCCCCTCCCATGTATGATGTGGTGGAAATTCTGGGAAAAGATCGGGTTTTGCAGCGACTAGGCAAAACCCTCTTGATTAAGTAGTTAGTGTGAGTGTGAGTGTGAGTAATTAGTCTTGAGCGGCTCATAAAATGGGGACAGGTTACTATTTAATTGTGCCAGCTATCCTAGAAAGTGCAAGGATTTATTTTTTTCATATGAACCATTGCAACCCCCAGAAAGAGGAAGAATTTATTT
>JABMSE010000012.1 GCA_013204645.1 Candidatus Saganbacteria bacterium | reverse complement strand
TACTAGAATCGATTAAATTTCCTGAGCCAGTTATTTTTGTCGCTATTGAGCCCAAGACCAAGGCTGATCAAGAAAAATTGGGCGTTGCCCTGGGAAAATTGGCCGAAGAAGATCCTACTTTCAGGGTTAAGGGTGATCCTGAGACCGGCCAAACGATTATCTCTGGCATGGGAGAGCTTCATCTTGAAATTATTGTGGATCGTCTCTTGCGTGAATTTCGGGTTGAAGCAAACGTTGGGAAGCCTCAGGTTTCCTATAAAGAAACGATTAGGGGTGAGGCCGAGGTTGAAGGAAAATTTATTAGGCAAACGGGTGGCCGTGGTCAATATGGTCATGTTTATTTAAGGCTTGAGCCGCTGGAGGCAGGTAAAGGCTTCGAATTTGTAAATAAAATTGTAGGTGGGTCCATTCCTCGCGAGTATATTCCAGCTGTTGAAACCGGAATTAAAGAGGCTATGGCAACAGGGGTAGTGGCAGGCTTTCCTGTTATTGATCTGCGTGTTATTCTTTTTGATGGTTCTTATCATGATGTGGATTCTTCAGAAATTGCTTTTAAGATTGCGGGTTCCATGGCTTTTAAGCGGGGTGTTTTAAAAAGTAAGCCGGTATTGCTCGAGCCGGTTATGAAGGTGGAAGTTGTAGTGCCAGAGCATTACATGGGCGATGTAATTGGTGACTTAAACAGTCGGCGCGGAAGAATTGAGGGAATGGAATCCCATATGGGGATCCAAACCATCAAAGCTAAGGTTCCTCTGGGTAACATGTTTGGCTATGCAACTGCGGTACGTTCTTTGAGCCAAGGGCGTGGGACATATACTATGGAATTTTGCGAGTATAACGAAATCCCAAAAAATATAGCTGAAGGGATAATTGAAAAAGCTAAGGGCCAAGTCCCGGCAAGTGTTTAGAAAAGGAAGGGAAATATGGTAAAACAAAGAATCAGAATTAGGTTGAAAAGTTACGATCATAGGATTCTGGATCAGTCAGCCCTGAAAATTATTGATACTGCCAGGCGCGCCGGGGCAGATGTTTCAGGGCCGGTTCCGCTGCCAACCGATAAGCAAATCTATTGTGTTTTGCGCTCTCCGCATGTTGATAAGAAGTCACGGGAGCATTTTGAAATCAGGACTCATAAGCGTTTACTTGATATCCTTAATCCACCGCCGCAGACTGTGGATGCCTTGATGCAGCTTGATTTACCCTCGGGTGTTGATGTTGGAATAGAGATGGGATAGGTTTTGGATGCTAGGTGATTGGGTAATTAGGAGATTAGATAGATGAAAAGTTTATTAGGAAAGAAAATAGGGATGACGCAGGTTTTTGATGAAGGGGGCAATATGGTGCCAGTCACGGTTATCGAAGCTGGACCTTGTGTTGTTACCCAGTTAAAGACCACGCAAAATGATGGTTATGATGCTATTCAGATTGGTTTTGGTAGTTTGAAAAAAATAAATAAGCCGAAAAAGGGACACCTTAAAGGTTCAAGTAGTCGCTATCTTAGGGAGTTTCGAGTTTCCAAGCCTCTTGAGTATAAGGTAGGCCAGGAAATTAAGCTTGAGATTTTTAAGCCTGGAGACATTTTAGCGGTTTCAGGAATCTCCATTGGTAAAGGGTTTGCGGGTACGATCAAGCGCCACCATTATGCGCGAGGTCCCATGAGCCATGGTTCAAAATCTCATCGTATTCCAGGATCAATTGGTGGCGGAACTACGCCGGGAAGGGTATATAAGGGAAAGGGGATGGCGGGTAGGATGGGAGGAGAGAGGGTTACGGTTCCGAATCTCTCAGTGGTAAATATTGATAAGGCGAAAAACATTATTTTGCTTAAAGGGGCCGTTCCAGGAAAACCTGGGAATTTGCTGGAACTTCACAAGGTTGGGAGTGCCCCGTCAGTCGACTTGAACAAAAAGGCGGAGGCTAAAAAATAGATATGGCGCAGCCTAAATTGTCGCAAAAGATATTTAATGAAAAGATGAATGAAAATGTGGTGGCGGATACCCTTACTTGGTATTTAGCTTCGCGACGCCGTGGTACCCATAGCGCTAAAACGCGTGCCGAAGTTCGCGGAGGGGGCAGAAAACCCTGGCGCCAAAAAGGAACTGGACGTGCGCGCGCGGGGAGCATTCGTTCTCCTCTCTGGGAAAAGGGTGGCGTAATTTTTGGTCCTAAACCGCGCAGCTATAAATATAGGTTGCCGATCAAGGTTCGCAAGTTAGCGCAAAGAATTGTGCTGTCCGATAAGGTAGTTCAAGGAAAGGTGAAGATTGTAGAGGAGCTTAGCCTCGCAGAGAAAAAGACAAAGCTAGCGCTTAAATTGTTGCAGGATTTAGGGGTCAAAGATAAGATTTTGATTGTGCTTTCAAAAAAGAATGAAGTTTTTAATAAAGCTGCCCGAAATATTCGTGGAGTTAAGGTGATTTTGTTTAATGAATTGAATGTCTTTGATTTGTTGAATGCCGATTGGTTGGTTTTAGAGAAAAAAGCGGTTTCTTCCCTTGAGGAGGCTTTGACATAATGCGTCCTGAACAAATAATAATTGAACCTTTAGTAACTGAAAAGGCCATAGGGGAGCGGGTTTCATCGCGTTATGTTTTTAAGGTTAATCCAGCAGCTACCAAGAGAAGTATTGCTGATGCAGTTGCCAAATTGTTTAAAGTTGATGTTTTGTCGGTAAACACTTGCATGGTTTTACCCAAGCGAAGAATTTTGGGAAAATCTATTGGCAAAACTTCTCATTTCAAGAAAGCCTATGTGAGTTTAAAGTCTGGCCAAAAGATTGAGGAGCTTGAAGTATAATGGGACTAAAGAAGAAAAACCCCGTAACTCCTGGACAGAGATTTCAAATTGTAGATGATTTTTGCGAAATTACGAAAAGCAAACCGCACAAGTCATTGCTTGTGCGCTTGCGCAAAACTTCTGGCAGGGATTGGCGTGGTCGTATTTCGGCCCGTCATCGGGGTGGTGGAAGCAAACGGATGTATCGCTTGATAGATTTTAAGCGCAAAAAGGATATTCCGGCCAAGGTTTTGGGCATTGAGTATGACCCAAATCGAAATGCCCGTATTGCCCTGATTGAATATGAGGATGGCGAAAAAAGCTATATCTTAGCCCCCTTAGGTTTGGGGGTAGGGGAGATTGTTTGTTCAGGTCCGGAGGCTGAAATTAAGATTGGGAATGCCTTGCCGCTCTCGGCTATACCGCTTGGAACCGTAATCCACAATGTTGAACTTAAGGCGGGTGTGGGGGGCAAACTTGCTCGATCAGCAGGGGCTGCTGTTATGTTGGTGGCAAAAGAATCTGGCTACGCAATTATTAAGCTTCCTTCAGGAGAGCAACGCATGACCCATCTTAGCTGCCGTGCAACCATTGGCCAAATTGGAAATGTGGATGCCAAGAATGTTTCTTTAGGCAAGGCGGGAAGATCGAGGCATCGTGGTATACGTCCGCGTGTGCGCGGCGTAGCTATGAATCCCTGTGACCATCCCCATGGTGGGGGTGAGGGTAAAGCCCCGATTGGGAAAAAGCATCCTGTTACGCCTTGGGGAAAACCAACCCTGGGATACAAGACTAGGAAGCCAAGAAGAAGAAGCGATCGTTTTATATTAATTCGGAGGAAATAACAAATGGGACGTTCAGTTAAAAAGGGACCTTATATTGATGAAAAACTGCTCCGCAAAATCCAGAAGATGGAGGTCACGGGAGAAAAAAAGATTATAAAAACCTGGGCCAGAAATTCAGTTATCATCCCGGAAATGATTGGTTTAACCTTTGCTGTGCATAATGGCAGGAAGCATATTCCGGTTTACATAACTGAAAATATGATTGGACATAAATTAGGTGAATTTTCGCATACTCGGCTCTTTCGTGGGCATAGTTCGCCAACCGATAAGGCAACGACATTAACATGACAAAAGTATCTGCCAAAGTAAAATGGGTTAGGATTGCCCCGCGAAAACTTTCGCGGGTGGTGGCTTTGGTGCGGGGTAAATTGGCGCTTGAGGCCCTTGACCTTTTGAAGTTTATGCCACAAAAAGGGGCGCGCATTTTAGAAAAGGTAATAAAGTCAGCTGTGGCCAATGCCAAGAATAATTATAAGCTTACCGAATCTACTTTGGTTGTTTGTGAGGCTTATGTTAATAAAGGTATTACCATGCGCAGGTGGCAGGCACGGGCGAGGGGACGCGTTTTTCCTATTAACAAAAGAACTAGTCATCTAACTGTCTGGGTGTCGCAGTCAGAAAAGATAAAAAATCCTCCGAAGTCCCGACAGGAGTCGGGACGAAGGAAGAAGGAGGCAGCTTAATGGGGCAAAAGATTAATCCAAAGGGTTTACGCATTGGGGTGATTGAGGGATGGGACAGCTATTGGTTTGCCAATGATCAGGATTATGCTAAGTATTTGGAGGAAGACACCAAATTACGTAAATATTTGAAGGATAGCTTGTATAAAGCTGGTATTTCAAGAATTTTAATTGGTAGGAAGGCCAATCAAATTGAAATTCATCTTTATACAGCTAAACCGGGTTTAATTATTGGTAAGGGCGGAAAGGAAGTAGCTGCTATTCGCGAGGCGCTTATGCGAAAGACAGGTAAGCAGGTTCAGCTAGATGTTCATGAAGAGTCTAAGCCTGAAGCATGTTCGGTCTTGGTTGCAGAGTACATTGCTTCCCAGCTTGAACGTCGTGTTTCTTACCGGCGTGCCATGAAACAAGCAGTTTCAAAGGCGTTGCGTGCCGGAGGTAAGGGGGTTAAAATTAAATGTGGTGGCAGATTGGGAGGGGCAGAAATTGCACGCAGAGAAACCTATCGCTCGGGGAGGGTGCCGCTGCAAACTCTTCGCGCAAAAATTGATTATGGTTTTGCTGAAGCCATGACCCTTTATGGTAAGATCGGGATTAAAGTTTGGATTTTTAAGGGAGAAGTTTTAAAGGAGAAGGCAGCAGTAAAGGTGCAAAAAGAGACAGGGACCCCGGCGCCGGTAGATTCTGCTAAGAAAGGCAGTGTATAAATGGGATTAGTTCCTTCAAAAACTAAACATCGAAAGCATCAAAGAAGAAGGTTGCGCGGGAAGGCTTCGGCTGGGGCCGTGATTAACTTTGGTGAATTTGGGTTACAAACCCTTGAATGCGGATATCTTACTACCAACCAAATTGAAGCTGCCCGGAAGGCGCTTACCCATTATCTAAAGCGCGGAGGAAAAGTTTGGGTACGTATGGTTGCCGACAAAATTGTTACTGCCAAAGCGGCAGAAACGCGCATGGGTGGAGGCAAAGGTGCCCCAGTAGCTTTTGTAGCACCGGTTCGCAGGGGACATATCCTGTTTGAAATTGCTGGAATACCGCTGGCTGAGGCAAAAAATGCTTTCCGTTTGGCAAGTTTTAAATTGCCGCTTGAAACCAGGTTTGTGGTTAAGCATTAGCCATGAACCAATATAAATATGGTTCATGGTAGAGGAGTTAAATTGTGAAAACGTCTGAACTAAGAGAGTTAAGCAAAGCTGAATTAGAAAAAAAAGAGCAAGATTTGCGACGAGAACTTATGTTGGCAAGGTTTGCTAAGGTAAACCAACAACTGAAAAATCCACTGAAACTTAGGGAGCTTAGACGCGATGTGGCACGAGTTTTGACCATACTGCATGAAAAAGGAGAAAAATAACTTGGAGAGATCAAAAAGAAAAACAAAAATTGGGATTGTAGTCAGTTCCAAAATGGATAAAACTTGTGTGGTGAAAGTGAGTCGCTCATATCAGCACCCCTTTTATAAGAAAATTGTGCGGGTTTCAAAAAAATTCAAAGCCCATGACGGTGAAAACAAGTGTGGGGTTGGGGATAAGGTAGAAATTATGGAAACCAGACCCATCTCGCGCGATAAGCGCTTTAGGGTAGTTAAGATTCTGGACAAGGGAAAGGTTAGCGCACATGAATTGCCAACGAAAAGAGAAAAGAAAGAAGAACAAGCTAGTTCGGAGGCGTCAAATTGATACAAGCAGAAAGTAGACTAGAAGTGGCTGACAATACCGGCGCCCGCTCGGTATTGTGTATCCGGGTTTTAGGTGGAGGAAACCGCCGTTACGCGGGGATAGGGGATATTGTCGTTGGGGTAGTTAAAGAAGCTATTCCTAATATGACGGTTAAAAAGAGCGAGATTGTTTATGGGGTAGTAGTGCGTACTACTAAGTCCTTGCGTCGGCCGGATGGGTCCTATGTTGCTTTTGATGATAATGCCCTAGTAATTATTGCCAAAGAAGGAAGGAACCCGCGCGGGACGCGCGTTTTTGGTCCCGTGGCCCGGGAGTTGCGTGATAAGGATTTCATGAAAATAATTTCTCTGGCACCGGAGGTTGTATAAAGATGCAAAATGCTTCGCACCGAAGTGCATCAGCACGAGGTGCAAAATTAAAAATTAAAAAAGGTGATATGGTAATTGTTCTTTGTGGTAAAGAGAAGGGCAAGAAGGGTAAAGTATTGGAGGTTTTTCCCCGGGACGGAAAAGTGATAGTAGAGCGCCTGAATGTGGCCAAGAGGCATGCCCGACCTAGTCGAAATTTTCAAGGGGGGATTATTGAAAAGGCTGTCCCAATAGCTATTTCAAAGATTATGCTTGTTTGTCCAAGATGTAGTGAGAAAACTAAAGTCAAAAAGAGAAAAGTCGAAGACAAATTAATTAGGGTTTGCGCGCGTTGCCGCGAAGTTGTGGATAAGGTGAAATAAAATGACAGATTTAAAAGAAAAATATAATAGCCAAATTTTGCCGGCTTTTTTGAAGAGTGGTGAATATGAAAATTCCATGCGGGTGCCACGCCTGATTAAGATTGTTATTAATCGAGGTGTTGGGGAGACACGCGAAAACATAAAGGCAATTGATGTATCAGCCAAGGAGCTTTCCGATATTGCTGGCCAAAAGCCATTAATCATTAAATCAAAAAAGGCAATTGCTGCCTTTAAACTGCGGGCAGGATTGCCCATTGGTCTTAAGGTAACCCTGCGGGGGGAGAGGATGTACGATTTTCTAAATAAGCTGATAAATATTTGTTTGCCTAAAATTCGCGATTTTAGAGGTGTTAACCCTAAATCTTTTGACGGTCGGGGAAATTATACACTAGGCAATAAAGAACAATTAATTTTTCCTGAGGTTGATTATGAGAAAGTTGACCGGGTTCGCGGAATGGATATAACCATTGTTACTTCGGCAAAATCCGATAAGGAAGCCCGGCAATTGTTAGAAGCCATGGGGATGCCTTTTAGAAAGGATTCTGCATAGCAATAAAGGGAAGGAGTCGTAAATGGCTAAGAAAGCATGGTTGGAAAGGATAAAGAGAGAGCCCAGATATTCTACGCGCCGAAAGAATCGTTGTTTTATGTGTGGACGCGCTAGAAGTTTTATTCGCAAGTTTGGGATTTGTCGCATTTGTTTTAGAAAGCTTGCCCATAAGGGCGAGTTACCTGGCGTAACTAAGTCGAGTTGGTAGGAAGCATATGTCGAATTTGATACAAGGAGGAAGTTAAATGACGGATCCAATTTCGGACATGTTAAGTAGAATCAAAACTGGACAGGCAATTAAGTCCGAGACAGTTAATATTCCACATTCAAAAATTAAAGAGGAAATTGCCAAAATCTTGGTGGCCGAAGGATATGTTTCAAAGTTTGATAGTTTAAAGCGCATGAATAAAAAATATTTAAGAGTAACGCTTAAATATTCGAAAAGCCAAAGAGGAGTTATTTGTGATGTGAAGCGGGTTAGTACGCCGGGACGAAGAGTTTATGCCGATGTCTTTTCGCTTCCTCGTGTCCAGGATGGTTTCGGTACGGCCATTCTTTCAACTTCCCGGGGATTGCTAACTGATGCTGGTGCTCGTGCTGCCAAAATTGGTGGCGAAGTTGTCTGTTATGTATGGTGATATAAAATGGGAAGAATAGGAAAAAGATTAATAAATATACCAAAGGGTGTCACGGTTAGCGTGGCTGATGCGTGCATTGAAGTCAAAGGTCCTAAGGGTAGCTTGAAACAGGATTATAACCTTGCCATTAAGATAGAAGTGCGAGATGATAATGTGGTGACCATTTGCAAATCAAAAGATCGTAAGCTTCTAGCTTTGCAGGGGCTTTATAATAGTTTAGTTAATAACATGATTGAGGGCGTCACCCGAGGATTTGAAAAGAAGCTTGAGATGGTTGGAGTTGGGTATCGAGCTGTCAAACAGGGAAAAAACCTGCAAATCTTGATTGGTTATTCCCATCCGGTTGTTGTTTGTCCCCCGGAAGGCATTGAATTGACCGTTGAAGGGACCAATAAGATTACGGTAAAGGGAACGGATAAACAAGTAGTTGGAGAAATAGCGGCAGAAATTAGAAGGATCCGGGAAGTTGAACCGTATAAAGGCAAAGGAATCAGATATGCTGGTGAACATGTCAGGAAAAAGGCAGGGAAAGCGGCTAAGGCAGCAGCAGGAGCATAAAAAAAATGAAGAAGAAAAACAGGCGAAAAAAACGAGTTTTTGGCACAAAAGAACGTCCCAGGCTTTCGGTTTTTCGCAGTTTAAATAATATTTATGCGCAGTTAATTGATGATACCCAAGGTATTACCCTGCTTGGTGTTTCGTCACTTTCTTTTAAATTCAAAGGTTCCAAAACTAAAACTGGCGGAAAAATTGCGGTTGCCCGAGAAATTGGAGTAGCTTTTGCTACGAAGGCTAAAGCCTTAGGCATTAAGGCGGTGGTTTTTGATCGGGGAACCCGACAATATCATGGAAGGCTTAAAGCTTTAGCCGAGGCGGCTAGAGAAGGAGGATTACTGTTTTGAGGCACGAAAATCAAAATGACCGTGAATTTAAGGAAAAAGTAGTACAGATTCGCCGAGTTACTAAGGTGGTAAAGGGCGGAAAAAAGATGGGGTTTAGGGCCGTGGTAGTGGTGGGAGACATGCTTTCTCGGGTGGGATTGGGCATTGGTAAGGCAGCAGAGGTTGCTTCAGCAATCCGTAAAGGGGTTGAGGCTGCTAAAAGAAACTTGGTTACAATCGAGCAAGTTTCAGGAACGCTTCCCCATAAGACAATTGGAAGATTCAGTGCTAGCAAGGTTGTGTTGCGTCCCGCACCCCATGGAACCGGAGTTATTGCGGGTGGCACCGTACGGAGCATTTTAGAATTGGCAGGTATGAAAAATGTTGTGGCTAAATCAATTGGATCCAATAATGCCATAAATGTTGCCCGGGCTACTTTGGAGGGCCTTCTATCTTTAAAGAATCTGGAGCAAGAAGAGGCTTTGCGCGGCAAGAAAATTAAGGTGAAATATGTTGCGACTAAATGACCTAAAAAATAATCCTGGAGCCAAAAAGAAGAAGAAACGCGTTGGCCGTGGAACCAGCTCGGGCACCGGCAAGACCTGTGGGCGTGGGCACAAGGGACAAAAAAGCCGCAGCGGAGGAACAAAGGGGTTGCGTTTCGAGGGGGGGCAGACCCCGCTTTATCGGCGTCTCCCCAAGCGAGGCTTTAAAAATTATCCCTTTAAAAAGACTTACGCTGTTTTGAATGTTTCTGATTTAGCTAGTTTTGAAGGAGAGGTTAACAAAGAAGTTCTCAAAATCTCTGGATTATTAAAAATATTAGGGGATGGCGAAATCAAGAAAGCGCTAACGGTTAAGGCGGATAAATTCTCTAAATCGGCCAAGAAGAAAATTGAAGAAGCAGGGGGAAAATGCTTAACGTAATTTCAGGTATATTTAATATTGCCGACCTTAGAAAGAAGTTTTTGTACACTTTGGGGATGGTTGTTCTTTTTAGGTTGGGAGGTTTTATCCCTGTTGCGGGGATTGACCCTACTAAACTGGCGACTTTGTTTGGCAAAGGGAATGTTTTGGGGTTTCTCGACATGTTTACTGGTGGAGCCTTGATGCGCTTTTCTATTTTTGCTATGGGAATTGTTCCTTTTATTAATGCTTCTATTATAATGCAACTTTTAACAATTGTGGTTCCCCATCTTGAGGAATTATCAAAAGAAGGCGATAGTGGCCGCAAGCAAATTGCCCGCTATACTCGTTATTTGACTGTGGTCTTGGCTGCTTTTCAGGGATTCGGAATGTCCTTTTGGATGAAAGGTGCAATGCTTGAAGGTTATAGCTTTTTCTTCTTTATGGCTGGAACGGTGATTTCTTTAACGGCTGGCAGTACCATGGTTATGTGGTTTTCAGAATTAATCACTGAACACGGGATTGGCAACGGGGCCTCCATGCTGATTTTTGTTGGAATTGTGTCACGTATCCCTTCCTATATTATGCAAACCGTGACCCTGGTAAAAGGGGGTGCTTCCTTAATTGGTGTTTTGATTTTGCTGGCGTCTTTTATGGTTATGATTGTGGCCATTGTAATAATCCAGGAAGGGCAGCGGCGTATCCAGGTTCAATATGCCAAACGTATTGTTGGAAGAAAAATGTATGGAGGTCAAAGTACCTATATTCCTTTGCGTATTAACCAGGGCGGCGTTATCCCAATTATCTTTGCTTCATCAGTTTTGCTCTTTCCGGCAACTATTGCGCGTTTCATTCCTAATCCCACCGTGCAGAAAGTGGTGAGCTTAATTGGGCCTGGGGGAAGTCTCTTTATGTTTTTCTTTTTCATCTTGATCTTTTTCTTCACTTACTTTTATACTGCCATTACCTTTAATCCAGTGGAACTGGCAGAGAACATAAAAAAATATGGTGGGTTTATTACGGGTATTCGTCCGGGAAGGCCTACGGCTAAGTATCTGGAATATGTCATTACGCGCTTAACTTTGGCCGGAGCTCTGTTTTTGGCGTCCATTGCAATTCTTCCCAGCATTGTAGAACGCTTTACCCATATCACTTCGTTTCAGGGAATGGGCTCAACCGCACTTTTGATTGTGGTGGGTGTAGCCATGGACCTTGTAAGGCAAATAGAAACTCATTTGGTAACCCGCCAATATGAGGGGCTCCTGGCATGATTTTAGTTTTGTTGGGACCTCCGGGATCGGGTAAAGGGACCCAGTCAAAGCTTTTGGCGGACAAGCTAGAATTGCCGCATGTTTCATTAGGCGATATATTGCGAGAAGAAGTGCGCCAGGAAACAGAAATCGGCAAACAGATCAAGGAGTTTATAGACAAAGGTAATCTGGCGCCTAATTTCTTAACCATTGAATTAACTAAGAAGCGTTTGGCTAAGCCGGATTGCAAGTCAGGGTGCATTCTAGATGGCTTTCCCAGATCTGCCCTTCAAGCTGAAGCCTTTGATGAAATGCTTAAGGAAATGGGCTGGGATTCTCTGGTCATTTATTTTGATATAAATGAGCAAGAAGTGGTTGAGCGTCTTTGTGGAAGGCGTAGCTGTAAGAGTTGTGGAGCGGTTTTTAATCTAAAATTTAAACCGCCTAAGCTAGCCGATAAATGTGATCTGTGTGGGGGCGCGCTTTATCTTCGAGTTGATGACAGCGAGGCGGCCATCCGTACTAGATTTGAGGTTTACAGAGAGCAAACAAAACCCTTAATCGATCGTTACCAGAAGGCAGGCAAATTGGTTAAAATTGATGCAAATGGTACGATGGATCAAGTGTTTGAGCAACTACTGTCCCAAGTTTGCGATGTCAAAAATTAAAATAAAGTCTCTTGAAGAAATAAAGCGGATTAAAAAGGCTTGTGCCATTGTAGCATTTGCTTTGAGAGAGACGGCGAAAGAGATTAAACCAGGGGTTTCAACTGAGTACCTTGATAAGTTTGCAGAAAGGTTGATTAGGAAAGCGGGGGCATTTCCCGTATTCATTGGATATCGAGGATACAAGCACGCTACCTGTATTTCTATCAATCAAGAGATTGTGCATGGTATCCCCGGCAAAAGGTTGCTTAGTTCCGGCGATATTGTTGGTCTGGATGTAGGGGCTAAAATTGATGGGTATTGTGGAGATACGGCCGCAACTTTTCCGGTGGGAAAGATCAACAAAAAAGCGCAAAAGCTTCTTGCCGCCGGAAAGAAAGCTTTGGTTTCCGCCATTGATAAGGCATGCCTAGGTAATCACTTAGGGGATATTTCAGCGGCGGTTTTGAAATGTGCCAGCGATCATGGTTTTTCTGTGGTGCGCGATCTTTATGGACATGGGATTGGATCCGATTTGCATGAAGATCCACTCATCCCGAATTTTGGAAATCCTAAGGAGGGTCCAGCGCTTAAGCCAGGAATGGTTTTAGCCATTGAACCCATGCTTAATGTGGGAGGATCAAAGATAAAAACCTTAGATGACGGTTGGACAGTGGTAACCAACGATCACAGTTTATCCTGCCACTTTGAGCATACGGTATTGATTACTGAAAGGGAAGCGGAGATATTAACAAAGAATGGCTAAAGAAAAAGACGTAATTGAATTAGAAGGCGAGGTTACCGAGTCATTGCCTAATGCGATGTTTCGTGTAAAGCTTGAAACCGGGCAAATTATATTGGCGCATGTCTCGGGTAAAATTCGTCGCTACTGGATAAGAATTTTACCTGGGGATCGAGTGAGGCTTGAGCTCTCACCCTATGATTTGACGCGGGGTCGTATTACTTATCGGATGAAATGAGGGGTAAACAATGAAGGTTAGATCATCGGTTAAAAGAATATGTGAAAAATGCAAAATCGTTAGGAGAAGACGGCGCGTTTATGTTATTTGTGAAAATCCCAAACACAAGCAAAGACAGGGATAGGAGGAAGCAAAAATGGTAAGACTTGTTGGAGTAGATTTGCCAGCGAATAAAAACGTTCAAGTTGCCTTAACTTATATTTTTGGCATCGGGTCAAGTTTAAGCCAGGAGATTATCGCCAAGACGAGCATTGATCCCCACCAAAAAGTAAAGGATCTAACCGAGGCGGACATAGTTGCCATTCGCGAGGCACTTAAAGGATACTTGGTGGAAGGTGATCTTAGGCGTGAAACTACCATATCGGTTAAACGTTTGATGGAAACGGGAACTTACCGAGGCTCGCGGCACCGCAAGGGGCTTCCGGCCCGTGGTCAGCGAACGCGTACTAATGCTCGAACCAAGCGGGGAAAGAGAAGGACGGTTGGTTTGGGTAAAGGAAAAGTAGAAGAAAAAAAGGAGTGATAAATTAATTAATTATGGCAAATAAACCAAATACAAAAGTTCGCAAGAAAAAACTAAAAAGGGTTGCCGCGCGTGGGATTGCCCATATAAAAGCAACATTTAATAATACCATTATTTCAATAACCGATGAGAGCGGCGGTTTGGTGGCATGGTCTTCGGCAGGGGGAGTTGGTTTTAAGGGGACAAAAAAAGGAACACCTTTCGCTGCTTCTTCTGCGGCCACTACTGCAGCTCGAAAGGCAGTTGAGATGGGGGTAAGGGAAGTAAGCGTTTTGGTCAAGGGGCCCGGGTCTGGCAGAGAGACGGCCATTCGGGCACTCCAGGCAGCGGGGCTTGAAATCAATTCGATCAAGGATGTAACTCCCATTCCGCATAATGGGTGTCGACCACCAAAAAGGAGAAGGGTTTAATGGGAAGACATACTAAGGCTACTTGCAAACTTTGTAGGCGTGCAAAAGAAAAATTACACCTAAAGGGGGAGAAATGCGTAAGTGACAAGTGTCCTTTTTTGAAGCGTTCCTATCCCCCAGGCCAGCATGGCCGTATTCCATCGCGACCTTCCGAATATGGGATTCGACTTCGGGAAAAGCAAAAGGCCAGGCGTATCTATGGTTTAACTGAACGCCAATTTGAAGGTTATTTTGATTTGGCGGCTAGAAAAAAAGGTGCAACTGGTGATATGCTAATTGAATTTCTGGAGCGGCGTTTAGATAATGTGGTATTCCGTTTGGGTTTTTCCTCGTCCAGGCAGGAAGCCCGGCAGTTAGTTCATCATGGAGGAATATTGGTTAATGGGCGCAAAGTTGATGTTCCATCCTATCAGGTGAAAGTTGATGATGTTATTTCAGTTAAGCCAGCTAGGTTGTCGCAGGTGAAGATTGTTTTAGAAAAATTTCCCGATCACACTCCCCCTCCTTGGTTAACTCAAAGTGAGGAGATGGAGGGAAAGGTCGTAGCTATTCCAAAACGCGAAGAGATTGACACTAGCTTGGAAGATCATTTAATCGTTGAGTATTATTCGCGCTAAAGTAAAAAAAGGAGGAAAGAGGATGATTACAATTGGAGAAAAACCTTGGGTAAGAGTTGCGGAAACAGGTGATACTTATGGACGCTTTGTGGTGGAACCCCTGGAACGTGGTTTTGGATCAACCCTAGGGAATTCATTACGGCGGGTGCTGCTCTCATCTCTTTTTGGGGCAGCCGTTACAGCAGTTAAAATTGAAGGAGTTTCGCATCCCTTTTCAACTCTTCCGGGGGTGCTTGAGGACGTTTTGCACATTTTGTTGAATTTGAAGGAAGTTGTGATTCGTTCTCATTCTGAAACCGCCAAAACGGTAAAGATTAAGGTGAAAGGTAAAGGAGTCGTCAAAGCTTCTGACATCGAGCATGATGCGGAAATAGAAATTGTTAATCCAGATCATACCATTGCGACCCTGGATAGTTCCGGAAAGCTAGAGATGGAAATGATTGTGGAGCGTGGAAAGGGATATGTATCTGCGGAACGAAATAAGAAATCCACTTTACCTGTAGGCTATATCCCAACCGACTCAATTTTTACGCCTATTTTAAAAGTTAATCTTTCAACTGAAGAAGTACGCGTTGGGCAAGAGATAAATTATGATCGCTTAATCCTTTCGGTTTGGACCAATGGCAGTATTAAACCAGATGAGGCGGTTAAAGAAAGCGCAAAAATCTTGTCTAAACACATTGATCTTTTTGAGCATTTGGGGGAGAAGATGGACATTTTAGGGGTTGAAGGTGAGAGAGGGGTCAATGTTCCCGAGACAACGCTTGAAATGACAATTGAGGATTTTGAGCTCTCTGCGCGTTCACTTAACTGTTTAAAGAAGGCTAACGTAAAAACAGTGGGTGAGCTTATTTCTAATTCGGAAAGCGATTTAATGAAGTTTAAAAACTTTGGTTCGAAATCATTGGATGAGGTTCGCGAAAAATTAACTGAGTATAAGCTAGCCCTAAAAGGAGAAACGGTTGAATGAGGCATCGCAAAGGAAATAAAAAGCTGGGAAAACCCACCGATCAAAGGATGGCAATGCTCAAAAGCATTGTGCGCGCCCTTTTTATTAATGGTAAGGTTAAGGTTACTCTGCCCCGGGCCAAGGAAGCAAGGAAACTTGCCGAAAAGATGATAGCGGTTTCCAAGAAGAACGATCTTTTTGCCCGAAGGAAAGTAGAGTCGTTTTTTTCGGAGCGTAAAATAGTTTCTGATATTTTTAAGACGTTCCCTGAGCGTTTTGAAGGAAGGGCCGGAGGTTATACGCGTGTTATTAAAGCGGGTTTTAGGAAGGGCGATTCGGCCCCGATGGCGATCCTGGAATTGCTTTAGAAGGACAGGTTGATATTATGAAAAAAAATAAGACAATATATCCTAGCCGAGACGAAGTGAAAAGAGATTGGTATCTGGTGGATGTGGCAGGTAAAGTTTTGGGAAGGGTTTCCACTAAACTAGCTATCTACTTGAGAGGCAAACACAAACCCATATTTTCTTCCCATGTTGATTGTGGGGATTTTCTGGTAGTAATTAATGCGGATAAGATTCGTGTGACCGGAAAAAAGAGTAAACAAAAGATGTATTTTACGCATTCGGGTTACCCGGGGGGTAAAAAACTTACACCTTTTGATAAGATGATGGAAAAAAGCCCCGAACAGGTAATAAGGCTTTCCGTGGCCGGAATGCTCCCTAAGAATCGATTGGGGGCCCAAATTATAAAGAAACTTAAAATCTATAAAGGTTCTGATCATCCCCATAAGGCCCATAAGCTAAAAAAACTTGAGGTGTAGAAAAATATGATAGAAAAGAAAAAAACAAAGAAGACAAAAAAGACAACTGCAAAGAAGAAGCCCAAAAAGGTAGTGGGAGTCAAGGTCGAAAAAGTTGTTATCAAGGAAGAAGTGGTTTCTGTAAAAGTTTTACAAAAGGAAGTTCCTGTTTCGCAGGCTAAGATTGTTGATTTTATTCCAAAGGAAAAGAAAGCATCTCCCCCTAAGGGGATCAAATACTATGGCACTGGCCGTCGCAAGGAAGCCGTAGCCAAGGTTTGGCTAAGTCCGGGCAAAGGTGATTTTGCTATTAACGGCAAAAGTCTCCTGCAGTATTTTTGCGGCAGAAAACTGCTCGAATTTCAAGCCCTGCGGCCGTTGGTAGTTACGAACACACAGGGAAGTTATGATGTGTTTGTTGAGGCCTTTGGAGGAGGAGTTCCGGGCCAAGCCGTAGCTGTTTCTCTTGGGATTGCCAGAGCACTTTTAGTTGTCAGCCCGGACTTTAGGGTTAAGTTAAAGAGGGAAGGGCTCCTGCGTCGTGATCCGCGCATGAAAGAGCGCAAGAAATATGGTCTCAAACGTGCACGCCGTGCCTTCCAATACACCAAACGATAATGAGCCATAAACACAAAACACCAAATATAACCAAAGCGGCAGCAGGAAAGGATACTGGGGTGCGTTTTGAACAACCCAGGAATCCAGATTATGAGGAAGGCGGAATCATCAAGATTTCTGGTGCTTTTCTTCTGGACCACGAAGAAGATATTTTAAATTTGGTGAAGCATGAAGGGAAACTGGCCGAGGAGCGCAACCCTAATGCCCGGGTTATTGAAATTGCCAAGATTAACGGAGGGATTGAGGTTAAGACTTCTGATCATAATTTAGCTATGCGCATTGGCAAGGCTTTGAGTCGCTCCTACAAGGGAGAGCACCACTATAATTTTCGTAAAGGTGAAAAATACGCTGAGGTAGTTTGGAAGAGGGATTAACAAATAATGACAAATGACCAATGACAAATGTCAAATGAAGGTGTCCGCCGTTGGCGGACATTATTAAATAATCCGTCGAAGACGGACATTCATTTGTCATTTTTAATTTGTCATTTGACATTAATCGTGAACTAACAATAACTGAAAGAGAAGGAGACTTCAAATGAGCAAAAAACCACTAAAACAATTTTTAATGATTCCAGGTCCAACACCGATTCCAACCAGGATTTTGGCAGCCATGAACCGGGAGATGATTGGTCACCGTGGCCCGGGGTTTTCAAAAATTCTAGGCGAGGTTATTGACGGTTTAAAATGGGCCTATCAGACCAAGAACGATATTATGGTTTTTCCTTGTTCTGGAACCGGTGGCCTGGAAACGGCAGTTGTTAATACCCTTTCAGCGAAAGACAAAGCCTTATTTGTAAATATTGGAAATTTTGGTGATCGCTGGGTAAAAATTGCTAAAGCCTATGGCGTAGACGTGATTGACCTCAAAGTCGAGCGCGGCAAAGCAGCTGACCCTAGCGTTTTAGAGGCAGAATTAGCTAAGGATCACGATAAGAAAATTAAAGCGGTTTTTATGCAACAGAATGAAACTTCAACTGGGGTTATTAATGATGTTAAATCCCTTGCGGAAGCAGTACACAAGTCCCATCCTGATGCTCTGGTCCTTGTAGATGCAGTTTCCGGATTACTCGCGGCTGATCTTAAGAGCGATGCCTGGGGATTAGATGTGGTAGTTTCTGGATCGCAAAAAGCCTTTATGGTTCCTCCGGGAATTGCTGCCGTTTCAATGTCGCCCAAAGCTTGGAAAGCTTATGAGGCATCAACTCTTCCCAAGCACTATTGGGACATAAAAACCCAGAAAAAGTTTGCCGACAAAGGGCAGACTTATACTACCCCGCCCGAATCTATTATCTTTGGCATGCATGAATCAATTAAAATGATTAAAGAAGAAGGCCTTGAAAATATTTTTAGTCGCCATGCTAATAATAAAGATATTGTCAGAAACGGACTGCGGGCGATTGGCTGCAAACTTTTAGCTGATGATAGTTGTGCATCGCCGGCCGTAACGGCGATTTTTCCTCCTGATGGTGTAGATTCTGAAAAAGTACGTTCAGAAATTAGAAATCGCTTCGGGGTTGAATTAGCCCCAGGCCAGGGGGACTTTAAAGGAAAACTCTTTAGAATTGGCCATCTAGGCTATGTCGATAAACTAGAATTAGTTGCCACCATTGGTGCACTCGAGCTGCTTTTTAATCAATTGGGCGCTAAGGTTGAAATTGGAACTGGGGTTAAGGCGGCCTTAGAATCGATTAACTAGAACCTGTGCGCAATATCAAATTAACCATCCAGTACGATGGGGCTCTTTTCTCTGGCTTTGAGCTCCAACCCCACAAGAAAACTGTTCGCGGAGAAATTGAGAAAGCCCTCTCTAAACTATTTAAAACTCCCATCAAGATTATTAGTGCCTCCAGAACTGATTCGGGTGTGCATGCGTTAGGCTTGGTGGTTGGTTTTAAATTAGCGCATCCAATCCCCACCCGAAAAATAGTAGCTGCTCTTAACAGTTGTTTGCCGGAAGGGGTGAGAGCTATTGAAGCGCAAGAAAAACGCCAAAAATTCCATGCCCGCTATGACACGAAGGGAAAAGAATACGAATACTTAATCTATAATGGCCAGATCCTGCCGCCCTTTGCTCGAAATTTCGTTTGGCAGGTAAAACCAAAATTGGATTTAGCTTCCATGAAAAAGGCTGCCAAGTTCCTGGTTGGCAAACATGATTTCTCATCATTCTGTGCTGCGCGATCAGATGATAAAGATCGGGTTCGCACCTTATATAAGATTTCCCTTTCCAAGCATAAAATTAGAGTTTGGGACGGTAATCAGGTGGAAGTCATAAGTTGTAAAGTGGCTGGCAATGGGTTTTTATATAAAATGGTGTGAAATATTGTCGGGACCCTAGTGGACGTGGGATTGAAAAAGATAAAAGCAGCTGAGGTAGAGAAAATTCTTGAGGCCTGCGATCGAAGATCAGCCGGAAGAACTGCCCCTCCACAGGGGCTCTGCCTGGTTAAAGTCAATTATTGATGCTATAATATTTGGCTGTAAGGGAGGAAAATTAGCTATGAAAGTATTAGCTTCGGATAAAATTGCTGAAATTGGGCTTAAAATGTTAAAGGATGCGGGCATCGATGCCGAAATGAAAACCGGCTTACCTGAGAATGAATTAGTTAAAATTATTCCCGAGTACGATGCGCTTATTGTGCGTTCGGCGACCAAGGTTACACCTAAAATTATCGAAGCGGGTAAGAAATTAAAAATTATTGGCAGGGCAGGGGTTGGCGTGGATAACGTTGATTTGCCTACTGCCACCAAAAATGGCGTTATTGTTGTCAATTCTCCAGAGGGAAATACCGTGGCGGCAGCTGAACATACCTGGGCGATGCTTCTCTCTATGGCGCGCCAGATTCCTCAGGCTTATTCTAAATTAAAAGCTGGGAGTTGGGACAGAAAGTCATTTAAGGGTATTGAGGTTTTAAACAAGACGCTTGGTGTAATTGGTTTGGGAAAAATTGGCCGGCGGGTTGCTTCTTATGCCTTAGGCATGGGAATGAAGGTGATTGCCCACGATCCGTTTGTAACCGATGATTATGCAAAAAGTTTGGGAATCGAACTAAAACCATTAGATGATGTTATCAAGCAATCAGACTTTATTACCTTCCATATCCCTAAAACCCCTGAAACCGCTAATATGATTAACAAGAATGCAATTTCCAAAATGAAGAAAGGGGTGCGCTTGGTGAATGTGGCCCGGGGGGGAATTATTAATGAAAAGGACCTCTGTTTTGCCCTAAAGTCGGGGAAAATTGCTGCGGCAGCCTTGGATGTTTATGAAAAAGAACCATTGCCGGCTGATAGTCCCTTGCTTGCCTTGGATAATCTCGTTGTTACCCCTCATCTAGGGGCTTCTACCGTTGAAGCGCAAGTTAATGTTGCCGTTGATGTAGTTGAGCAGATAATTGAAGTTCTAAAGGGTGGGGCAGCGCGCTCAGCGGTTAATATTCCTTCTATGAAACCGGAACTTATTGCCCCGGTTAAACCTTATATGGGAATTTCAGAAAAGCTTGGAAAATTAGCTGCCCAAATTGTACCGGGTGCGGTTTCTAAAGTTACAGTTGAATATTCTGGGGAGGTTGCCGAGCACGATGTGTCTCCCTTAACCACTTCAGTCCTAAAGGGTCTCTTATCTCCGATGATGGATGTGGTAGTTAATTTTGTAAATGCTCCCTTTATTGCCAAAGAACGCGGAATTGACGTTATTGAAAGCAAGAGCCTTGAAACCAAGGATTTTGCCAGTTTAATTTCGGTTAAGATAAAATCAAATAAAGGTGATCGCGAAGTCGGCGGAACCGTTTTTACCGGAATGGGCGATCGCTTGGTTTCAATTGATGGTTTTAAAGTGGATGCAACGCCCGAGGGTTATTTGTTAATTCTTTCAAATATTGATAAGCCGGGTATGATTGGAAAAGTAGGGACCTTTTTGGGCGAACACAAAATTAATATTGCTTCCATGGATGTTGGCCGCATAAAAATTGGCGAAAAAGCGGTGATGGTCTTAAATGTTGACAGCCAAGTTTCCGATGATACCTTAAAAAAGATCTCAAAACTCGAAGGTATCTCAGGCGCTACCCTCGTAAAGCTTTAAATTTAGTCAAAAAACAGAGTTGTTTTTGCTTCCCGTATGGAATAGGGTGTATCGGTATAGGCAATGTATCCTTCGTAGTGTAGATGTTTTTGGGAAGCTATCCTTTTACCTAGTTCGTCGATCTTCTTTCTTTCGTCTTCGAGCGTGAGATTGATAGGATCGGGGAGTTCTTGAATCACCGAGCATTCATTTGTTTGCATGATTGCACCTCCTTACTAAATACTCACACTGATTACTTCTAGTGTTGGCCTTCTCCTTCGGCCTTTTGTTTTGCGTAAATATCGACTAATTTTTTCTGAGTTTGTGGGGGTACCTGCTCATAATGGGAGAATTTGGTTGAAAAAGTTCCTTTGCCATGGGTAAAGGAACGAAGATCCGTGGCGTATTTTGAGATCTCTCCCTGGGGTACATTGGCTACAACTTTATCAGCCTCAATGTTGGCAATCCTTCCGCGCCGTTTATTTAAATCACCCGTGACTTCGCCCACAAATTCAGGCGGAACGCTTACGGTGATTTCTACGATTGGTTCAAGCAGGACTGGTTTAGCTTCTTGAAAAGCTTTTTTAAATCCCATGGATCCGGCAATTTTAAAGGCCATATCGGATGAATCTACTTCATGGTAGGAGCCATCAAAAAGTGTAACTTTTAGATCCACTACTGGGTATCCCGCAATGATGCCCCCGGTCATAGCTTCTTTAATGCCTTTTTCAACTGAGGGTATATAGTTTCGAGGAATAGCACCGCCCACTACCTTATTTACAAACTCAAAGCCTTGACCTCTGGGCAAACGTTCAATCTCAATCCAGGTATCCCCGTATTGTCCGCGGCCACCAGTTTGTTTTTTGTATTTTCCTTGGGCTTGGCTTTTGCCCAAAATTGTTTCTTTATAGGGAATTCGAGGCTCACCTATTTCAATTTCAATGCCATATCTTTCTTTTAAGCGCTTAAGGATTACTTCAAGGTGTACATCCCCCATCCCCGAAATAACACTTTCCTTGGTTTCGGGGTTGTAGGTCATCTTAAAGGTCGGGTCCTCGCTCGTAAAATGGCCAAGGCCCAGACCCATTTTTTCCTGGTCTGCTTTGCTCTTGGGCTTAACGGCAAAAGACATAACTGGTTCTGGAAATTTTGCCGGTTCAAAGATAATGATGCGATGTTTATCACATAAAGTGTCGCCAGTTCCGGTTATTTTGAGTTTAGGAATAACAGCAATGTCTCCGGCAGAAAGCAGCGGCAGATCTATTTTTGTTTTTCCGCGCATGGAAATTATTTGGCCGATCCTTTCATCTTTTCTTTTGGAGGCATTATAAACTGCTGAGGAGGGTTTAATCGTTCCAGAACCAACCCTAATATAGGTTAAGTTTCCGATATGGGGTTCAGAAACAGTTTTAAAAACATAAGCAGAAAAGGGGTCTTTAGCATCAGGTTTAATTTTTATTTCCTCTCCCTTGTCATTCTTGGCCTCGATTTCATGTTCATTGGCTGGGGGCATCCAATTTGCCACTGCATCCAATACTTCTTCGATGCCAATATTCTTAGTTGAGGAAACACAGAAGACTGGAAATATTTTATCAGCATCGAGCGCAGCAATTAGGTGCTCGGTAAGTTCCTGTTCGGTTATTTCCTTGTTTTCGAGGTATTCAGTTAAAATCGTGTCATCAATTTCCGCAATCCCTTCAATCAGCATTTCCTTGTACTTGCTAGCGCTATCTTTTAGTTCATCGGGCAGATTAGGCTTGAGCAGGCTGTGCACACCTGAAAAACTATCCCCGCTTCCAATTGGTACCTGCACCGGCACAATTTCGCGGCTGAATTTCTTGCGCAATTTTTCGAGCGTTTCGTCAAAGTTTGCTTGGGATTTATCCATTTTGTTGATGACCACAATGCGCGGGAGGTTGTATTTATCGGCAATTTTCCAGAGATTTTCTAAAGCAGCTCCATGGCCGGCTACGGCATCGATGACAATAACTAAGCTGTCGACCACGCGAATGGTTGAAATGCCATCCCCCACAAAATCAATGTATCCCGGAGTGTCAATCATATTGACTTTGTGGTCTTTCCATTCAAAGGGAAGAAGGGTTGAGTGAATGCTGATTCCGCGCCTTATTTCTTCTAAGTCATAGTCTGAAGCAGTATTTCCGTCTAAGATGTTGCCCTGTCGGCTAATGCTGCCAGATTTAAAGAGGATGGCTTCAGAAAACGATGTTTTACCCGAGGTTCCAGACCCAATGATCCCTACGTTTCTGATCTTTTCTGGGGGGTACTCTTTCATACCACTGAATTATAACAAAGCTTGAGATTGGTTGCAACAATAAATTCCCAGACCTAGCTCTGGAGGCCTGGGAGTCTATTGGATGAGAGGAAGAATTTGATATTTTTCTCGCTTGCTAGACTGCCGAGTTGTCTATTGGATAAGAGGAAGAATTTGATATTTTTTCTCGCTCGTCCGACTCGCTGCGAAAAAAAATAAATTCTTCCTCTTTTTGGGGGTTTCAATGCTTCATACAAAAAAAATAAATTTCCACACTTTCTGGGGGTTGCAATGGTTCTTACAAAAAAAATAAATTCTCCCTCTCTCTAAGGGTTGCATTGCTACCTGTCATATTCATTAGTCATTAATCCCTATTTATGCTATCATTTCGCCATCATGTTTTGGAATATCTTTGGTGATAAAAAGATTGGTTTAGTTTTAGGTGGTGGGGTTGCCCGTGGGATTGCCCATGTAGGGGTCTTGAAGATTATTGAAAAATACAAAATCCCCGTAAAATATGTTGCTGGAACATCCTCGGGGTCGTTGGTAGGAGCCGCTTACGCTGCTGGCATGGAAGTGCGCTTGATTGAAGAAATCGCCTTGCGTATTAGCTGGGGTAAGTTTTTGAAGATAGCTTTTTTTAGGCCTGGGTTTGTATCGGGCGAAGCGATTGAGGAATTAGTTGTAAAATATATTGGTGATAAAAACTTTTCCGAATTAAAGATTCCTTTTGCAGCTGTTGCTACCGACTTAAAATCTGGGTCAGCAGTAGTTATTAAGCAGGGTAGGGTAGCAAAAGCCGTTGCTGCCAGTTCGGCTTTTCCCGGTGTTTTTGCTCCCGAGGAGTTCAAGCATCATTTTCTAGTTGACGGCGGAATTAGCAATAACCTGCCCATTGATGTCGTGAAAAAACTGGGGGCTAATTATACTATTGCCGTAGATGTCGTGCCCTCCAAACCCATCCATATTTTACCCAAGGATGCTTTTCAGGTTTTTGGAAGGGCCTTGGACATTGTTTTGCATAATTCAAGTAGAGAGCAAAGGACGAAAGCAGATATTTTGATTGATCCGGCGATGGAAGAGGATATCTGGCAGCTGGATTTACATAAGGCTAAAAGACTTATTTCTGCAGGCGAAGCTTCTGCGCATCAGGCCTTGCGGTACCTAAGACGGGATTATCGGTAATGTAAGATCAGATTTATCCGTTGTCGCCCGCGACGCAGCCATGAGATGCTACTCCGCCAAAATCACATGTTACGTCAGTTCCTACATCACAAGGCCCTCCGGCCACAGCTCCGGTTTCGCAGGCTAAAGGGAAGGCGCTAGCGCCTGGATTACAATCTCCGTAACTTACAAGTGTTAGGGTAATTATGCTCGGTGCCGTATATTCCTTTAATCTTTTCAGCTCTTTTTTTGGCATTTTTTTACCTCCTGGGTGAAGATATCGTGATTCTACCCCTCCCCTAGGGATATGTCAACATCTAATGATGAAGAAGGGAACTAGGTTACCTTGAGGTATCTAAGACGGGAATATTGCTAGTTTCCGATCCCGGTATTGCATCCCCCGCCGCCAGTTGCGCCACCTGAATCACAATTATGAACAGCACTGTCGCCAGTGTTGCAATCTCCCCCAGCACTGTTTCCAGTGGTGCTGCAGTTACCGGAAGCAGATTGACCCACTGGGTTACAGTCCCCAGTAGCGCTATTTCCAGAAGCGCAATTAGCTGGAACGTCGCCACCTGGGGCGCATCCCCCGCCTACGGTGGAGTAATTCATGAGATCAATTAAACCTGGTTTTCTATAATTTTCTACAAGAGCGACATCCATGCTGAGATTCTAGCATTGTTATCAGAAGCTGTCAAGCGGAGCTTGTCCGACTCGCTACAAAAAAAATAAATTTCCACACTTTCTTCGGTGGCCACTGGTTGCTAGTGTTGTAAGCGGCCTTTTCTCGTGATAAAATAGAGACTCTATGGAGTACAAAAAGACTCTAAATTTACCTAAGACCGATTTTCCCATTCGCGCTAATCTTAAGGGCGTCGAAGAGGAGTTTTTGAGCAAATGGGAAAAAGATGATGTGTATCAGAAGATGCAGGACAAGGACGAGGACAAGGACAAGAAACATTATGTACTACACGATGGCCCCCCATACCCCAACGGCGATATCCACCTTGGCCATGCGCTGAATAAAGTCTTAAAAGACATCGTCGTCAAATATAAATCCATGGCTGGTTTTTATTCTCCATTTGTCCCCGGTTGGGATTGTCATGGCTTACCCATTGAAACCCAACTCTTAAAAGAAATTGGGGACAAGAGAAAAGATATGGGTATCACTGAATTCCGAGAAAAATGCAAAGAATATGCCCTGAAATATGTAGATCTCCAGCGCACAGAATTTAAAAGATTAGGGATTTTTGGAGAGTGGGATAAACCCTATTTGACCATTGATCACTCATATGAAGCCCGCGTAATTGAGCTTTTCGGTATTCTAGCCGAAAAAGGCTATGTTTATCGTGCCCTAAAACCCATTCACTGGTGCCCGCATTGTGAAACGGCCTTGGCCGAAGCAGAATTAGAATATGAAGATGCAAAATCTCCTTCTATCTATGTTAAATTTAAGGTCACCGACCCCAAATCAATCAAAGTTGATAAGAAGTCACCCATGGCGGGATACGCTGGGCCAGTTTCTTTTGTTATTTGGACGACCACTCCCTGGACACTTCCAGCAAACGTAGCCATTGCTGCGCATCCTGAATATGAGTATGTTTTCTTGAAGAGTGGTGAAGAGATCTATATCATTGCTGAGGGATTATTGGAAGAATTTGTTAAGAGATTAGAAATTAAGGACTACAAGATAGTTGATAAGACCAAGGGAAAATTTTTGGAAGGAATTGTTTGTGACCATCCCTTTGTTGATCGAAAGGTCAATCTTGTACTGGATAAATATGTAACCCTTGAGCAAGGTACGGGATTAGTGCATATTGCACCCGGACATGGGGAAGAAGACTACAAAGTTGGACTAAATTATAAGCTCGAGATTGTTATGCCGGTTGATTCTAAAGGTCATTTCGACAATTCTGTGCCCGATTTTATCAAGGGTGTCTATTATGACAAGTCCAATAAATTAATTACCGAGCGCATGAAAGAAAATGGGACCTTGCTTAAACTTGAATTTATGAAGCATTCCTATCCCCATTGCTGGCGTTGCAAGAAACCCGTAATCTTTCGTGCCACTGAACAATGGTTTATCTCCGTTGATCATAATAAAATGCGCGAAAAAGCCTTAAAAGCGGTTGAGCACACAAAGTGGTTTCCAGCCTGGGGAGAAAATCGTATTCGCGGCATGATTGATACTAGGCCTGATTGGTGTGTGTCGCGCCAGCGCTCCTGGGGAGTGCCTATTCCGGCTTTTTACTGTAAGAAATGTGGGAAACCCGAGATGACTGGAGTTTTTAATAAAGCTATTTGTGAGCTGGTGCGCGAGCAGGGAACCAATGGCTGGTTTGAAAAAGAAGCCAAGGATATTCTGCCAGCAGGAACAAAATGTCCAAAGTGCGGTGGAGCCGAATTTAAAAAAGAAACCGATATTCTAGATGTGTGGCTTGAGTCCGGGGCTTCCCATTTTGCGGTTTTAGAGGAAATTGAAAACCTTAGCTGGCCAGCGGACTTATATCTTGAAGGGTCAGATCAGCACCGGGGATGGTTTCAGAGTTCCCTTCTAACTGCAATTGGTTATAAGGGCCGCGCTCCCTATAATGCGGTGCTTACCCATGGTTTTACGATTGATGAAAAGGGAAAGAAGATGAGCAAGTCTTTGGGAAATGTCATTAGCCCCCAAGATGTGGTCAAAGAATATGGCGCCGATATTTTAAGGCTTTGGGTTGCTTCAACTGATTTTCGAAATGATATGGCGGCCTCCAAAAACATCCTAAAACAGGTTAGAGACGCTTACCTGAAAATTCGCAACACCTGTCGCTTTCTTTTGAGCAATCTCAATGATTTTGGGATTGAAAGCCTGCGACTAAACGTCGCGGCTTCCAATCCCGCTGATTCTGGAAACCGCGAAGTTCATTCGCAGGTTTCCAGAGTTCCCCACGACAAATTACTGGAAATCGATAAATGGATATTGCTGCGCTTGCATCGCTTAATTGAAAAGCTTACTAAAGCCTACGATGAGTTTGAGTTCCATATTGTTTACCACAAACTCTATGATTTTTGTGTAAATGATCTCTCGGCTTATTATCTGGATATGTCAAAAGATAGACTCTATTGCGGTGGAGGAGATTCAATTGAGCGCCGCTCGGCCCAGACAGCGATGAGCGAAATCCTGATGACTTTAATCAGACTTATGGCGCCGATTTTGTCGTTTACGGCCGAGGATATTCTTAGATACACAATGACAAATGACAAATGTCAAATGTCAAATGAATGTAGTGTATTTTTATTAGATATGCCAAAGGCGGATAAGAAATATTTAGACGCAAAACTTGAAGAAAAATGGGAGAAGATTTTGAGCTTGCGGGAGGAAGTTTACAAAGAAATAGAAGCCAAGCGGGCAAACAAGGAAATTTCTGCTTCGCTTGAAGCTTTGGTTGAAATTGGGACCAAGGGTAGGGAGTGGGTTAAGGATATTTTAGATTTATTACCCATGGTTTTGATTGTATCTCAAGTTGAGCTGGTAGATGGTGAAAAAATTATGGTTAAACATGCCAAGGGTCAAAAGTGCGAGCGTTGCTGGATGTGGCAAGAGTCAGTAGGGGAGGACAAAGAACATTCGACACTATGTTTGAGATGTGTTAAAGTGGTAGGGCGAATTTAGATTAAAAGGAGTAAACATGACTAATTGTGACATCAAAGATAAAAATTTGGCTCCAGCTGGAAAACGAAGAATTGAGTGGGCAGAGCGGGATATGCCGGTTCTTTCCCTGGTTAAGGAGAAATTTAGCAAAAGCCAGATTCTTTCCGGCAAAAAAATGAGCGCCTGTTTGCATATTACCGCCGAGACGGCTAATCTGGCTAGAGCCCTAAAAGCCGGAGGTGCTGACATTGTCCTCTGTGCTTCTAATCCCCTTTCAACCCAAGATGATGTAGCCGCATCGTTAGTAGTAGATTATGGTATCCCGGTTTATGCGATCAAGGGTGAAGATAATAAAACCTATTACAGGCATTTAATAGCGGCGGTGGAACATTCTCCAGTTGTAACCATGGATGATGGTTGTGATTTAGTATCTGCAATATCAGCGAAACATCCCGAGATTGCTAAGCAGATCATAGGAAGCATGGAAGAAACCACCACCGGCGTTATTCGGTTAAAAGCTATGGAAAGAGATGGAGCACTAAAGTTTCCGGTTTTTGCGGTAAACGATGCCCAGACCAAGAATCTTTTTGATAACCGCTATGGAACAGGGCAAAGCACAGTAGATGGGATTATCCGTGCAACCGATTTCCTTATTGCCGGTAAAAATATAGTAGTGGCTGGCTATGGCTGGTGTGGCAAAGGCTTTGCCATGCGCTGTAAAGGGATGGGGGCTAATGTCATTGTATGCGAGATTAATCCAGTTAAGGCTATTGAAGCAGCTATGGATGGTTTCCGGGTTATGACTATGGCCGAGGCAGCCCCGATTGGAGATCTTTTCTGTACTCTAACTGGTGATATGCATGTTTTAAGACCAGAGCATTTTTCCGAAATGAAGAATGGGGCAATTATATGTAACTCCGGCCATTTTGACATTGAAATTGATATCAAAGGACTTAAAAAGATCGCTAAAGAAGAAAAAAAGAACGTTCGTAACTTTGTTGACCAATTTATTCTTCCGAGTGGACGTAGTATCTTTCTTTTGGCTGAAGGGCGCCTGGTAAATCTCGGCGCAGCCGAAGGTCATCCGGCCTCGGTTATGGACATGAGTTTTTCAACCCAGGCCTTGGCAACCGAATACGCAATTATAAATGCTGACAAACTAAAACACAAAGTTTATGATGTTCCCCAAGAAATAGAAGATTGGGTTGCAACAGCGAAACTAAAATCAATGGGAATTACAATTGACAAACTTACCCCGGAGCAAGTGAAATATTTGGCTTCTTGGCAGGAGGGAACTTAAGAGTAATGATGAACGATGAAGCTACTCAAATAGCCAACCAAGCGAAAATATTGTCCGACGAAAAGCAGATTATTGAAGAAGAAAAAGGGCTTTTGAAGAAGATTAACGGCAATGTGCATCGGCTAGCGCTTTCGTTAGAATGTGCGCGCCTGGATGAATATGCCTCCATGCTTTCAAAACCCTGGCGTTTTTTCTTTTTGAATTTTGTTTTGGGTATTTTTCGCGGAGTAGGTTTTGCCATCGGAATGACCATTGTTGCCGCTTTTCTCCTTTATATTTTGGTAAAGGTGCTTTCAAACTTTGTAGATATTCCGATCATTGGGATGTATATTGCACAAATTGTTGAATTTGTTGAGCAATATATGAATAAAGGCGTAATGACCCACTAATGTTTTTTTATCCGTTAGCTCTGGCTATCATTCTTATTGACCAAGCCCTTAAATATTTTGTAGAAAAATCAATGTATCTTGGCCAATCCATCCCCTTGATCCATGGATTATTAAAATTAACCTATGTTAGAAACACCGGTGCGGCTTTTTCCTTGTTTTCTGGTTTTTCCCCACTTTTGGTTGTGATTGGTGTGGTGGTAGTAGCGGTGGTCATATATTTTCACTACCGTGTCCCAAAAGATAATTATATGTTGCAGGTGGGGTTGGCATTCATCTTGGGTGGAAGTTTGGGTAATATTATTGATAGAATTTTTAGGTCGTATGTGATTGATTATATTGATTTTGGCTTTTGGCCGGTATTTAATTTTGCAGATATGATGATTAATTTGGGTGTCTTATTGGTAGTGATTTGTGTGTTAAAAGGGGAACGGGATAAGCGACCATAGGAATATCAATGGGGAGTTTTATGTGGAACCTGCCCCGATCAGATCGGGGCGGTTCCAACAAAAAAAATCAACAGAATTAATTCTGTTGATTTTTAAAAGAGGAACCGAGACTTTAGTCTCAGGTTCCCTTGGGG
>JABMSE010000155.1 GCA_013204645.1 Candidatus Saganbacteria bacterium | reverse complement strand
TGATAAAATCGTTCGAAGAATAGTTGGCACCCAGACCGCCTTTTTGGACAAGGGGATCACCTGGCTTATACCCCTAACTCAAAAAGAGCTGGCAGATGAGTTTGGACTGCATCCGTCAACCATATCGCGGACGGTTTGCGAAAAATACATCCAAACTCCACAAGGGCTTTATCCTTTAAAGTTTTTGTGTCCCAGGGGGCCCAAAGGCTTGACGGTGATCAGGACCAAGGCTATGCTGGCTGACATAATCCGGCAGGAAGACAAAGCAAGCCCTTTGTCGGACAGGGAAATTTGCGAGCAAATGAAAAAGCAGGGTGCACAAATAGATCGCCGAACCGTGGCTTATTATCGAAAAGAATTAAAAATTGCGGCTAAAGACACGAGGCACAAAACATGAAAACAAAAAAGAGGAAGAAAAATAAAAAGGCTACTATTTTAGTAGTAGATGACGAGAAAAGCATGCGCGAATCTATGCGTATGCTACTTGCTGAAAATTACACCGTTCACTTGGCGCGCTCCGGCAAAGAAGCCATTGAAATTGTAAAAAACTATCGCATTGACTTAGTGCTTTTAGATATTCGTCTCCCAGAAATTGACGGGGTAGAAATCCTAAAAATCATTAAGGGCCACGATGATTCCATTGAAGTAATAATGGTGACCGCAGTAGTTACCGTCAAGAAGGCCGTGGAAGCCATTCGCATTGGTGCCTATGACTATATTACCAAACCATTTGATATTGATTCCCTGCAAGAACAGGTTGAAAAAGTACTCGAAAAAAGAATGCTCAAAGAAGAAAACACTTCTTTGCGTAAACTAATTGAAAAAGATTATCAATTTGAAAAGATTGTTGGCAAAAGCCGTGAAATCCGCGACGTTTTCAAAATCATTGATGATGTCGCCAAAAGCAACGCCACCATCTTGATTAGCGGTGAATCCGGCACGGGAAAAGAATTGGTCGCGCGCGCCATCCACAACCGGAGCCCGCGCAAGAATAAACTTTTTGTAGCGATAAACTGCGCTGCCATACCGGAAAATCTGCTTGAATCCGATCTTTTCGGACATGAAAGAGGATCTTTTACGGGAGCCACTCAGCGCCAAATTGGTAAATTTGAAATTGCTAATGGGGGAACCTTATTTTTAGATGAAATCAGCTCGATGCCCATGGCTATGCAAGCTAAATTATTGCGGACTATTCAGCAGCGCGAAATTGAACGCATTGGCGCAGGCTACACTACTCCAGTAGATGTACGCATAATCTCTGCCACAAACTCAAACCTCAGGGTAGCTATCAAAAAATATAAATTTAGAGAAGACCTCTATTATCGATTAAATGTTATCCCTATTCACCTGCCCCCTTTGCGCGAGCGCTCTGAAGACATTCCTCTTTTAGCTAACCATTTCATCAATAAATATAACCGTGAATTTAGCAAAAAGATTAAGGGGATTAAGAAACCAGCCTTGGAATTGTTGGAAAATTATGATTGGCCGGGCAATATCCGAGAGTTGGAAAACTTAATTGAGCGCCTTATGGTTTTAACTAAATCTGAACATATTGGAACCGATAGATTGCCTCCAGAAATCAAAGGGGAGCTCCCCTGCCTCCCAGAATCAAGGGAAACCAGACTCTTCAAGGCGGTCCAAAAATTCGAAGCTGACTTTATTAAAAAGGCCCTGGAAAAAACCGGCGGCAAAAAAGGGCAAACCGCAAAAATGCTGGGTATTCACCGAAATACCCTTATCCAGCTTGAAAGAAAGCTCCATATCTAAAAATGGGGACAGGTTCAACTTAATTAAGTCGAACCTGTCCCCACTTTTATAGCCCAATAATCAGTGCATTTTCCCCTCAATTTAGTTGATTTGCACATACTCTTGTGCTAAAGTACCCCTTAACGCCTGGTAATAAACTTGCTACATATTAGGCGGAGGTGATAAAGATGAAAACACAAATAAGAAAACGTGAGTGGACCCCAGCTAAAGAATTTTTACCTATTATCCTTGGCAAAGAAATCGAAGGGGACCTTGGAGAAAAAGACCTCGAAAAACTGGATCTTTTTGAGAAAGGGCTAGCTAATGAATTGAAAAAGGATGACACGATTGACCAAGCCATAACCAAGATTGTAAAAATGGCCGTGGCCGCTGAATTTGGCCCATCCCTAGTAGCAGCTAAAGGGGCTAAGGCCATGATTGAAACAATTTCCCGTGCCATCACATCTGACTCAGAGCTTCGCAAACAAGCCTTGGTCATTATCGATCGCTTTGCCACGAACCAAAACAAATAATGGTTCATGGTTTACCCATGCCTAGAATTCTGGTTGTAGATGATGAGCTCTCAATCAGGGAATCTTTTTCCCTGATGCTCTCGGATAAATATGATTTGTTTAAGGCAGCTTCAGGCGAGGCTGCCCTTAAAATGATTGCGGACCAAAAACTGGATCTGGCCTACCTAGATATTCGCATGCCGGGCCTAAATGGCTTGGAAACCCTAAAAAGACTAAAAGAAATAGATCCAGAACTTGAAATCATCATGGTAACCGCGGTCAACGATGTCTCCAAGGCCTCTGAAGCAATAAAATTGGGCGCCCGGGACTACGTAGTCAAACCCTTTGATGTTGACCATATCCAAAAACTGACTGATCAAATTTTACGAAAAAAAGCTATCCTCTCTGAAAGCATTGGCGCTCAGAAAAAAGCTATCGAACAACCTCCAGAATTAATTGGCCAGAGCGAAAAAATGTCTGCCCTCTTAAAAAAGATTGGCCAAATCCAAAATGATGTCCCGGTTTTTATCATAGGAGAAATGGGCACAGAGACAGAAATAGTTGCACAGATTATTCATAGCAACAGCAACCGGGCAGCTTTCCCATTTACCACGGCCTATTTATCAAAAGGGATGTCTTCTGCTAAGATCCAGACATTATTTTTTGGCTGGGGCAAAGGAGTAAGCACAATTAACCTTTCAGCCAAAAGCGGTTTATTTGAAGAAACAAAAAGGGGCACGCTTTTTGTTGGCAACATCGACTATCTCCCAGAAGAGGTTTTTAAAACGATTGCCAAAGGGGAATTCTCACGCACAGGAAGCCAGGTTAAAATAGCCATTGAATCAAGACTTACCGGAGGATGCGAGACTCTGCCTAGCACTAACCTCAACAATAAAGTGGTTTTAGAAATCCCGGCCCTTCGCCAAAGAAGCGCTGATATCCCCCTCCTCATAAATCATTTTCTAAAAAAAGAGGCAGAACGGTATCAACGTGATTTGAAAATATCGTCGGAAGCTTTTCTGGCCCTTACAAATTACAGCTGGCCCGGTAACACCCAAGAATTGGCATGTCTAATCGAGAGGTTCTTTCTTTGCTTCCGCGGAAAAGAAATAGAGCTAAAAGATCTTCCCTTCTCAGTTTTACTTTCTTCAAGCAATGCCAGTGGAGCAAATTTTTCTGATGCCTTTGAGAAAGAATATATTCAGCGGGTTTTTAGGCAATGCGGCAAAAACAAAGAAAGGGCAGCTTCCTTTCTTGGAATCAACCCCAATCTGCTAGAGGCTAAGCTGTCAAGGTAACCCCCTAAATATAGCGCCACTCTGTAATTTGTAATTTGCACATTACAAACTACAGACTACCCATCATAGAAACTGCCAGGAGAGGGACTCGAACCCTCAGCCCCTATCGGGGAACGGATTTTAAGTCCGCAGCGTATGCCAATTCCGCCATCCTGGCACTTCTCTTTGCTCAGTGCGAGCACTTCTCTTTGCTCAATGCGAGCATTTCGTTTCACTCAATGCGAGCACTTCACTGGGTAATCCGTTTCTTTTTTTTCTTGATACCCTGTTTGCTTTCTCTATTACGCTTAAAGTCCTGGAGCTTTTCGTCGCTCTGCTTTAAAAACTGCGTAATTTTATCTTCAAAAGTCCCGGGTGTGGGACGATCATTTTGGTCCCTTGGTTTAGGTTTTCTTTGCTCCCAGGCAGCTTTGCCAACTTGCTTTATGGAAAGATCGTACTTATCTCCCTTGGCCACGCCCAAAACCTTTACTCTTACAACGTCTCCAACATTTAAATGCTTGCTTATGTCTTTAACATAAGTATCGGCAACTTGAGAGATATGAACTAATCCCGCCTTCCCCTCTGGCAATTCAATAAAAGCACCAAAGTTTGCAATCCCAGTTATTTTACCTTCAATTTCAGATCCGATCTCAATAGGCAACCCTATTCACCCCCTAGTCATTAATTACTTTGTAGGCAATTTCTCCCTTTTTAACTAAACCCAACTTCGTCCGCGCAATTCTTTCGATATCGGCTTGCGTGTTTAAATTTTTTAATCTTGCTCTCAGGTCTTTCTCTAAAATCTCTTCTTGGCCTATGTTTTTAATTAGGCTTCTCTCTTGGGCCTTAAGGTCTATGTTACCAATTATATCCTGACGAATAAGAAAAATAAAGTAGATAACGATTAAAACAAATAAGATAAAGCCGATTCTTTTCATAGTGCTAAGATACTCACATACCAGGCAATAATTTGCGGCCCAAAAAACAAGGTGATAAATCCACCCAAAGCCAGGGCCGGACCAAAAGGAATATATTCCTCCATCTTAACTTTTCGCATAAGCAAAAGACCGACACAAAATACCCCAGCTAAAAGATAGGCCAAAAAGATAGAAAGCAACACCCCCTGCCACCCCAAGTATGCCCCCAAAAAAGCTCCCAAATATAAATCACCCTCCCCCATTGCATCTTTTTTAAATACGATCTTTCCCAGCCACCCGATTAAAAACAAAAGAGAACTCCCCAGAATCATTCCTGAAAAAGCCGATAGAAAGGGGGCAAAAATAGCCTCACCGCTAGAATTTAATCCTCTGATAAAATTAAAGGTTAGGCCAAACACTATGCCACCAAAGGTTGCTGCATCCGGCACAACTTGCGTTTCAAGATCCGAAAAGAAAACCATTATCATAAAAAAGACAAAAAGAAGTGAAAACATGAAATCCAAAAGGTTTTTTTGCGGAGGAAAAGCCACGGCAACTAAAACAAAAGAAAGTCCAGTTATAATCTCAACCAAGGGGTAGCGAAAAGAAATGGGTGATTTGCAGTGGCAGCATTTACCCCGCAAAAAGAGATAACTTATAATGGGAACCAAATCAATTAAACGTAATTTTTTCTTGCAATTGGGGCAATGGGAGGGAGGATAAAAAATAGATTCGCCGCGCGGCAAGCGATGTATGCAAACATTCAAAAAGCTTCCAAATGCCGCACCCAGTATAAAGAAAAATATTAAATTCAGCATAAATTGAGGTCAACCTTGACTTCGAGTCTCAGAAATTATATAGTAATCGCACGCATAAGTCAAAACAAAGGAGCAATACTATGGACATAAAAAACCTCCTCATCCAGCTTAATAAAAGCAAGGCTTCTGACCTTCTTTTAGTAACCGGCAGCCCTCCCACTTTGCGCATTAACAACAAATTAAAGAAGGAAGGGGCAAGTAAGCTGCTTCCGGAAGAAATTGAGGCCCTGATAGCCCCCCTTATTCGCAAAGAAGAAATGGAAGAATTCAAAAAAATAAAAGAACTAGATACCGCTTATGAAGACGAATTAAGCCGCTACCGCATCAACCTGCATTATCAGCGCGGAACCGTCGCCGCTACTATTCGCCGCATTCCAAAGGAAATCCCAACACTTGAGGACTTGGGATTTAATCCAGTCGTTAGAAATTTTACCACCCTTGAACGCGGGCTGGTTCTGGTAACTGGACCTACCGGTTGCGGTAAATCAACCACCCAAGCTGCCATGATTGGTCAGATAAATAGAACCAACCCCTGCCATATTATTACAGTTGAAGATCCAATTGAATATGTGCACTCCCCAGATCTAGCAATTTTAGAGCAAAGGGAAGTTGGCATGGATACCATCTCTTTTGGAGAAGCGCTAAAAAGGGTGCTGCGCCAGATTCCAGACGTCATTCTGGTGGGTGAAATGCGGGATCTGGAATCCGTCCAAAGTGCCGTTACTGCCGCTGAAACCGGCCACTTGGTAATTTCTACTCTTCATACCCAAGATGCCGTACAGTCACTTGATCGAATAATTGATGTTTTCCCTCCCCACCAACAACCCCAAATCCGCACCATGCTTTCTTTAACCTTGGAAGGAATTATTTCTCAGCAGCTTGTACCCAGAAGAAATGGCAAAGGCCTAGCCCTGGCCTTTGAGGTACTAATAGCTAACTCGGCAATCAGAAATATTATCCGCAAAGGCTCAACCCAGGATATTTATTCCATGATCGAGCTTGGGACTAAACGCGGCATGCAAAGTATGGATTCTTCTTTGCGCGACCTAGTCAAAAATGGGGTTATTTCCAAAGAAACTGGCTTAACTTATGCTATCAATCGTGAAAGACTGGAAAAAATGTTAAGTGGTACTTCCTGATTTTCTGATTAAAAGAATTCCCAAGCAAGAACACATCAAAAAAGTCCGCGCTTTGATTGACGATTGCGAAATCCACACGGTTTGTGAATCAGCTAAATGTCCAAACATTGGCGAATGTTTCAAGAAAAAATCTCTAACCTTTATGATTTTGGGAAACATCTGCACGCGACACTGCGCCTTCTGCGGAGTAAAAAAAGGGGAGCCTTTACTCCTTGATCAAAACGAACCCAAAAGAATATCAGAAGCCACTATGCGACTTGGCTTAAATTATGTGGTCATTACTTCTGTTACCCGGGATGATTTAGAGGATGGGGGAGCCTCTCAATTTGTCAGAGTGATAACAGAGCTAAAAAGGATTAATCCATCAATTAAAATTGAAGTGCTTATCCCTGATTTTATGGGAAATGAAGAAGCCCTAAGAAATATTCTTAAGGCTAACCCTTATGTGCTCAATCATAATGTCGAAACTATTCCCCGCTTATATCCCTTAATGCGAGCAGAAGCTAATTATGGGCGATCACTAACTCTTCTTTCGCAAGCCAAAGCCATAAATAGGCAGGTTTACACCAAGAGTGGTTTTATGGTAGGATTAGGCGAGACGAAGGAAGAAATTGTCTCGTTGCTTGCTGACTTAAGAGGCGCCGGTTGCGATTTAGTAACCATTGGCCAATATCTGCCGCCATCAAAAAAACATCCCAAGGCGGTAAGATATGTTGAGCCTGATGAGTTTTCCGAATACAAAAGAATTGGAGAGAATTTAGGCTTTAAAAGGGTATTTTCCGGACCCTTCGTCCGAAGCTCTTTTAACGCCTCGGAATTAGCAAGCAATTAGAGAGTGTCGGAGGGGAAGGGTTTTGGGGCAATTCGCGTAATTAGAGAAAATAATATGGAAGAAGCTAAACGTTTACAAAAATTACCAACCTACGTATTTGCACTGCTTGACAAGCTGAAAGCAGCCGAACGGGCCAAGGGCCTTGATTTAATCGACCTAACCATTGGCTCCCCAAATATTATGCCGCCTAAAGAAGTCTGTGATGCTTTGGTTTCCTCCCTAAAGGATCCTAAAAATCATCGCTATTCTTCTTTCGAGGGAGATCCGGAGTTTAAAAAGGCTATTGTTTCTTGGTGCAAGAGAAAATATAAGATTGATATCAAACCAGATGAAACTGTAACCCTTTTGGGAAGCAAAGAGGGGTTGATTCATTTTGCCTTTGCTTATTTAAACGAAGGGGATACAGTGTTAGTTCCCTCACCTGCTTATCCAGCCCATTTTCGCGGACCTATTTTAGCGGGTGCCGAGCCTTATATACTACCCACCATAGAAAAAGACGGTTTTATTCCGGATTTAGATATTATTGATGAAAGCATTGCACAAAAAGCAAAAATGCTGATTATTTCCTATCCCACTAACCCCACGGCAGCTACCGCACCCCGGAAATTTTTTGAAAAAGCCGTAAAGTTTGCCAAAAAACATGATTTGATCCTGATTCACGATTTTGCTTATGCTGAAATATATTTTGACAATGAAAAGCCCATTTCCTGCTTGTCAATTCCTGGCGCAAAAGATGTTTGCATTGAATTTCACAGCCTTTCCAAAACCTTTGGCATGGCAGGGTGGAGGCTAGGATTTGCCGTGGGCAACCCCAAGCTAATTGCATCCTTAAGGAAAATCAAAACCAATCTAGATTATGGTCCATTTGGGGCGATCGTTAAGGCTTCAATTGCTGCGCTTAACATCAGCGATGAGTATCTCGACAATATGCGCAATGCTTACCAAAAGAGACGGGATCTGATGGTTGATGCCCTAAACCAAATGGGATGGAAGATAGAAAAACCAAAAGCTACTTTTTATATCTGGATTCCAGTGCCTTCTGGTTTTGACGCCATGTCTTTTGTTAATCATCTTCTTCAAAAGACCGGGGTGGTAGTTTCTCCAGGAGTGGGCTTTGGAGATTTGGGCGAAGGCTATGTGCGCATCGCCTTGGTTGAGGAAGACGATCGGATAAAGGAAGCAATTTCTCGAATGAAAAAGGCAGGGATAAAATACAATGGTTAAACCTATTATCGCAGTTTCGATGGGAGATCCAGCTGGAATCGGTCCGGAAATCTGTGCTAAGGCGCTAACTTCTCCACAACTTCAAATGATTGCCAATTGTGTGGTGATCGGGGACCGCAAAGCCATGCGCCAAGGATTAAAAGTTGCGAAAATTGCCAACATCGAAATAAATCCTGTCAAAAAGATTTCCGAGGCTAAGTTCGTCCCAAGTGTATTAAATGTTTTAGACTTAAAAAATGTGGAAATGGGACGCTTAAAAATAGGACAGGTTTCAAAGGCCGCTGGCAAAGCTTCTTTGGAATATATCGAAAAGGCGGCTCAGTTAGCCATGGACGGAAAAGTTGATGCTATTGCTACAGCTCCTATAAACAAGGAAGCCATTAAAAAGGCTGGATCAAAATTTAAAGGTCATACCGAACTTTTAGCTGCTCGCACCAAAGCCCGAAACTATGCCATGATGTTTATCTCGGATACGCTTTGGGTAATACTCGCTACCACCCATATGCCCTTGAAAGAAGTAAGCAAAAACCTCGACAAAAAGAAAATTGTGCGCGCCATCAAGCTTGCCCACGAAACCCTCTTTAAGCTGCGGGAAAAGAAGCCTAAAATTGGCGTAGCCGGCCTTAATCCGCATGCCGGAGAAGCTGGTTTGTTTGGGGATGAAGAAATAAAGATTATTGGGCCCGCCGTAGCTGAAGCAAAAAAACTAGGGATCAATGTTAAGGGGCCGATTTCTCCCGATGCTATTTTCTATCTCGACAATATCGGCATGTTTGATATTGTGGTTGCCATGTATCATGACCAGGGACTTATTCCCTTAAAACTTTTGTCTTTTAATAAATCAGTTAATGTGACAGTTGGTCTTCCAATTATCAGAACTTCAGTTGATCATGGCACCGGTTTTGATATTGCCGGCAAAGGCTGGGCTAACCCACAAAGCTTAATTGAGGCCATAAAAGTAGCCGCCCATTTTGCCCGGATTAAATGACGCCGACCCTGGCTCAAATTACCAAGGAGCTCCTAAAAAGCTACAACCGTTTCCCGCGCAAGCGTTTAGGCCAGCATTTTTTAGTCGACCCCGGAGTACTCAAGCGGATTATCAATGCCGCCCAATTAACCAAGGATGATTTAGTTATTGAAATTGGCTCTGGGCTTGGAGTGGTTACCTCTGAACTTGCCAAGCATGTTTATCATCTAATTGCTATTGAAGTTGACAATGAATTGCTGCAAATCAGCAAGGATGTTTTGTCCTCTTTTTCCAACATCACTTTTGTTCCAAAAGATATTCTAAAAGTTACGCTTTCCGAATTATCCTTGGGAAGGCCCTATAAAGTTATCAGCAACCTGCCCTACTATATCAGCGCTCCGATTATTGAAAAGATCCTAACCGCAGCAGATAAGCCTGAATTAGCTGTACTCATGCTCCAAAAAGAGGTGGCAGAGAGGATGGCAGCTTCCCCTGGCTCCAAAAAGTACGGCTCCTTTTCTATTTTTGTGCAATACTATGCTGAGGTAGCGCTAAATTCCTTGGTCTCAAAATCGTCTTTTCATCCCTGGCCAGAGGTAGGCTCTGCCGTTGTGGTTTTGCGCCCCCATAAAACGCCAAAATATAAGGTTAAAGATGAAAAGCTTTTTTTTGATATTGTGCATGCTGCTTTTCAGCAAAGAAGAAAAAAAATACGCAATCCTCTGGCAAAATTTAAGCTCGAAGACTGCGGCATTGATTTAAACAAACGCCCCGAGGAATTATCTATCGCCGACTTCGCCCAGCTCGCCTCCGGTGACTGACACCGGTGTCAGTCACCAAATTGAAATTTGGACTGGATTCTGCTAAGCTATGCCCTATGACCCCTAAAGTAGCGATAATTGGAGCGGGAAATGTTGGTGCCGAGGTTGCCCGACGCTTGGCCGAAAAAGAGCTGGCCGATGTTGTTCTGGTCGATATTATTGAAGGAATTCCCCAGGGCAAAGCCCTGGATATGCTCCAAGCTGGCCCGGTCGTTGGTTATAACTCCCAAATACACGGAACCAATGATTTTTCAGAAATTCAGGATTCCCAAATTGTGGTGGTTACCGCTGGCCTCGCCCGCAAACCCGGTATGAGCCGGGATGATTTACTCAAAAAGAACGCCCAGATCACAAAATCCGTCATAGAAAACATCAAAAAATTCGCACCAGAATCTATAATACTAATGGTTACCAATCCACTCGATACCATGACTTACGTAGCCTGGAAGGCCTCCGGCTTTCCAGAAAAAAGGGTGCTGGGAATGGCCCCCTTATTGGATTTGGCTCGGATGGCCACCTTTATTGCCCTAGAGCTAAAAGTTCCTGTGACCTCTGTTTCCGCTATGGTTTTGGGAACGCACGGCGACCTAATGATTCCTGTTGTAAGTCAAACTGCAGTTTCTGGAAAGCCCATCACCGAGCTTTTGTCGAAAGAAAAAATTGACCAGATCGTAGAACGCACCAGAGGCGGCGGCGCCGAAATTGTATCCTATCTTAAAACTGGCTCGGCCTATTATGCGCCTTCAGCTTGTGCAGCTTATATGGTAGAATCTATGCTGAAAGATAAACAAGAGATCATTGTTGCCTCTGTCTTTGCCGATGGGGAATATGGCCTAAAAGATCTCTATATTGGTCTTCCAGCAAAAATAGGAAAAAATGGTGTGGAAGGAATTGTTGAGATCGCTTTGACCGATAAAGAAAAAGTGGCCCTTGAGCAATCAGCAACAGCAATCAAGGAAAACAATAAAAAATGCGAGAAATTGTAGCTAAAAGAGTCGCTGATACCGTAAAAAAACTTTGCATTGAGGCCAATACCAATCTTTCTGAAGATGTACTGGAAGCCTTAAATAAGGCCCTAGCTAAAGAAGAATCACCAACCGGCCGCGAAATTATTCGTCAGATAATCAACAATGCTAAGGTAGCCTGGCGCGAAAAACTTCCGCTTTGCCAAGATACTGGGTTGGTTACCGTTTTCATTGAAGTTGGACAGGATGTAAGGATAATAAATGGTGCCTTTAACGAAGCTATAAATGAAGGGGTGAGCCGGGGCTATAACCAAGGATATCTTAGAAAATCAATTGTAAATGATCCGCTGGAGCGCAAAAACACCAATGATAATACCCCGGCGATTATTCACACAAAAATTGTTCCCGGGGAAGACATTAAAATTACCGTCCTAACCAAAGGCGGCGGAGCAGAAAATTGCAGTGCCATCAAAATGTTTGCCCCTACCTCCAGCAAAGAGGAAATTGACAAATTTATTATAGAAACGGTTGAGGCAGCTGGCCCAAATGCGTGCCCTCCGGTATTTGTGGGGGTGGGGATTGGAGGCAGTTTTGATTATGCTCCAATTCTGGCTAAAAAAGCCCTGCTTAGGCAAGTGGGACACAACCACAGCCAACATGACGTTGCTACCTGGGAAAGGGAATTAGTAGAAAAAATCAACAAAACTGGGATTGGCCCCATGGGCCTGGGGGGAAAAGTAACTGCGCTGGCCGTCAGCATTGAAAAACATCCCTGCCACATCTCAAGCCTACCGGTAGCCGTAAACATTGAGTGCCATGCCCATAGAGTAAGGGAGGCAATCATATGATGGCGAAAAAAAAGAAAAAGGCTGCGCCAGCTAAAATAAAATTCCAAAAACTGGTGCCCCCGCTAACCGATAAAGATATCACGCCCTTACGGGCAGGCGACCGGGTCTTGATTACCGGCATTATCTTTGTCGCCCGGGACTCGGCCCATAAAATTTTTGACAAAAGGCCTCCCTTTAACATCAAGGGCGCCATAATCTATTATGCCTCCCCCACCCCCACCCGCAAAGGAAAGGTTATTGGCTCAATTGGCCCCACCACTTC
>JABMSE010000154.1 GCA_013204645.1 Candidatus Saganbacteria bacterium | reverse complement strand
CCAAGGCATAAGCAACACCTCCGTGCTTATATCTTAACTGTTACCTATGTGCCCGGTCTAGTCTGTAACCATTGTACCTGTACTGTACCACCAATGTCCCCCTCTCTTTTTAAGAGAGGGGGTTAGGGGGTGAGTTAGTCAATCACTAATCAGCGCGCCGCTCAAATACCCTATATTCTCCTTTGGACAAAGAAGGAACATAATAAAAGCCAAATTCCTTAAAATACTGCCTTAATTCATTAAACTTCTGTGGGGGGATTTTATAAACCACATATTTTGTCTTTTTGTTACGCAAAGCATCCTTTTGCTCCTTAATATCGCAAATAACCAGCTCTTTGGGCAAACGAACATAAAAATCTCGCCTGAAAATAAGTTTTCCCGATGAGTTATGATAGCGCACTTTATTTTCGGATGGCACGCCAAAAAAATACCGTCCTGGATAGCGAGCCCTAGAATAATAATAGATGCCTTGGGGCACGTAACGAGCAAGAATATATTGATCGGGCTTGACCCTAGACTTAATCAACAACCCGATTTCTCTTACAACAAGATCCTTGTTTTGTCCATAACGATTAAAACTAATCTCTTCTGGCGAATACTTAAAAAAGAAAGGAAGCTGTTTTTGAGCCGTAAAACACAATAAAAGAATAATGAGAATAATGAATATAGCATTGACCCAAAGGCTAAATCTGGCCTTTATCCACTTCAACAAAGTATAACTGGAAAGCAAGCAAAGCGACGGTATTAAAATAAAAAAATAATGATTAAAATAAAAGCCCCCAGTACAAACCCCAAAAATCATAAAAAGCGTCCAGCAAAGCAGGAGAAGCAAATTCCTGTCTCTGTCCTTTAATAAAATTAAAAAGGCAGCAATTATACTAAGCAGCCAAAGAATCAAATTCCCAAGAGCAGCAATACTTGCTATTCGCAAAGCGAAAAACTCGAGAGAAAAAGATTGGATATAATAAAAATTAAATATATACGCACAATTAATAAAGGCAGAAAAAGCCCCTTGTGTCAAAAAATATAAGCTGAAAGCCACGGGAAAAACCAGGAAACCCACCGTTAACCACAGAAGATCTTTTAACCCCTTTTTGCCCTCAATCAAAAGAAATCCCACCAGTACTAAGAAGTTATAGATGGCCACCTGTTTGGTCATAAAAGCCAACCCAGAAAAAACTCCTGCCAAAACGAGAAAAAATGGCTTGTTTTTTGATCCCAAGAAAAAATAAAGCGCTATCAATAAAAACAAAACCATAAAATTTTCGCTATTAGACATGCTACCTGCCACATATACCCCGGAAGAAAACACAGCATATAAAAAGGCTGAGATTAAGCCTCCCGTATCTTCCAGAAGCTTCCTCCCTACTAAAAAAACAAAAATGGCAGTAGCCATTGCCCAAAGCATAGTACAAAAGCGCAAGAAAAAATCAGTTGCACCAAAAACCCGAAAAATCGTGGCATAAATATAATAGATAACCGGAGTTTTGTGATCAAACATATCACGATAGGGAACCTCTCCAGCTAATATCCCTTGCGCGACATAAGCATAGCCCGCCTCATCGCTCATTAATGGCTCATGCAAAAAAGGGAGGCGGAGAAATACTTGCATAAACAATATTAAGATTAAAACAATAAAAACAGATGAGGATTTAGGGAATTTGCTTGTTTTGTCTTTTTGAAAAATAATAAAGGCCTCCAAAAACCAAACCCATAAATGTTAACAAGCTAATGGTTGCTCCAATTTTAAAAGATAAAGGATCATAAACAAATTTAACCAAGTGCTTCCCACTCCCAAGTTTTACTCCCCGAAAATAACCGTTAACTTTTTCAACTGAAACCTCTTTTTTTCCCACAAAAGCCTTCCAGCCCGGATAATAAGCATCAGCTAAAAACAAATAACCTTCCTCGTCTAACTCTACCAAAACATCTACCCGACTGGGCTCATACAAAAGAATGGAAGCCGAGGCCCTCTCAAATTCCGGCTTATTTTGAGAATTTAAAACATAGGCGCGGGGTAAAACCTTTGTATTTTCATACAAATGGAAGTTTATTCCATATCTATACTTGTGCCGCAAAAGCTTTAAAGCCGGGATATCTACCTTATCATAGGAAGCCACATATTTTACGTTATAGAGGGACAAAAACTTAAAATTACTTTTTATCTTGTCTTCGGTAAAATTTGAATTATAAAAACCAAACAACCATTTGGGCTTTATGGACGCATACCCGTAAAAATCAAAGAAATGATATGGGATATGCCAATTTGAAGCCAGGTTATCTTTTGTGTTAAAAAGCGCTTCGCTGTAATTTTCACCATAAATCATACGGTTTTCCTTGAGCAATTCGGGCACATAAAAAAAGCGAAAAAGGCCCTTCTCTTTCTCAAGAATCTGATAGGTCTCAGGCGTTTGGCTGAAAACCTCTTTTCGCGCTGAAACAACTATAGAATGGCCATTGGAAAAGAGGTCGGCTAGCACCAACACCAGCACGATAAAAGCAAAAAGACCTTTTTTTAGTTTGCCCAAAGCTGCCCCCAGAAGAAGAATAACAAAGGCCGAAACAAACAAAACAACGAAAAGAAGGCTGTGCAAATTAAAAGCAATGATTTTTGCCAAACGCTCAAAAAAACAGTTTGGGATATCTGAATATTTTTGGGCCAAGAAATTAAATATCTCTACTCTAAAAATCACAACCATCACATAGAATATGAGTATCACAATCAAAAGTGGGATAAAAAAGAATAAAAGCTTAAAAAATCGTCTCCGGTTCTGCCCAAAACAATCAAGTAAACCGTCAAAACCTAAACTGGCTAAAATAGCCAGACAAAAACTGCTCAAGAAAAGATATTTAACCGGGAAACGAATCATAGAAACACCCGGAATCAAAAATACAATCCTATAAAAAGGGGTGTATTTGCCAAAGGCTAGAAAAAGAGAAAAAACAGCTACCAGAGCGAAAAAAAGTGCTAGCTTTTTGTTTTTAAGAAAAGAAAGAAAAGCAAAAATCAAAGGCAGGATCCCCAAATAGGGGGAAATAAGCCAATCCTGATTCACTTTTCCCAAAAGGACTTCGGTATATCCTCCTAATTTGGAAAGATTGCCATAAAAATAGGGGAAAATAAAAGTTAGAAGCTCGCGCGGAGGAAAGGAGCGAAAAGTGACCAACCCATAGTTAATCCGCACTACCCTATCAGACAACCATGACAATTCAAGAAAAGGCAAAAGCTGTACAGCGACTAAGCCCAAAGAAATGATTCCGGCAACGATTAGACTACCCATTGTTTTTAGGAAATTACGAAAGGAGCCACAAAAAACCGCCGCGTAAGCTACCAAGAAGAAAAAGCTAACGTAGATTATGGTGGGCTCGCCCCCCAAAAACTGAATCGCCAGCAAGATACCCAAAATCACGCTATCAACAGCCCGACCAAAGCGTGCGCCTTGATTTGTAACAATCCTATCAAAGAAAAGCAAAACTAAAGGGAGCCATATAACCGAGGCCAAAGAAGTATTCATATTGGAAACGGAAAGAAGATAGCCGGAAAAAGCAAAAACTATCCCGCCAAAAAAACAAGCTGGACGGCTTAAAACATAATGACGAAGAAGCAGATACACAAAACAGGCCGCCAGAAAATAGTGGAGAATAATGTAATAATTAAAGGCCAAATTAAAAGGCAACATATAATAAATGGCAGTTAAGGGGTAGAAAAAACCAATTTGAAGCGTAGCCAAAAGCGGGAACCCGCAAAAAATATAAGGATTCCATAAGGGCACATGGCCGGACATAACTTGTTCAACCATTAAATAGCGCAAAGGATAAAAATAGCGGGAAAGATCCTTAAAAGCGAAAATTTGCTGTGCTGAAAGAAAGCGATGAAAGAATAACAAAGTCAACACAAAGAAAATCGAAAATATTATAAAATCTTTTTTTTCTATTCGCATTTAAATAAAATAAGAGGCAACCAGGGGCTGCCTCTTATAAGCTTTTTCAGAAAACTACTAATTAATAACCGGTATAATCACTATCGTTGATCCAAACCTGTCCAGTACTACTATCGTAAGCCCAGCCAGTACCATCTACGGCAGGGGCTACGCCAGTATAAGTAACTGTGGCACTATCACTATAAACCTCGGTTGGAATTTGGCTATCAGAAAACATTCCCGCAAAAACAGCTGATGGAATAATCGGTGTGACCATCCCAGCTGCATTACTAGCATATTGTACAGCTACGGCAGCACGCATACCACCCAAAGCACCTTTAGCGGCAGCTTCCTGCGCTTCTGTCCTTAAACTAACAAATCTTGGCAAAGCAGTTGCAGCAAGAATACCCAAAATAACTATAACCATTACTAATTCGATTAACGTAAAACCTCGTTTCATGATTCACCTCCTTTGTTCATAGATTTTAACACAAATCCAGATCTTGTCAACCTTTTACATGGTATAGGCCATAAAGAAAAGATAAATGCCAATGATAAGTAACAATATACCAATTACGACACGGGAGCCCATCACAAAATCATCAGTTGAAAAAATAACTGTATTTGAGACCCGGGATAGCCAGGCCAACCAGTTAGGAAAAAATATAAAGAGCAAGCCAAACACCAGGGCTACAATCCAAACTAGGGTAAATATAGCTGCAGGAGAGAGCACCGCCATATAAATAAACCAGGCAGCAATCAAGAGGAGCAGAATACCTATCCAAACTCGGAAAGGATTTAGCTTTTCATCCAGAAACATAACAACACGATTGCAAACACCGCCCACACTGCCTAAAACTATTGGGGCAAACAACAAAAGAGCGCCAAAAATCAAACAAATAATCCCGGCTCCCACCATAAATTCCATATCTTTTACCTCCTTGCCCCAAGGGGCCATCTTCTCTTCTTGCTACGATTCTACAGCTTAGAGCTAATTTGTCAAGCCCTTTTTGCCCTAATGGGTTTTAAACACCTTTATAAGTTCCCACATGGGAAGGAATATGCCTAAGGCAAAAACCAAAAGAATCATGCCCAAGCCACAAATTAATATGGGCTCAAGCAAGGGGGTCAGATTGTCTATAGTATAATCAGCTTCGCGGTCAAAATATTTGGCAACCTTAAAAAGCATGTCCTCTAAGGTACCGGCTTTTTCTCCAATGGCTACCATTGACGTCGCAATGGGAGGAAATAGATGGCTCGCTTTCATTGGCCCAGCTAGATTTTTTCCGCGTGAAACATCATCACGCACCCCAAGTATCACACCGGTAATAACCTTGTTCTCTACCGTGTCTGCTGAAATAGTTAAGGCATCTAAAATAGGAATTCCACTACGAAGCATAGCCGCCAACATGCGGCAAAAGCGCGAAAGATATATCTTCAAGAAAAGGGAACCAAAGATAGGAGTTTTTAACATCAAACGATCCCAGGCATATCTACCTTTCTCTGTATCCAACATTTTCTTAAAAGAATATCCCAGAATTACAATGGCTAATATAAACCAGTACCAATAATTTGAGACAACATAATTAATCCACATCAAGATGCGAGTGGGAAGAGGAAGTTGTGCGTTAAAGGCACCAAAAAATCCAGCAAACTTTGGGATAACCACCGTAACTAAAATAACAAAAGCTAAACACAGGGCGATCAAAACTATCATCGGATAGCGCGTGGCGGCTTTTATTTTTGCTTTGGTCTCAAGCTCTTTTTCTAAAAGATCGGATACGCGATCTAAAACCTCATCTAATATCCCGGCTTTCTCCCCGGCCTGAACCATGTTATAAATTAGGGGGGAAAAAACATCTTTATGCTTTTTTAGCGCTTCTGAAAAGCTTGACCCACTTTCAATCTCCTTTTTGACAGCTAGAAGGACCTCTCTGAATTTCTTGTTGCTTACTTGTTCCTGGACAGCGTCAAGACCTTCCACCAGAGGAACCCCGGCTTCAAGGATAGAGGAAAGCTGACGCGTAAATACAATTAAATCCTGGGGCTTAAAATGCATGAAGGGCGCAAGCCAATCTTCAAAGCGGGCATTCATTCCTCCACTTTCTGCCGTGGTAATAGATATTGGCGTATATCCCTGCTTTTCAAGTTGCAACGCTACGCCTTTTGAATCTTCTGCTTCCATAGTACCAGAAGCAAGGACGCCATGACTATCGCGCGCCTTATAGCTAAAATTAGTCAAGCTGTGTCACCCGCAATACTTCTTCAAGCGAGGTTTTACCCTCCAGGGCCTTGTCTAATCCATCATCGCGCAGGGTTTTCATGCCCGCCTCTAGTGCTGCCTTTTTCATCTCATCTGCGGATGCCCTTCTTAAAACCAGGTCTCTTATTTTTTCCGTCATCTCTAGAACTTCAAAAATAGCCGTCCGCCCCTTATAACCAGATCCTCGACAATGCTTACAACCTTTTCCCTGATAAAAGGTATAATCCTTTTTGGGGTCAAGGCCCAGACGTTCGAGTAGCTCCTTGGGAGGCTTAAAAGAAGATTTGCAGCGCGGACAAACCTGACGAACTAATCGCTGGGCGATAGCTGCTGCCATTGAAGAAGCAATTAAAAATGGTTCAATCCCCATATCCATTAAACGAGTTAAGGTCCCCGCAGCATCATTAGTATGCAGGGTTGAAAAGACCAGATGGCCAGTTAAAGCTGCTTGAATCGCAACCCGGGCAGTTTCTTGGTCGCGAACCTCTCCTACAAGGATATCGTCTGGATCCTGACGCAACATAGAACGCAGGGCATTGGCAAACTCAAAGCCCGCTTTTACATTCACCTGAGCTTGACGCACCCCAGCCAGCTCATATTCAACTGGATCCTCAATTGTCATAATATTTTTTTCAGGAGAAATTATGTGATTTAGAGTTGCATAAAGGGTAGTTGTTTTTCCTGAACCAGTAGGCCCGGTAACTAAGATAATCCCATAGGGGCGCTTAATGGCCTCTTCAAACTTTTTCAAATTCTCTTTTGAAAAACCTATTTCTTCTAAGCTAACTAAAACGCCCGCCTTATCCAGCAATCTCATGACTAAAGCCTCGCCATAAATTGAAGGGTATGAGGAAACACGAATGTCAATATCCCGGCCTTCCCTTTTCATTCCAAAACGGCCATCTTGAGGAATCCGAGATTCAGCAATATTCATCCTGGCCATCACCTTTATGCGGGTAATCATAGAAGAGTGTAAGTGAAGAGGGGCACGGGAAACATCGTGTAACATGCCATCTACCCGATAACGAATCCGGACATCCTCCTCGGTTGGCTCAATATGAATATCCGAAGCGCGCTCTGAAACTGCTCGGAGGATCAAAACACTTACTAGTTTGACAACCGGAGCTTCCTCTTCAGAAACACCTAAAGGACCCTCATGCAATTCTTCTACTGGACCAATATCCTTTATCAAGGTATCAACCGATCCGGATATGCCATAATACTGATTTATGGCCTGTTCAATATCTTTTGAAGAAGCAACCATAGGTTCGATATCACATTTGGTTTTAGCCCGCACCTGGTCCATGATCATGATATCAAATGGGTCAACCATGGCTATGGTAAGGACATCGCCAACTTTAAAAAGGGGCATTACTTTATGTTTGCGCGCCAAGGGGTAAGAGAGGAGATTAAGGGTTTTCTTATCTATCATATAACTTGAAAGATCAACTCTGGGAAAATCCATTTCTTTTTCAAGAAAAGCAATCAAAGCATCCTCATCCACCAGATTTTTCTTCAAAAGACTCTTTATGAGAGTTTCTCCGCTTTTTCTGCTTTCCAAAACAGCGCTTTTCATCTGATCTTCTTTTACTAATCCGCTTTTCAATAAACCATCGCGCAGCGATTTCTTTTTATCTGGCATAATTATTCCCCTTTTATTAATTCTTTTGAAAGAATCTCTTTTATCTTGGCTAAGAGGGCATCAGTGTCAAATGGTTTGGCAAAGTAAGCATCCGCCCCCATTTCTTTGCCGGTTGCCTGATCATTATCTTCCATTTTCGAGGTAAACATAATAATGGGAATGTGGGTATAATTAGCATCAAACTTTAACATGCGGGCAATCTGGTATCCATTTAAATGAGGCAGCATCACATCAAGAATTATGAGATCGGGATGTTCATTCCTAGCCATGGCTAAGCCCTGCTGCCCCTCCGCCGCCGTAATAGCTGTGTATCCTTCAGCATGAAGCAGGGTGGTCAACAAATCCCGTATGCCCGGTTCATCATCCACTACTAGTATTTTTTTAGTAGTTTCAACCATTTTCGTTAAGGGGATTATAACATACGTGCTATAATAATGTCCAAAGTCCAACAAGGAAGGAAAGACTATTTAATGATTTTTGAACCAGAATCTGCACTGCTGGTTGGCGTAGAAATACCCAGTCCCGGCCAAATTCCCATAGAGGAATCACTCGAAGAACTAAAAAGGCTTGCCCATACTGCGGGCACTTCTGTGGTTGGAGAGCTAATCCAAAAAAGAAGCAAGCCCGACCAGAAATATTTTATAGGGAGCGGAAAGGTAGAGGAATTAAAAGCTCTGATTGCTTCCTCAAATGCAAATCTTGTTATATTTGATATTTTTCTTTCTCCTTCCCAGGACCGCAACCTGGAAGAGGCATTAGGCGTAAAAGTCATTGATCGCACCGAATTAATTTTAGATATTTTTGCCCAGCATGCTAAAAGCCGCGAAGGGAAACTCCAAGTAGAACTTGCACAATCCAGTTTTATAGTAAGCCGGCTAACTGGCCACGGTTCCATGATGTCAAGACTAGGTGGTGGGGTTGGAACCCGGGGACCGGGAGAAACCAAACTCGAATATGATCGACGTAAAGTGCGGAAGCGAATCTCCGAATTAAAAAAAGAAATTGAAAAAATAAGAGAAGAACGTAGCCTGCGCCGCGAAAAACGCAAGAAAAGTCATTTAAAATTGGCTGCTTTGGTAGGCTACACAAATTCGGGAAAATCAACCCTGCTCAATGCCTTAAGCAAATCAGACGTTTTAGCCTACGACAAACTTTTTGCAACGCTTGATCCAACTATCCGCCGAGTTCATTTACCCAATAAAAAGGTGCTTCTTTTAACCGATACCGTCGGTTTTATTGCCAAACTTCCCCACCAATTGATCGCCGCCTTTCGCGCTACTCTAGAGGAAGTAAGTGAGGCTGACTTTCTTTTGCATGTGGTTGATGCTTCACATCCTTATTTTAGGGACCAGATAACTGCCGTTTATAGCGTACTCGAAGAATTAAATAGCGCTGCCAAACCGATCATTACGGTTTTTAATAAAATTGACCGGTTAGGCAAAAAGCTCCCCCCCGAACTATTGGAAAAATATAAACCTGCGGTTGCTATTTCGGCGTATTATGGCACTGGTTTGGAGGAATTGATGGACCTTCTGGGTGGCTAACTCACCCCCTAACCCCCAAGCTGTTCATACCTGAAATAAAATGTCAAATGACAAATTAAAAATGACAAATGATTGTGTCGCTTCGCGACATTATTATAATGTGCCGAAGGCACACCACCATTTGACATTTGACATTGGTCATTTGTCATTAATCGATGCCTAGCACAGACCTAAGCGAGGATAAGTTAGCCTTCCCTACATTCTTCTACCCACTGCAGAAGCAACCACCTTAAGTTCCCTCATCAAATCCCCAAAGGTATCAGGCTTCAGGCTTTGAGCACCATCACTTAGGGCATCTTCGGGATGGGGATGGACTTCGATCATAAGCCCATCAGCACCGGCAGCAATGGCCGCCTTGGCCATGGCAGAAACCAGATCCCACTCCCCTGTCCCATGGCTCGGGTCAACAATGACTGGCAAATGGGTAAGTTTTTTTATCAAGGGAATAGCATTTAAATCCAGAGTATTGCGAGTGGCGGTTTCAAATGTTCTGATCCCACGTTCGCAAAGAATAATATTTTTATTTCCCTCTGAAATGATATATTCCGCCGACATCAGCCATTCTTTCACGGTAGAACCTGATCCGCGCTTAAGCAATACTGGCTTCTTGATCTTACCTACTTCCTTTAGGAGATTAAAATTCTGCATATTACGCGCGCCGATCTGGATAACATCTGCATATTTGGCTACTAAACGGACATCACGCGGATCCATAAGCTCGGTAACGATTGGTAGTCCTGTTTTCTTGCGCGCCAGAGCCAAATATTTCAAGCCTTCTTCTCCCAAACCCTGAAAAGAATAGGGAGAAGTCCTGGGTTTAAACGCCCCTCCACGCAGCATCGCTGCCCCAGCTTTTTTAACAATCTGGGCAACTTCTAAAATTTCATTTTTCCCTTCAACCGAACAAGGACCAGCCATAACACAAATCGGCTGCGTGCTCCCAATTTTTAGTTTATCGGAAATTTTGACAATCGTATCTTTTTTAAACAACTCGCGGCTGACTAATTTATAGGGCTTTCGAATTGGTACAATCTCCGATACCCCGGGAAGAATTTGAAGGGCGGAAAGTTCAATCGCAGATTTATCTCCAATCGCTCCAATAACCGTTCGTTCAACGCCTTTAGAAAGATGAATACCAAACCCGTGTTGTGCTAGTTTGTCAATGACATGGTTTATCTGCTCATCGCTGGCATCGGGGCACATAACGATAATCATAGGTTATTACCTTCGAAGGTTTACGGCTCCCTTAAGATAGACATGTTTTATGTCTTTTTGCTCTTTAGCCGTATTTATATGCATCAAAATACGGATGCATTTTAGCTGGCTTCTAGGAACATCAATCTCACAAGCACACAAAAGCGGCGTATCATTTAAGCCTAATTTTCTCGCTGCTACAGCTGGAAATTCCGCGGTAAGATCTCTAGTAGTTGAAAAAATAATTGAGGCAATATCTTCTAGCGCTATATCATTCCTGGCTATAATTTCTGAAAGCAGCTCCGATGTAGCTGCAAGAATTTCTTCCCGGCTGTTATTAATCACGGTGGTAGCTGCTCGTATTCCTCTAGTTGGCATTTTGGGGCCCTCCTCTTCCAAACTATGCTATCAAATTTTAGCTAAATAGGCAATATACTCCTTATCCAGCTCTAAAATCAACTGCTCAAGAAAAAGATCAGGATCAAATACTTCACCCAATTCAATCTTAAGCGAAGTAGCGGCATTCTTTATCTCATCCGGGAAAGAGCCCAGCTCATTATTAATATTTACGCCAATACCAATAATCACATGGCCGCCTAATACTCGTTCAGTTAAGACTCCGCTTATCTTTTTACCATTTAACATAACATCATTGGGAAGCTTTACTTTAGCAAGAAGACCGCTTAAGTTTTTGATAGTGTTTATAACCGCGATGGCCCCGACAGAGGTTATAGAAGAAAGATCCTTCGGGCTAATATAAGGCTTAACAATTGCCGAAAGATAAACTCCGTCGCCTACCGGAGAAAACCAACTGCGAGAGGGTTTGCCTCTCCCCCTTTTGTCTGAAGACCAGCAACAATGACAACTCCTTCCGAAAGGCCGGCTCGTATCAAGCGCTTGGCTTCATCATTGGTCGAATCTAACTCGCTATATTTTATAATTTTCTTTCCAATAATTCTATGCATGATGATTTTACTACAAGTTTGGTTATTGTATCTTGAATATTAAAATAAGAAGGCCCTCACTGGGAGGGCCTTCTTTAAGAAACGATTCAGGATAACAATTTAGAACTCGTAGACGAGTCCTATAGCTGCTATATCCGTGGTATCGTTGGTTGCCTTGCTCTGGAAGATACGATAACTAGCATCAAGAAGGGCATTAGGAGCAATAGCATAAGATACGCCACCTTGAGCAGTTAATGCGCCCAAAGGTGCTTCATACGTATAATCGCCATTCATTCTATATTCCCCTTTACCAATGAATGCCAAATCATCAGAAATCTTCTGAACAATTTCACCGCCTACGTTAAAGGTAGTTTCCTGTAGGGCTCGATCAAATACATCTAAACCAGCCATGGCAAATTCTGCGGCCCTTATGACCCCATTAGCTGCGTTATATCCTGACCCAACCTTGGTAACGCGGATATTAGCAACTGTTCCGGTAGCAAAAACGTCGTTTAACACGACCTTGGCTTCTGCCAACCATCTACTCTGGTCGGTACCGCCGATGTCGAGTTTTCCTGACCCTTCAACATTCTCCCCAAGTGGAACGGCAGCCTGAATTTTGGCCCGCATATCCCTTCGGGTCATCGAAATTAGGCCTTGGGCAATATAATCACCGGTAACAGCCAAAGCCATTTTTCCGAAAAGTGGAACACCGTTTTCAAAATTCTTGGAAACAGTAGCGGTGATATTGCCGACTTCAACCTTGTTAACTGTGTTGCGCGTCATTGCAAGGTATCCGCCGGAAAGATCCGCTCCCCAAATACTGGTAGACCCAATTATCCCGGTACGAGGTCGCATATAAACCATACCGTCGTCACTGGGTAGAATTCCGGTAAGATCACTATGAGCTACAGGCCCTGGACCATAGGTTACCTTAAAATTAATTGGATTCTCCAACCCTATTGCGGAAAAATTACCTGCTAAATTAGTTTCAACATCCAATAGCTCGGTAAGCAAATTAGGGTTATTAGGATTAATCCAACCGTAGTCCATAGTATCCAAATTAATCGCTACGTTTGCGCCGTCACCCAAATCACGAGAAACAGAAGACTTCAATCTGTAACTGGGGACAACACCACGAGCTGAGCCGGATGAAGCGAATAAGTTTCCAACTTGGTAGTCAGCTCTTACGCTTCCTGCGACTTCATATTTTGGAGTTTCCAAACCAGCAACTTCCTCTTGTAAGGCCTGGATATCTGCCTTGAGATCGGCAGCTCCAATAAGGTTAGCTAGCTTGTCAATCATTTGTGCAGCTTCGTATCTGGTAATCTTATTGTTTCCTCTAAAAGTACCGTCTGGATAACCATTGACAATACCGAGTTTTACCAGATTATACACTGCAGGTGCAGCCCAAGAATTAGGCGGAACATCTTTAAAGATGATCTGCGCCGAGGCTGCTGTAGCAAATGCCATGAAAACAGCACAAACTACAAATAACACGAAATATTTTTTCATTTTTTCCTCCCTAGTCTATTTTTGGATTGTCTTAGTTCGGCTTTTTTTCGTTTTCAATTTACAAAGTATCCATGTTTCCTTTGAAAATCTAAAGGATCAAGCTTCTTCCAAGACAACTCCTGTTTAGACGGCCGACTAAGTTGTTTTCACCCCCTTTCATGTCCGTCCAAACTTTGCATGAATTCTAACACTCTCCTTTGTTTTGTCAAGTCTTTTTAGGTATAATCTATATATGCCTATTTTTAGCACAAACCCACAAAAACAAAAGCATCTAGAGCAACAGCTAGAACGTTTAGGCATCAAAGATAAAGAGGTTATTGAGAAATTTATCCGCAGTAGTGGTCCAGGAGGCCAAAAAGTAAATAAAAGCTCGACTTGTGTTTATCTTAAGCATATTCCAACTGGAATTGAGGTTAAAATGGCCAAAAACCGCTCCCAGGCACTGAATCGCTTCCTGGCCTGGCGACTCCTAGCGAGAAAGATTGAAGAAAGAAAACTGGGCGAAAAAAGTGAAGAAAAAAAAAGGATTGAAAAAATAAGGCGGCAGAAAAGGAAACGTAGCAAACGTAGTAAAGAAAAAATGCTTCGCCAGAAAAAGCTTAGGTCTCACAAAAAACAACTAAGAAAAACAAACCTGAAGGATTTTGCCTAGTTGCCTATGGGATGGAAAAATTTGAAATTTTTTCTTGCTCGCTTCGCTCTCTGCGAAAAAAATTAAATTTTTCCCTTACTAGGGTGCCAGGGTTATATGCGGAAAATCATTCTGTTGATTTTATTACAAAAGGCAGCGGAAACTTAAGGTTTACATAAGTATGCTCCACAGCATGGGGCTTATTATCACCATAAAATGTCAGGACAACATTGCCAGCATCATCAAGCCCCACCCCTTGTGTTAAAATGGTTTTTACTTTTTCTGAGGGATCAAAATAATTTGAAACGATAAAATCTTTTTGCGTCCAACTGCTATCTTTTATCTGGGGATTATCTGAAACATTTCCCGGATAAAAGGGGATCGCCTGAAAACCACCTTCTACATAGCCAATCACTATGGGACAAGTCCCAAAATAATCTGCGCCGGTCTCGCCCCAGCTAGAGACAATAAACAAACGGTTATTTTTAATTTCGTTTGAGGCATCTTCATAGCCAAATTCAACTACATCTGCTTGTTCAAGCTGCAACGGAGACGGAAAATCAACTGCTTTCGGGACAACCGGAGAATAGCGATATAACACTTCCAATTTTCCCCCTAATTTATAAATGGCAATAAATGTATTTGGGTTAGTAGCTCTATCTTTTGCCGCATAACCCACGACTAAAACCCGCTCGGAGGTTAGGGGAATAACCCCCATGTCTACAGTTTGCATATTGTACTGGCGTAATACTTTTAACCAATAAGGAGAACTAATGCTGTAGAAGAAAAACCATGCACCCGCAAAAACCAAGAGAATTATTAAAATTATACTTATCCACTTTTTCATAGCTCTCTTGAAATATTACAACATTTTAAGGTAGCACGTCAATCAGATCCACTAATTCCTTATAGGTTTTGAGTGGGGTAATTTGAGCACGCATTCGGGAAGCATAAGGTAGCGAAGAAATATAAAATAGCGCAACCTTTCGCATATGAACAACTCTGCCTTGCGAATTGCCGTCCTTATATTTTTCGATATAAGATAAATGTTTTAGCAAAACTTTTTTTCTCTCTTTCCAATCTATATCCGAGCGGCTCTTGCCAGAAAAGATCCAAGGGTTCCCCAGTGCTCCGCGGGCAATCAAAATGCCATCACAGCTAGTTTCATCAAACATTTTTTGTGCCAAAGCCTTTGAAAAAACATTGCCCGAGCCAAAAACCGGTATTCCTACTGCCTCTTTTATCGCCTTTATGGCTTTATAATTAACTTCGCCAGAATAACCTTCCCTCTTTGTTCTACCATGCACAAAAAGAGCCGCAGCTCCATTTTCTTGGCAATTTTTGGCAATTTCTACGATCTCTTTTTTGGAAAACCTATCATAGCCCACCCTCATTTTTACTGTAACGGGAAGAGAGATTTCCGACGATAACTTCCTTAAAATGGCATAGAGGGCCTTAGGTTCTAATAAAAGATAGGCTCCAGCTTTTTTTCTGATAACCTTTCTTACCGGACAGGCAGCATTAATATCTAAAAAATAAGGATTGGTCAGCTCCAGCAATCTTTGGGCGGCAGAAAACATAGTATCCGGATCACTACCCAAAAGTTGTGCTGCAATTGGATTATCTTTTTTGAGGCTTTTGCAAAGATCAGTTTTTTTAGGTCCCCCGTGGATTAAAGAGTTTGAATCAAACATCTCAAAAAAGCAAAACTTCGCCCCGTGTTCGCGGGAGATTAAGCGTAACGAAAGATCAGTGCAACCAGCCATAGGAGCCAAAAATACATTGGTATCAATCTGGCATGAACCAATCTTGATCATTTTAAGTTAGCAGTAGCGTATTATGCAGACTTGTCGTTTTCTTCAACAAACTTCTTTATTTCTTCAATCGCTGCCAAAACCTTTTTGGCCTTGGAAAGCCCAAAAGAAAAAGGATATTTGTCGTTTTCATCATTTTTGATAACTAACATCGGCCGGCCTTTAAATTCAGATCTTTCAATTAACATGTAAAACTCCTTTCATTTGTAATAGTGTGATTATATCAGCTATCTTCAAAAAAAGCCATTGAAAATAAAACCCTACGCTTCCTAGGGGCTTCTGATTAAGAAGGAAACCTGCGAATGAACTTCGCGGTTTCCTTCTTAGACAACTGAGCTACCCTTGAAAGTGCAAGAATTTATTTTTTCGCACGAACCATTACAACCCCCAGAAAGAGGAAGAATTTATTT
>JABMSE010000153.1 GCA_013204645.1 Candidatus Saganbacteria bacterium | reverse complement strand
CAAACGGGCTGCTGAGTTGTCTATTGGATAAGTGGAAGAATTTGATATTTTTCTCGTTCGTCCCGATAGGAATCGGGACTCTCTACAAAAAAAATAAATTCTTGCACTTTCAGGGATGGCTCATGCCTGCTCTGGAACTTGTTATTTGGAATTTAACCCTAAATAAGCGTCTTTATAGCGACGTTAGCTATAAAATCAATAGCACCCTAGCCTAACGTTTGTGATTTTGTCGACGATAAAAAAAGGTCTTATGCGAGGTCTAATCGCCTAAAAATGGTGTCAACATTGCGCAGATAGTATGAAATGTCAAAAATTTCATCGATTTCTTTTTTGGACAAGTGTTTATTGGCTTCCCTATCCACCAAAATCAGCTCTTTTAGATGTTTTCCAGAAGTTCTAGCTTTCATTGCCGCAGCTTGGACGATCTGGTAAGCTTTTTCCCGGGTTAAGCCCTTATCGATCAGCACCAAAAGCAAGCGCTGTGAAAAAGTCAGGCCTTGGGACTTATCGATGTTCTCTTTCATCTTTTTTGGAAAAACTACTAGATTATCAATGATATAGCTCATCTTTTGCAGCATATAATCTATCAAGATGGTGCTGTCTGGGATTAAAATTCGCTCAGTTGACGAGTGACTAATATCTCTTTCATGCCACAAAGCATCATTTTCCATCGCTACCAGGGAATTTGCGCGAACAACACGAGCCAAACCACAAACTCTTTCACAGGTAATCGGATTTTTCTTGTGCGGCATAGCTGACGAGCCTTTTTGTCCTTTTCTAAAGGGTTCTTCAACTTCACCAATTTCGGTTTTTTGGAGACCGCGTATCTCTAGCGCAATTTTTTCCAGCGTTCCCGCCGTTATTGCCAGCACGGCCATAAATTCAGCATGGCGGTCACGTTGGATTACCTGGTTTGAAATAGGCGCAGGTTCCAAACCCAGCTTTTTGCAGGTTAACTCCTCTACTTTGGGACTTAAATTTGAATAAGTTCCTACTGCACCGGAAATCTGTCCTACACTTATTACTTTCCGGGCATGTTCCATACGTTCCCGGTTTCTTTCCATCTCTTTCAGCCAGAGCGCAAATTTAAGTCCAAAAGTCATGGGTTCGGCGTGTACTCCATGCGAGCGGCCCATCATCTCGATATCTTTATATTTCTTGGCCATTTTGCGCAAGATCTTGATGAAACCATCAATATCACCAATGATGACGTCGGCTGCATCGCGCATAATTAATGAAAGAGATGTATCACAAACATCAGAAGAAGTTAGACCCATGTGGATGAAGCGGCTATCTGGCCCAACATTTTCGGCCACGGCAGTTAAAAAGGCAATTACATCATGATCAACCGTTTTTTCAATCTCATTAATTCTTTTGATGGAAAAATTAGCTTTGCTTTTAATCTTTTTTAGAGCCGAAGCAGGGATGTTACCAATCTTTGCCCAGGCTTCGCAAGCAGCAACTTCTACTTCAAGCCAAGTGCGGAATTTATGTTCCTCGGACCAAATTTCTCTCATTTTGGGTAGCGTATATCTATCTATCATTTGGGCCTCCCTAGCTTATCGCCATACTCTCGATTTCGTCCAGCAACCCTTCAACCATCTCAGCTTCAGGTACTTTTCTAACTACCTGGCCTTCCCTAAAAATCAAACCAACCCCCCTACCCCCAGCCACCCCTACATCGGCATCCGCGGCCTCCCCTGGCCCATTTACTTCGCAGCCCATGATAGCTACAACTAAAGGCTGTTTAATATGGCGGGTTTTTACCTCAATTTCCTGGGCAATTCGTACGACATCAATATCGGTTCGGCCGCAGGTTGGGCAGGAAATAATCGTTACTCCATGGTAAGTAAGCTCAAAGGATTTAAGTATTTCATAGGCAACCCTTACTTCTTCGAGCGGATCTCCGGTCAAAGAAACACGTACCGTATCTCCAATTCCTTTGGACAAAATCGCCCCGATTCCAGCGGCGGAACGGACAGTACCAATTTTGGGAATTCCAGCCTCGGTTATGCCAACATGCAAAGGATATTTTATCTTTCGTGAGATCATATCATAGGCCTTGATCGTCATAGGAACGCTGGTTGCTTTGATGGAAACCACAATATCTGAAAAATCATGCTTTTCCAGCATTTTGATGTTATTTAAGGCACTTTTTACTAGGCCTTCTGCAGTTACATGGCCATGATATTTTTTGCGGATTTTAGGTTCAAGTGAGCCAGAGTTTACCCCAACTCGGATAGGAATATGGTGAGCTTTTGCAGCATCGACAATGGCCTTGATTTTCTCGGGATCGCCAATATTTCCGGGATTAATCCTTAATTTATCAACGCCTGCTTCCGCGGCCATTAAGGCATAGGTATGATTAAAGTGAATATCAGCTACTAAGGGAATGTTTATTTGCTCTTTGATTTTGGCTAGGGCTTCGGCGGATTCTTTGTCGGGTACGGCACACCTAACAATTTGGCAGCCAGCTTTTTCTAAATCATGGATCTGGGCGACGGTAGCATCAATATCGCTGGTTTTGGTCTTGGTCATGGATTGGACAGCAATGGGTTTTCCTCCGCCAATCTCTAAGTTGCCAATTTTTATTTTTTTAGTGTTCTCTCTACTTGTTAGCACTTATAGTTCTTTCTTCCCGCTTAACATTTTGAAGGCTTCCAGGTATTTTTCACGTGTTTTAAGCACTACTTCGTCAGACAATCTCGGGGCTGGTGGTTCCTTATTCCATTTTATAGAAATTAAATAATCCCGCACAAACTGTTTGTCAAAGCTGGGTTGTGCTCCACCTGGTTTATAGGTGTCTTTTGGCCAAAAACGGGATGAATCAGGCGTTAGGATTTCATCAATCAGGATGATTTTACCGTCTAATTTACCAAATTCAAACTTGGTATCGGCAATAATAATTCCTTTTGTATCTGCATAATCGCGTGCAGCATTATAAACTTCTAGGGTCTTTTCTTTTAAGAAACTGCCATCCTCGTTTCCTATTTTATCCTTCATTTCTTTTTCGGAAATGTTAACATCATGGCCAGAGGCCGCTTTGGTGGCTGGGGTAAAAATAGGCTCAGGCAGTTTATCGGACTCTTTTAGGCCAGTCGGTAATTTAATACCGCAAACCGAACCATTTTGTTGATATTCTTTCCAGGCTGAACCAGACAGATATCCCCGGGCTACACATTCAATATCAATTGAGTCGGTTTTATAGGTCAACATGGTTCTTTTTGAGAGGAGCTTCTTTACATCTTCATTAACGTTGATGTCAGAAGGAAAATTATGGACATTGGCCGAGATCATATGGTTTTTGATAATCGACTTGGTGTAATCAAACCAGAAAGCAGAAAGCTGGGTTAGGATTTTCCCTTTGTCGGGGATGCCGTTTGGCATGACTGAATCAAAGGCAGAGATGCGATCCGAGGTCACTAAAAGGAGCCTATCCCCTAAATCAAAAACATTGCGAACTTTGCCCTTTTTAAAAAGCTTTATTCCAGGAAGTTCAATGTTTAATATGGCTTTGTCTTCTAGTTCTTGTACATTCACGACAAGTCATATTTTACCTAAAATTTAGGGCAAAAACAACCCCTGAAAATCAGAGGGGATCTTAAGTGTCGGATGTATCGGTTTGCCGATCGATGACGATAATCATCTCGGTTAACTGCTGGGTGGCTTGGCGCACCAACCCCGGATCTTGGCTGTAAGCTAAGCGAAATATTTGGGATGTCTGGGTGCTACCTACTCTGCCAATTTGGCCAACCGAAAGATCATCCATTGATGTCGCTATTTTTTCAAAAAATCTGGGAAGCTCAGGATTCGCTCTATCTGGGACGCGCGCGTAGCGTACTGTTCTTTGTCCATCGTTGTCTGGTTTTCCTATCTCAAGTAATGATCCACTGTAAGTTAGGATCAGAAGGGCAACATCTGCAGAGGCCGTAATATGTCGTGTTTCTAAAAAGCCCTCTTGAGAGGCAATAAGAGAAAAGGCTTCCTGCTTTAGTAACCAGTTAAGCGCCGTGTCTTCTCTGAATTGTTCTTCGGTTCTGCCCTTGTGTTTAGTAGGGAAAGCTTCGTTAGCCATGCGCACAACAGATCTTCTTCTCCGCTCAGGAATTAAGTTGACAAATGTAGTTGTTTTTCTTGCTTCCAGTGCATTCTTGATTATCCTAATTTGCGCTGCTGCTAGACTTGGATAAACATCCGGAAAACAAAGGGATCGGGCAATATCTACGATACTTCCATCCGCAATGGCATCTCTCATTGCATATTTGTTTAATGGGATACCCATTCTTCTTATTTCCGCTACACTAGGTGGGCTTCCAGTCGCCATCCTTTCTAATAGTTCCTCCAGCGATAAGATGCCCTCTATTGTGTCTTTCATACTAAAAGCGATTAATTTGTTTTTGAGCATTTTATTCTCCCACCTATATATCGTTGGCTTATTTACTAAATTTCACGCTTTTTTAAAAAACTTTAAATCTTATCTTGTAAAAACACAAGATAAAACCTTTTATTATTCGCATTTTTTCTGAAATTTACTCCCTTTTTTGCCGATATAAGACCATAAGAAAATCAATAGCGATTTTCACGGAACCTGCGAATAAATTCGCGGTTCCCTCCCAAAAAATCAACAGAATTAATTCTGTTGAT
>JABMSE010000152.1 GCA_013204645.1 Candidatus Saganbacteria bacterium | reverse complement strand
GCTGGAAATTCTAAATATCCATACCCGCGGCATGCCCTTAGCTGAAGATGTAGATTTAGAAAAACTGGCTGATATTACCCATGGTTTTGTGGGGGCAGATTTAGAAGCCTTATGCCGCGAATCTGCCATGATTACCATTCGTAAAATTTTCCCCAAGGTTGATTTTGAACTGAAAGAGCTTCCTTATGAAACACTCCTGGAATTAGAAATAACCATGGATAACTTTATGCACGGATTAGCTGAAGTGGAACCCTCTGCTATTCGAGAAGTATTTACCGAAATTCCGGATGTGGGCTGGGATGATGTGGGGGATCTGGAAGAACCCAAGAGAATTTTAAAAGAAGCGGTGGAGTGGCCGCTCAAATATAGTGATTTGTTTGCCTATGTCAAAACAAAACCGCCTAAAGGTATCCTGCTTTACGGTCCACCGGGGACTGGCAAAACACTTCTGGCCAAAGCAGTAGCCAAAGAATCTGGAGTAAACTTTATATCCATTAAAGGACCCGAGATCCTCTCAAAGTGGATTGGAGAGAGTGAAAAAGGAATCCGCGAAGTATTTAAAAAAGCCAAAATGGCCAGTCCCTGTATTGTATTTTTTGATGAGTTAGATTCCTTAACACCTATAAGAGGTGGGGGAGGAGGTTCTCAGGTTACGGACAGGGTAATCAGTCAGTTCTTAACTGAAATGGATGGGATTGAGGAGCTTAAAGGTGTAGTCGTGCTGGGGGCGACTAACCGGCTGGATATTATTGATCCAGCCCTTTTGCGCACTGGCAGGTTTGATTTCTTGCTTGAGTTTCCCGTGCCCAACGAAAAAGCCCGGCTGGAAATATTTAAGATCCACACCAAAGGAAAACCCCTGGCCAAAGATGTTGACCTTTCTATTTTAGCTAAGACACCGACTGATGGGATGGTTGGTTCAGATATCGAATCTATCTGTATCAAGGCTTCTATGCTGGCTATTCGGGAATTTTTGGGGGAATGGCAGGGTAAGAAGAAACCCGTCAAGAAAGATTTTGAAAAGCTTCAGATTGGCGTCAAGCATTTTAGAGAAGCGGTTGAGATGGTGAAAGGGAAAGCAAAATGAGCAAATGCGTCTACGGAATTGTAAAATCCGACCTAGCGCTTGGCAGCCAAAATGGGGTCTATATTATTTCTTATCAGGACATTGCTGCAGTTGTTTCCGATTTTCCCGCGATTGCTATTGATTCCCTTTCCAAAGAGGAATTGCTCAATCTTTTAGCTTCTCACCAGGCTGTCGTAGAAAAAATTATGAAGAATGGTAGTATTGTTCCCCTTAAATTTGGGACCATTCTGGCAGGCGAGGAAGATCTTCAAGCAATTATTGAGCAGGGCTATCCTCAATTTCAAGAGATACTAAAGGAAATGGAAGGAAAAATCGAGCTGGATATAGTGGCCATGTGGAATGATTTGGGCTCTGTTCTTAAAGAGGTTGCGGAGGAGGAAGAGATAAGGAAGCTCCGGGATGAACTAAATAAGAAACCCCCTGCTGAACGCCTGCAGGGTGCGGGTGAACTTGGCAAAATGGTCAAGGATTCTTTAGATAAAAAGAAGAAAGCCATTGCCGCTGAAATCAAGGAAGTTTTAAAAAGTTTTACTTATGAAACCTGCGAACATGCCCTTTTGGATGACAGCATGATTATGAATACTGCATTTTTAATTGAGAAAAGAAGAAAAGAAGATTTTGAAAATGGATTAGATGTGTTGAATACATTATACGAGGATAAGATAAATTTTCGCTGTGTAGGGCCGCTTCCTCCCTATAGTTTTAGCACTCTGGAAGTAGAAAAGATAAGTTTTGCAGAGATTGATTCTGCCCGGCGGCTTTTAGGGCTTTCGGAAGAAGTTTCTAAATTTCAGATTAAAGATGTCTATCGAGAGATGGCCAGCAACTTTCATCCGGACAAACATCCCGGCAATGGGAAACAGTTTAAAAAGATAACCCAGGCTTATAAGTTACTGCTTAATTATTGCGGTAATGGGGGCGGGGCCCCGGCTCCGGCCGTGGTTTTCTCCTTAAGAAAAGAAGATCTTGAGGGCAAAATCGCGATAAAGGTTGTGAAGTTAGAGGTAGCTCAATGAACGCAGAAGGCAAATACATCTACTGCATAGTTCGGGTAGGCGAAGAAAAGAACTTCGGTCCGGTTGGAATTGGCGGCCGTGGGGATGAGGTTGCTACGGTTTGCGAGGGAAATCTGGGGGTGGTCGTAAGCTCCTCTCCGGTTATAAAGTATTCTATTTCTAGAGAAAACACCTTGGCGCACCAATTAGTCATGGAAAAAGTGATGGGAAATTATCCAATCCTTCCGGTGAGATTTAGCACTATTGCCGAAGCCAAAAATGGGACAGGGCCAGAAGATAGGATCAAAGAAAAAGTTTTAAAGGCCAGATATTCTGAGTTTGAAGAACTTTTGGCTAAGATGGGCGATAAGGTGGAGCTCGGAGTAAAAGCTTTATGGACAGATATGAATCAAATCTATATGGAAATAGTCAAAGAAAATAGTGAAATTAGAAGGTTAAGGGAGAAGATAGCTGGAAAGCCCCCCCTTAAAACCCAGCCGGATAGAATAAACCTGGGAGAAATGGTTAAATCCGCCTTGGATGCAAAGCGTGAAAGGGAAAAAGAAGAAATATTTGGGTTTCTTAAAGAATTATCGTTTGATTCTAAAGAGAACAAAATTTTTGGGGACAATATGATTTTAAACGTAGCCTTTTTGGTCGAAAAAGTGAAAGAGAAAGAATTTGATTATGCTGTATCGGAACTGGGATCGAAATATAGCGGGAGGACCAAAATTAAATATGTTGGTCCAATCCCACCCTGTAACTTTGTGGAACTGGTTGTAACACTAGATTAGGATTTAAGAATGGCTTTTATATTAGATGATATATTAATGTCGCCGCTTACTCTGGTTCAATGGATCGGAGACAAATTGCAGGAGACTGCAGAGACCGAAATTACGGACGAAACAAAAGTGCAGGAAGCGCTCCTGGAACTTCAGATGCGTCTCGAATTAGGAGAAATAAGTGAACAAAAATATGCTAAAAAAGAGAAAAAACTTATGGAGAGACTGGAAGCAATTAGAAAATATAAGGAAGGTGAAGGTAAATGAGAAAAAAAGTATTTAGATGTCCAAGGTGTGGTGCGGCAACTTGGGGGAACAATAGGGTTTGTCCTCAGTGTGGAGATCCCTTAACTATTAAATGTTCAGAGTGTGGGGAGGAGTGGCGTTATTATTACGGATACAACTACTGTCCTGCCTGCGGGAAGAAAGTTGGTAAATAGAAATTGATTTTTTGGCGTTTTATCACATTTGGCATTTTGGCGGTTAGAAGGAGGTGAAACATGGCAAAAGATATGGGGGCATTGGTTAAAAAGGTTCGGGAAGAAATGCATGCAGTGACCGGGCTTCCACTTGGCAGCACGGTAGAGGTGGTAAAGGAGGACGGGGGCTGGAAGGTGGCGATTGAGATGGTGGAAAAGAAGTCACTGCCGGATGGGATGGATATTCTGGCGACTTATGTGGCTAAGGTAGATTCCGACGGAAAGATTCTCGATTTTAAACGAACTGGACTTCGCAAAAGAATCGATACAGTGGAAGGAGAAACGGATTAAGGAATTTCTAAGTGTCTGAGTTTTTAGAAAATTCGAGGCTGCAGCTTGTCCTTTTTGGGGGTAAGGGTGGTAGTGGAAAAACAACTAGCGCAGCAGCGTCAGCGCTTTATTTGGCAGAGAAAAACAGGGACAAGAAAATCCTGGTGGTTTCCACTGATCCTGCTCATTCGCTGGGGGATAGTTTTGGCTGCAAAGTGGGTAGTAAGGTTACTGGCATTGTCGGAGCAAAAAACCTCTTTGCCAAAGAGGTTAATGCCCAAGAATTGCTTGTGGATTTTAAGAGCAAGCACGAAGCGGTAATGAAAAAGATAGCGGATCGGGGCACTTATTTTGATGGGGAAGACATAGAAGATTTTTTCTCGCTTTCCCTGCCAGGGCTGGATGAGGTAATGGCTGTAATTGAGATTGCGAATATTCTTAAAAGCGGCCAGTTCGATTTAATTATATTAGATACTGCGCCCACCGGTCACACCATCAGGATGTTGGCGTTGCCGGCGCAGATGGAAAAGTGGGTAAAGGTTTTTGACCTGATGCAGGAAAAGCACCGTTATATGACGCGGCACTTTACCGGCAGATACGTAAAAGATGATGCGGATCAGTTTTTAGAAACTTTGGGAGAGGATATTAAAAAAGTGAAAATGCTTCTTACTGATTCAGAAACTACAGAATTTGTTTCGGTTACTATTCCGGAATACTTGAGTATTGAAGAAAGCGCAAGGCTTCTGGTAACCCTTAGGGAACATAATATACCAGTCAGGAGCATTATTGTTAACCGCTTAGTAAGGGTGAAAGAGGGCTGCGCTTTTTGTTCGGCAAAGCATAAAGGTCAGAAGAGCTTTTTAGCTGACATTAATCACAGGTTTGCTGATTATCATCTTTTTAACATTCCCCTCTTTCCCCATGAAGTTCAAGGAGCAAAGAATTTAAGAGAGTACGCTGAGATTTTATTTGAGAAAAGCTATCCCTGTGAAAAAAGGAAAGCTTCTCTTTCTACACCAAGCGTAACATCGATTGGAAAAGTAAATCTGTCAGATCTTTTGACAAAGAATTTAGAGTTAATTCTTTTTGGAGGCAAGGGTGGGGTTGGCAAAACCTCTATAGCCTCTGCTACCGCACTTCGCCTGGCCAAAGAGTCTCCAGATAAAAAAGTATTAATTTTTTCCACGGATCCAGCCCATTCTCTCTCCGATAGTTTTGGCTGTCAGATCGGAGACAAAGTAACCCAGATAACTGGTTCAAACAATCTCTACGCCTTAGAAATAGAGGCGGCAAAGTTATACGAAGATCTGAAGAAGAAATTTAAAGATGATATAGAAGCGGCCTTTGAAAAGTTCTTAAGTCCGGGAGTGGACATAAAATTTGATCGCGAAGTGATGACCGAGCTTATTTCGCTGGCACCGCCGGGTCTTGATGAACTCATGGCTTTACGCAAGATCACAGAATTTATGGACCAAAAACAATTTGATGTTTATATCCTGGATACGGCTGCTACGGGTCACTTACTTAGATTCCTTGAACTCCCTCATATCATCAGGGAATGGCTGGATACTTTCTTCAAGTTGATTTTGAAGTATAGAGGAGTAGTGCGTTTAACCCGGGCAACAGAGGAATTGCTTGCCCTTTCCAAAAGCATTAGAAAAATCCAGGGGATTTTAAATAATTCTAAAAAGTGCGAATTTGTGGCAGTAACCATTCCTGAAGCTATGGGAGTTGCCGAAACCGAGGATCTGCTTTTAAGTATTAATAAACTTAAAATTCCCTGTCGTCATATAGCGGTTAACATGGTTGTGCCGGCTACTAAATGCAGCTTTTGTGAGGTGAAACACGGCGAAGAAGAAAAATACATAAAGAAAATTAACCGCAAGTTTTCCGGGCATAAGATTGCCCTGGTCCCTTTGTTTCCAAAAGAGATTAAAGGTTTGGAGAGTTTGAGTGAGCTTTCTAAAATACTATATGGATAAGAAAGGAAAATAAACCATGCCAAGGAAATTAGAATTATCTCCGGGGAGAAAAAGGATATTGGAGAGGGGCCGCAAGCCCCAAAAAGAAGAAGTCCCTTTATATAATGTTTTTATAGCTTCGGGTTTGCCCTCGGTTAGCCAGGTTCCTGCCTGTACCTGTTGCTGTCTCAGTCGATTATTGCCCTTTGTAAGTCAATATCCATATATGACTATCCCCCGACACATCGGGCTTATGCCTAGTTCTAAATGGGGCAAAACAACGCTGCCGGCTGAGCGAAAGCGGGTTTATCCTCCGGTTGATATCAGTATTTTTCAATTCCTGGGTGAAATTTTATCTGCGCCCCTTGCTCCATTAAAGATGGTCAAAGCCATTGCGGAAGTTGTAGGAGATACGATTAATGAAGACCCTAAGCTTCAGGCGATGCTTAAAGAAAAGAAGCTCTTAACTAAAGTCCAAAAAGAGCTCAAGGCTCCCGGAAAGAAAAAGAAAAAAAGGAAAAGAAAGTAATGGTCCTTATCCGTGGATATAGCGAGGTGGATGAAGAAGCAAAAATTGCTATTCCCAGTCATATTCAAGCCTATGCCAATCTTGAACCGAACTCTCTGGCAGAGATTGAAGTTATTAGAATTAAAAATTCAAACCGAAGACCATATTTAGTTGTCCATCAACCAGGAAGTAAGCGCCGCATCTCTATGCTTGAGGTGGTTTTTACAAATGTAAATAGATGTTTAGATGAAAAAGGAAAACTTCCATTGGATGCCGATCTTCAAAGCCTGTCTGATTTGAAGCCCGGGCATTTAGTGGAGCTTAAGTTGTGTGGTTCCAGCAAGGATCCCTGGGTGTCAATTCGATACCAGGGACCAAAGAAGTTGACCACACTGCAAGAAAGAATGGGAATAAAAAAGGCTCCTGCCTTAAAACGCAGCGCCAAGAAGTGGCAAAAGATGACTTTAAATTATTGATTTATCCTCCGAAGTCCCGACGAACGTCGGGACGAAGGAGGAGGGAGGGAAAATCATGGGAATGAAGTATTCAACCGGCAGGAAGACGAAAATGAAGTATTCAACTGGCATGGATTGGGACGAGTATATGAAGAAGAGGAGGCATTCCAGAGTAAGATATTCTACGGGAGAGAGTGCCACGCTTTCACATTCAAGTGGGACACTTCTGGATGGAAGAGCGGAATTGGAAGAAGACTCGTCCTCCGAAGCTCGAAGAGCGAAGGAGGAGGAAAAGAAGGAGAAAAAGGCCCCTGCTAAAG
>JABMSE010000151.1 GCA_013204645.1 Candidatus Saganbacteria bacterium | reverse complement strand
GTATACTACAGGAGAAAATAATAGTTGACCCAGGAATCGGCTTTGGTAAAACAGTCGAGCACAATCTTGAAATTTTGAATAAATTGGAAGAGTTAAAGGTCTTAGGTTGTCCGATTCTTGTGGGCCCGTCTAGAAAATCAGTAATTGGTAACGTTTTAGATTTAAGCTCTGATCAAAGATTAGAAGGAACGGCTGCCGCAGTTGCTATTGCGATTGCCAATGGGGCCAATCTAGTGCGTGTACATGATGTGGCGCAGATGGCCAGGGTTTGTTGCATGACAGATGCTATAACGAGGAGGACATAAATGGCAAAGAAAAGTAAGAAAAAAAATAAAAAAACAAAAAAGGCAAAAAAAAATAAAAAGAAGACAAAGGGAGTGAGGATTAAAATAGAAAAGCAGAAGAAAGCCAAAAACAAAAAAGGGATCGGTATAGTTTATCTAGGCCTTGGGTCAAATGTTGGAGATCGCGAAGAATATATTGAGCAGGCAATCTTTCTCTTGGGGAAAAATTCCCACATTACTGTGACCAAACATTCAGGCAATTATGAAACCGCCCCTGAGGGGGGAGCGAACCAGCCTCCTTTTATTAATACCACCCTTGAGATAAGGACCAAGCTTTCTGCGCAGAAGCTCTTAGACGTTTGTCAGGAAATAGAAACAACGCTAGGGCGCGAAAGAGAAATTGAGTGGGGGCCGCGCACCTGTGATATTGATATCCTCCTTTATGATGATCAAGTTATTTCAGGTGGAAAATTGCAAATTCCGCATCCGCTCATGCATGAGAGATTGTTTATTTTAAAACCCTTGCGTGAAATTGCGCCAAATGCCATCCATCCCATCCTTGAAAAAAGCATCGCTGCTCTTTATGAGGCCAGAAAAGCCGAGTTGGGTGAGAAATATGATGATGAACTGCCAGGTTTTAAGGAAATAAAGGGTGGGGGGTATGATGATTACGAACGATGGTGAAATGCAAATTTTACAAATTTTGTCGAATCTAGCGAATGGAAATTAAAACTAGAAGCGCTGATGAAACCATTGAATTGGGAAAGAAAATCGGCGCTTTTTTAATGCCCAATGAGATAATTGCTTTAAGTGGTCATTTGGGGGCTGGAAAAACTACCTTGATTCAAGGGATAGCGGTTGGGGTGGGGGTAGCTGACTATGTAACCTCTCCAACCTTTATTATCATCAACGAATATAATGGGCGCTTACCTTTTTTTCATGTTGATTTATATCGCTTAAATGATGCAACTGAAGTAGAAGATTTAGGCATTGAGGAGTATTTTGAGCGGGGAGGAGTATGTGTTATTGAATGGGCAGAGAAGTTAGGGGATTTGGCACCCAAAAATTTCCAGCTAGTTAAAATAGAAATTCTCGGTGAGAATGAGAGGAAAATATGCGTATCCTCGGAATTAGCAGCGCGACTAAAGTAATAAGTATAGGTTTGATTGAAAATGAGAAGGTTTTATTTGAAACCACGGTTGCTGAGATGCGGGCCGAGAAGATTATCTTTTATGTTAAAGAAGCGAAGATTTTACCGGAACAGATCGACGGGGTATCCGTTGCACAAGGACCTGGATCATATTCTGGGCTTCGAGGAGGCTTGGCAACAGCCAAATCTTTGGCTCAAACCCTTAAAATCCCTTTAGTTGGTGTTTCAACCCTTTCGGCCATTGCCTACAACCTTATTGATGTGTCTGGTACCATTGCTGTTGTTCTTGATGCCAAACGCGACGATTATAATTTTGCCTTGTTTTCTGTGGGCAAAGGGAAACTTAATAGATTAACAGATGATTTGGTTTGTACGTTGGATGGGATAAGAGAAAAGATTTCTAAGCTTTCAGGTGAGGTTCATCTAATATCGAAGTTGGACAGTCGAAGGATTGGACTTCAGAATTCGGACTCTTTTCATTTCACCGAAGAGCTCCATTCCCACCCCTATGGCATAAATGTCGCAAGGCTTGGACTAATTAAAATTAAAGCCGGTGAGATAGTTGATCCGCTTAAACTTGTTCCACGCTATTCCCATACCCCCAATATTAGAGAATATAAGAGCTAATTTTTTCCTCCTAAGTTAGATAAAAGGTGAAATTTAATTTAGAATCAGCCGATAAGAATATGTGAGGGAAATAAATGCCGATTATTGGAAGCCTGCGACTGAACGTCGCGGCTTCCAAAGCACGAGGAAACCGAGACGTTTAGTCTCAGGTTTCCGAGTGTATGTTTATGTGAGGAAAATCGATGGTTGGTAGAATACATCCAAGGATTCAAAGGCAAATCGAGAGGCTTGAGCCTTTTAATCCTGGGGTTGGAACTATAAAACGCTTTCCAAAAATCCTCGAAGTGTTTCATCTTGTTACCCCAATGGCGTTGCATGTTTTGAATCGCGATCCGGCATTACTGCATCGGCTAGAGCGACATTTTAGCGAACAGACCAGGCTTTCGCAAGTTTTAACCTCTGCCTTGAAAATGAAAGGATTGGTTTTGGAAGAGTTCGGAAACCCCCTCAAATTTTATGGTGTGCGCACGAACCATTCAGAAAAAGAAAGAACTGATTACCAAGCATTGGTTGATGATTTCAGAGAAAATCCAACAGATGAAGATCCTTCCCTCCGATAACCCCATTAGAATAATATATCAATGCAGTAACACAGTGACATAGTAACACAGCGACATAGGAACATAGTCTTAAAGGCAAAAAATATATATTTTATGCTATAATCTATTTATGCTTAGGATATTGCCCTTAAAAACAGACGACATTGCTAAAGTTGTGGAGATAGAAAGCGCTTCTTTTTCTGCGCCAAAGGATGAGACGATTTTCAGAGATGACCAGAATAAATACCTGGTGGCCAAGGAAAACGATGAAATTGTAGGTTATATTGGGGTAGAAAAGATTTCTGGTGAAACGCATATCATTAATATGGCAGTGAAGGAGGGGGTTCGGAGGAGGGGGATAGGAACGAAGTTGGTCGAAGCTGTTTTAAACGATAGGGATGTTTTTTCCTAGAAGTTAGGGTCTCAAATGCTCCAGCACTTAATCTCTATGAGAAATTCGGATTTAAAAATGTTGGCCTGCGCAAAAAATATTATGCAGATAATGATGAAGACGCCTGTGTGATGAGGAGGGAACCAGGGTAATTAATGGTAATTAATGGAACCTGAGAATGAATTCTCGGTTCCATTAATAAGGATGCAAAAATAAATTTTCGCATCCTTTGGGGTAAAAAGATATGTTTTATCATTATACATTTAGAACTTATGCCAGCAAGCCTTTGTTGGAAGATTTGGAAATAAGGGCTTTTCTGAAAACTGCTTTTTTGGAAGTTTCAAAGGAAAAAGGCTTTGAGATTATTGAGTGTGAGATATTATC
>JABMSE010000150.1 GCA_013204645.1 Candidatus Saganbacteria bacterium | reverse complement strand
GTTATAACATAGGAGGAATATTTATGCGATTATTAGGCTTTTATTCATCGATTATGCGTTTTTTCAATACCAGATCGATAATTCCATTGTGCCTTTGTATCCTGCTGTCCATGTTTCTCGTCTCAGGCTGTGTAGGGACCCCTCCCTCTTCCGCTTCCGTACAAAAAACTCTGACGGCAACCGGTATGATACCTACCGGAACAGTGTCGCTTATGCTCAAGGGTGTCCCAGACGTCCGGCAGGCAGAGCACTATTCCTGTGGTGCCGCATCCTTCCAGGCAGTCATGAATTATTACGGCATGGACTCATTTGAGTCAGACCTGCGGATAATGCTGAACACGGCAGCCTCTCACGGGACATACCCTTGGGACATGGTACGGGTTGCAAAACAGCTAGGATTCGATGCTGAGTGGAAAGATAATCTTACCCTAAGTGACCTTGAAGCGGCTCTCCGACAAGGTATTCCGGTTATCGTTGACGCGCAGCGCTATACAGCTCCGAACAGTCCGTGGAAAAACAGCTGGATTCCAGAGGCAGGGCATTATATGGTGGTCATCGGGATAGACGACCGGAATGTGTATCTAGAAGACCCGTTCCTTCTTGGCTCACGGCTCATTATGACTCGCGAGGATTTTTTTGACAGTTGGCATGGCTGGGAATCATCATTGCCAGTACCGCCCGATGCAAAGAAGTACTATCACTTGGGAATCATCATCCGTGGAACTCCCCCTACCACGGTACGTCCGGAATTTATCGGTCCCCGGGTGATGCCTGTCATGGTACAATCTACACCGATAAAAAAAATGAAAATATTTCATTAAAGTCCGTAAAATAACAGGGTCAGGTCTTGGCATTCATCGGTGCCTGGCACCGGCGCAGGACGGATTCTTCTAGCGAAAAATGCTCATCCTCTCAATCGTATGTTTTTTTAGCGTATCCCCAAATCGTTTTCGATTAGATGGCTTTAGGGCGACGGCTAAAAGCAAACGATTAGATTGACTGTCATAGGCCAGAGTGTGAGCTAGCATTGTAGCAGAATCTGTCATGTCACCATGTTGCTCCAATGACAAAGCTTTGCGTAATAAGTCGTGTTGGTAGTCGGTCAAACCTAATTCATCTCTTAAGCGCTTACTTTCTAATTGACTTAAAGGATCTAATCCATCAATGTCTAATGTAGGGTTTGAAGCTTCGGCGATCGTCGCCAACCTGAATTCGTCTAAAGACAGATCTAGCGCGGCTGCCTCTTTGCATTCTCGCTCATAAACCCAGATCAGCTCTTTATCAGTTAACTCTCCTAAAATTTTGGCGGTGGCAGTATCATGATCAGGGGCGTAAACAACTACTCGCCAATATCGATTTGCTAGAGGTACAACATCAATTTTTAAAGAAAAGAGTTTATCTCTAGCAAAACAAGGCAATAAACTTTCGGCTATTCTGGCTGCGTTGTCATGAGAGTCTGTTATAACAACCCACTTGCCGAAATCATAATCTCGTTTGCTGCTAATAGTTGCTAACCAGTTATGACTGTTGACATACAGATTGTATCTTGGTTTATATTGCACATATGGCCCAGATGTGGGATCAGTGTAAGCTGACAATCTTTTAAATGTCGTGATAGCGCGAAAGAGAGGGGTTGTTTCTACATATTTTTGAGCTAAGGCAGGATCAGCCAAACCATCTTTGGTAACAATATTTACAAAGGCACGAAGTTCAAAAACATCTCTAAGGTTTTTAAAATCGCCAGAGGCAAGCACCAGGTCAAGCATCCAGTCATCATGAGCCGAAGTTCTTAGTAGAGTTAAATGCTCATGCAAACGACTGCCACCAAAACGGTCAATTGAACCAAAAACAGCTAATTCTTGGGTTGATAAAGTAGCAATTGCCTCTTGAAAGTTTTGCCAAGCTTGGCTTTGGAATATGCCATTTTGTTGAGCAGTAGTTTTATAGAGGCGCAGGTCAGCCAAATATGCTAGCCAGAGATCTGATTCTAGGGGAGCTGCCTGAACTTGAGGAAGGGGGCCGCTGGAACAGTAAGCGTACACTTGGCTGGTTCGCGGGTTTGTTTCCACGAAATGGGGTGTTTTGGGTGGCGTGTGACCACGTAGGTTTAGAGTTCCAAGGGTCAAGAACGAAAATAATAATAATCTATTTGCTGTGAGTCTCATGTTTCACTAAGTTATCGTGAAACAAGCTGAGAAATTTCATCTTTTTCGTATATTTTTGTGAAGAAAATAGAGTCAATCAGTTACGATAAACAATCTCGAGGTAGGGTTTATTTGTTGTGCTGGCCCTTGAGGTGTATTTTAGTATATTAGTGCTACTGTTGTTATAGGACACAAGAATCATTCCATAATTATCTAGCGATCCGTTGTGCCACACTTGAACTGCAGAATTAGCGTCAATTGAAACCGAACCGGTTTGTCCTACTGAAAAAAGCTCTTGCACAATTCCCATTTGCCCGTTAGCTGCCGGCATGTTTTGCCAGGTTAGGGTAGTTTCGTCCCAGAGGGAGTCGGCGGCGTAAAAATAAATAGTTGTATCAGCACCGGCAACCTCGGTCACATATAAATACAGGGTGGCACTGTCAATTATTGCTGTGGCTGGAATGCTAGAGAAATCAAATTTAATAAAACTCCGACGGGTTGCACTTTCTGTGGCACTATAGCCTGCTTCATGGGCTAACAATGAATATTGTGGTGTTGTTTGAAAAGCTTGGTTTGCAAAAGTAGTCGCTTCTGCTGTAATTGGTACGGTGTAGGTTATTCTAATTGTTGTTGAGGTGCTGCTGGTAGTTGTGGTTACGGACATAGACTTCACAACCGATCCGCAACCAAGGGTTAATCCTGCTAATAAACCCACAGTGATCATCGAAATAGCAACTATTAAAAGAAAATATTTATTTTGCATCAGTATCCTCCTATTGGTTGACCAAATTGATTATAGCCTGGGAGTGGGGAAAAAAGCAAGGGGTTGTGCTTGGCACCTTTGACAGATAGTTCCGAAGCTCGTTTACCCTGAGACAAAGTCGAAGGGCTATAATGGAAAAACTGGGAAGCAGAAAAAGAATTAGCTGGTTAACCTGGAGAAGTCCTAATCAGGTTCGAAGGCCCAGCTACTATGCCGAATGGGCCGTATCCCCCACCAATACCTCCAACAAGACCACCTGCAGCCAGAGTTTCCCTGACCTTTTCAATAGTATAGAGTCCAGGGCCAATAGTTACCGCGTCATTTAAAGTTAATACAGCTGCTTCATTACCTAAATGGTTGCCTAGACGAGAGGCGATTTCCCTGCCAGGTATAACTGTTGCCCTTCCCATGTATTGCTCATTACGGAATAGGTTGTATGCAAGTTGCGCCTCTCCTCCGGCAAAAACAATACCCTTGCTATCAATTTGTCCTGGGACACAACAAATTACGACATCTGGTTGCACTTCATGTTCCTCTAGCAACCTGGTTGCAGGGGCAACCAAGTTATCGAAGATCGTTGCATTAATCGCGGCCACTTCTTCTGTTGTGGTTTGTCTCTCCTGCAGAGGAGGACTTGGTATCTTTCTGCGTTCGGTTTGTTGGCCAATTTCTTCAACCGCAGGCTCTCCAGGCCTAACAAGAAACAGCCCTGCTTTACAAGTTATTCCGCCCAATGCAGAGACAAGCGCAGTGAACTCTCCTTCGGTCCTTCCTTGCCCTACTAAATGCTGAATAGCATGAAAGGAGCCACCTAATAGTTTATCTGTATCGATTGCACGAACCACCTCAATTTCCCCACAAAGTTTGTCCCGAACCCCATTGGCCAGAGCACTACCAAAATGATGATTACCTAGCAGACCACGACCGATTAAAACTGCTAATCCCATATTTCTGAATGCGCCAAGATCAAAAGCTGGAGAGCTTCCAGCATTTTCTACAGGGAAGGCAGGTACAGCTGCTCCCGTTCTCATGTCCAAGAGAGTCTGTGCTAACACTTCAATCAATATGCCTATTTCTTGTTCTAGTGTTTTTGTAACGTCGTCCTCCGATAGGAGGGCTAATTCAAAACCACTTCTACTGTCCAATAGTTGATCCCTAACATATTGTGCCTCAAATTTGGCTGCGATGAGAGCGTCTTGTGCTGCTTTATCGATCCATTTAGCTAAGAAGTCGCCTCCCCAGCCTGAAATGCTGTGTTGGTAGTCATTTCGAGTTTTTTGTACCCATACTTCTCTACCATCAATTGTGATAGGAGGTTTTTTTCTTAGCCACATCTTAAGGGCACTTGTGGTTGATCTCATTTCATAGCCCCCTTTTCTTAATGTTTGTATGTTTTCTTCCTATAATATATCGGTGTTTTTGTGCAAAAATTTCACTGTTTCTAAAGATATTTCATGGGCAAAGTGCATTCGTCGATGCCCGGCACAAGATTGAACGGCAAAATACAAATTATCCCGCCTTGCGGGATCCCGACACATTAAATATAATATGGAAGCGGGACAATTGCTAAGTACAAATTACAGCGGTGCCTGGCACGGGTCAACGAATAGTGCTATAATTACTTTATGAATCACCCTGATCAACACAGTAATGTAGACTTTTACGGCTTGGGTATTGCCCCAAAGATACTGGAACTGATTAACCGCATGAAGTTTAAAACGCCAACGCCTATCCAATACAAAGCCATTCCAATAGCAATTGAAGGTAAAGATATTGTTGGTGTGGCTCAAACCGGGACCGGCAAGACATTGGCTTTTGGTATTCCTATGGTTCAGCGCTTAGCCCAAGGTCCGGGTCGCGCATTGATTCTGGTTCCTACCCGAGAACTTGCACTCCAAGTTGATGAAGCGCTCCACAAAATTGCCCAGCCGTTTGGTCAGAGGTCGGCTGTTCTTATCGGTGGAGCCTCAATGAGCAATCAAATAAGAATGTTGCGTCGAAATCCCCGGATAATCATTGCCACTCCTGGACGAATGAATGATCACCTCCGACAAAGAACTTTTAGGCTTACTGAGTTTAGAATCCTGGTCCTTGATGAAGCTGATCGCATGCTCGACATGGGTTTCATGCCGCAAATTGAACAGGTGCTTGATAATTTACCAAAAGATAGACAAACGATGTTATTTTCGGCCACGATTCCAGAAAAAGTAGTTCGGATTGCCACAAAATACATGAAACTGCCAGTTAGTGTGGAAATTGCTCGTTCTGGCACGGCAGCTAAAAATGTTACTCAAGAACTGTTTATTATAAGAAAAGAATATAAAATTCAATTGTTAGAAAAATTGCTCTACCAATATCGTGGGGCTGTCCTCATTTTTATCCGCACCAAAAGAGCCGCGGCGAGAATTACTCGCGGCATCCGGGCCTTAGGTCACAATGTGGCAGAAATTCATTCTGATCGTTCTCTCAAGCAAAGAAGAGAGGCGCTTGATGGTTTTAAGACCGGGAGATTCAGGATTTTAGTTGCCACTGACATTGCCGCCAGAGGGATCGATGTTAAAGAAATCGAGTTAGTTATAAATTATGACCTTCCCGACGATGCGGAAAATTATGTGCACCGCATTGGCCGTACTGGTCGGGCTGATCACGAAGGCCGAGCGATCTCTTTTGCTACCCCCGACCAACGTGGTGAAGTTCGTGACATCGAAAGAGTAATGCAAAAAGCCTTACCCATTGTTAAACACCCGGAGCTTGGCACTGCCAGCTTTGACGCACCTCAGACGAGAAGCTTTCGGCCCCGATCTTCGCGTTTTCGAGGAAGAAGAAAGAGAAGATAATAACCAAAATCATCATCTGCCGGATTTAAAAACCTTCTGTTTTTTTATGCCAAAGCAATAATCCATCCTCTTGCAAAGGCATCTTTTCCCGAAGCGGTTTCGGTGTCAGTCTTTAGGAATTGGGTGGCGTCCCTTTTTATCTGGATTTGCCAATTCTCAGGGGTATCTTGTGGGGGTTTATTCCTCCATATCCTTTCAACATTTGTATATTCCTGTTCCCCTTGTTTGACAACTCGAAAATTGCCGGTGCCTGGGCCGTGCATCAGATAAGCTATCCTTTCTTCAGTGCCCATCCCTTCCACGCCAGCCAGCGAATCGTAAACAGAAACGCCTGGCAGTCCCTTAACACTGGGGTTATTGATCAAGTCGGCCAGGGCGACTAAATGCGCATATTTACCGTATTTTCCCATTTCAACATCAGCCATAAGTAAAGCGTCTTTGTGCGCAGAATATGGACTGGCATTAAGTTGTGAAAGTCTTTGGTTTTCACAATATGATGCCACTAAGCCGATTGACAAAGTGTGTCTTTCTGCGGTGGTTACCAATGCGTCTAACAAAGTGGCAACGTCACTGGTCAGTTCCCTCATCAGCGGTTCAAAGGCCTCTCTTAACATCATTGCCCCAACTATTGGGTGAAAAAAATTACCCTGAGCCCCATAGATATCTTTCGAAGCTCCGCTCCCAACCATCATCCGCCCGATGTCATGAATCGATGTGAAAAGGGCGATCATCTTTTTTTCCGGATCCTCTGCAAAATTTTTCGTTCCGGAAATTCTGATCAAATTTTCTGCTTGGACAAAACCAAACCGATAGTGCTGGATCCCGTCAAGTTCTTGGCCCTCTACGCCGTATTCTTTGGCAATTTGAGGCATTGAACCTATTGCCCAGCTTAGCAGTATGTCTCGCGCTTTTAAAACATCCATACTCTTTTTCTTTATTCTATGGCGAAGATCCAGCCTTACTGCTTGTGGCAATAAATTTTCACTTCTGGCATTTAATTTAGTTATCAGCATAAAAAATCTTCTCCCTCTTATTTGATCTCTATTATTTTAAGTTGTGTCCGCAGCTGCGAATCCAAACTGATTCGACCAGCCTTAGCCTCGGGTGAAAACCCTTGTATTTCTTGTCGTTGTCTTATTAATTTAACTGCTGTGCTGTGCGGCTCTGATTTTTTTGGGGCGACGATTATTCCTTCTGCAGCAACTTCAAAACCATAATCTAGTGGGAACATGCTTGGTAGACCCTCTGGGGCACTTTGACAATGCATGTGTACACGGGGGCCTACCTGGAAGCCGGTACCGCTATTTATTACCAATCTTATGGGTTGAGAAACAACATTAAGGGTTGCAAAAATTTGATATGCGGTTTCAAAAAATCTGGCTAAATGCTCCGGTGTAAAACCCTCCTCCATGATAGAACTAAAAGCTTCGGAGGCTAGAACGAGGAAATGAGTTTCTGATTTTGGGTCCCCGTCAACTACACCAAAAATATCCCTTGCTTCGCCAACATACAGCATTTCGTTACCAAAGGCCATTTTAGGGGCGTTCTCGCCAGCTGCCTCTGCGCATTTTTCAAAAAATACTGCAGGGCCCCCTGGGTTCCAGGTTACGGGTGGGGTAAGCCAATCTTGTGGATTTTGGCTTAATACTGTATCATCGGAAATTAGGTGGATTTCTGGAGTTGAAGTTGGCGTTAATGCTTCCACTACCATTCTGAAACCGCGTTTGATTAGCCCTTCAATACCTGCTCCCCTCATAAATTGAGGCAGGATTTTTTCTTTTAATTCTGCTACGGCTTCCCGATCCATCAAACGGTTTCTTTTTAGCTGTAAGATGAAATGATGTTGGATCCCTTTTGTGGGGTCTTGTCTGACAGAAAAATAACTTTTTGATCCAAGCGTTAGTGGCATATTAAACACCTCCGTTATTTATCTTCCAATTGTTTATCGATCACTTTTTCAATAAATTTCACTGGTTTATAAGATTGTAGGGCGATTTTAGGCAAAGCTTTAACGTTACGATTTGGCTTCCCGCAATGCGGAGGCCTAATCCTTCGGATAATATGTTATACTGCCTGGTATGAAAAAAATAAATTTATTGTTTCTCTATCGACTATTGTTTGTGGTAGTGGGGTGGGGTGCGTTTTTCCATTCGTTTTTTGTTGATTTCGGGCATCTGGTCGATTTTTTTAGCTATTTTACCATCCAGAGTAATCTTTTAATTATTTGTTGGTTTACTTTGGCCGTACTAACTAATAGCCAAAGTCGCCTCGGTTCATTTATTCGCCGGCCAGCTGTGAGAGGTGCTTTAACACTTTATATCACGGTAACGATGATTGTCTTTTTTGCGATTCTCTTTAAACCTAACCTGGGATTAGATTTTATTACCAGCTATGTCTTACATCTTATTATTCCGCTATCTTACATCATAGATTGGTTTATAGATCGGCCACGGCATAAAATCAAGATTACAACTGCTCTCTGCTGGTTGATTTATCCTATTATTTTCTGTATTTATAGTCTTATTCGGGGAAAGTTTGTTGGCTGGTATCCGTACTTTTTCTTGAGTCCAATTAGAATGGGATCGTATGAGCGTGTGGACGTAATGATTGCTGGCTTAACTGTTTTTTTTGTGGTAATAATGTTAATTGTTTATTACTTAAATAATAAATTGGTCCAACTGAAGATGAGGGTTTAATTAAGCTTCCGCCGCGATTTCTCGTGCCACACCTCTTATAATTAGCCTAAAATTTAGGCTCCTTGTGCTAAGGCCTGATCAATTTCAGTTTTTAAATCCGGTTGGATGTTGAGCTCCCTTAGAAGTCCCAATGCTTCTTTGCAAGTTGTTTTTACCTGTTCATCTTCGCCTGGGTGTTCAAGCCGGTTGATTAATGGTCCTACCAGGGATTCTTTCAAAGATATATCAATATCTTGAGTGATAAGAGTTTTCAGTGCCAAAGCGATACTTCTTCTAATTTCCACATCAAAATCACTTAAATTAGCCCGCAAAGGATAAACCATGCTTTCTTTTACAGAGCGGGAAACCCTTGAGCTTCCGGCACCATAGGCTAACCAGCGGGCGGCTTTTTGCCTTTCTGCAAGGAGCACACGGTGGGTTGACACGCTGTGCAAATGCCCCTTAGCGAGTGGATCTTCTAAACCTTCAGGTCTTGATCTTCCGGCTTTGGCAATTAAAGGTAAACTAGATTCTTTTCCTGACGAAATTGAGCTCGAAGATGATAAATCAAACATATTTAACCCTCCTTTTGTTTCTGCCTTCTTATCGTACCCTTTTCGCAAAAATTTCACTTTTTCTTAAAGATTATAGAAGATTGTGCCAGGCACAGACTAATTTGTGAGGGAAATTAGCTGTGCCTGGCACCTAACATGCAAGTTTTGGCCTAGTTATCCCGATAAGTAAGTATAAGGGATCGACCACCTTATAAGGAGGAATGAACAATGAGTGGCATACATGGACTAGGACCCAAATTACCTTATTTAGGACCACCGGATAGTGGGGGTGGGGCTAGGGCGGCAGGAAAAGATGATCCTGCTACCAAGGAACTCGTTCCTTATTCACAATCCAGGTTTCAATCCCAAGTTCTTGGTGGACGTGGTTTTAAAAGAGCGATTGCTCAAGTTCAACTACAACAGCGAAATCCTGATGATCCATTCAAAGGGGATGTAGTTGTAACCTTTTATCTTGATTCACAGAATAACCCCGCATTCAGAGTAGATGTATCTAATATTGCTGATATTACAGATCCTGCAGCAAAAGAGTTAAAAGCAGAATTCTCGAGCGCTATTTTAAGGGGTATTAAGGCTACTTTTGACAGTGATCGTTTGGCAGCTATTAGGCGAGATATCGAACTCAGCCCGGATCAACGATTAGAATTTGAAGTAAATTTGTAAAGCTAAAAACTTTTTGCTTTGTTGGAGATGATTTAAAAAAGCACTCGCTTAATTACGGGGAGTGCTTTTTGTTTGCCCGGATAAAAGATAGGCTTTTTCTATGAGGGGTTGGTTTGTTTCGTCTTTCTCTAAGCCATAAATAATTGTGTCTAAATCTTCATTTATAGAGATTTCCGTACCATAGAGTAAGGATGGTTCAACCCCGCTTAAGACTGCCTTTTGTGCATAATATTCTTCATAGATTTGTAATGCATCACCGAATTGTTCTAGGCCAAGATAGGATTGGGCTAAATACATTCCAAAAACTGTTAAAAGCCCTTTATCTAGTGCAAATGCTTTTTCAAATTCGTCTACTGCAGCATTTAGCCAGTAACTCCTATCAGTATCTCCCGGCTCTAATACCATGTAGCCTTGTTCCCAATAAACCGTGGCTCGCAAACCCAAAATAAAAGCGTTGTTAGGGAAAAAACTAAGATACAGATTTGCATAGTTTCTTAAATCAATCATTCGTTGACTTGCCTCTTCTGGTGTTTGTGGGTCATGCTGGTAAGTGGTTGACGCGAGCATATAATAAATTTCTTGCTTTTGCTCATCGTCGAAAATTATCTTTGGGTCTTCTAGTGCCGCCTCAAACAAGTTTTTGGTTTCTTCCCAGTCGTAGCTTGTTTCATCTCTAGCAAACAATAGCTGCCCGAGTAAAAAGACAACCCCTCCATCACTTGGGTCCAATTCATTTGCAGCACTGAGACAGGCAATAGCTTCATCTATTCTATCGGAAAAAAGATAGAGCTCTGCCAGATGACGGTGGGCTTCAGTTGCTTTTGGGTGAGAAGGGTGGGATTGAATGAATGCTTCAAAACGAGGAGCTGCCTCTTGGAATTTTTCTTGCCTAAGCAAGGTTATTGCTTGCCCATATTCTAGATTTGCTTGTAGCATATAGGCCTTGGCCAAAATACGGCTTTTGCGTGGGAGGAAGAAACTTCCACCTGGCCTAGAGGATTTCTGTCTTTCTAGAGTTTGAGTAATGTTATCTACATAATTATAGATTTCTTTTTTTTGGTGATCTAAAGGAGTTGATTCTAACGCAGTCTCAAACTCATTAAGTGCCCCTTCCAAATTTCCCATCCTAAGATGTTGGGACCCCCGTTTGATATGTTTTTGCGCTTCGTCACTTTTGTCATTGCCAGTAGGGGAGAATATGGGAGACAAAGATGTTGTCGTATGTGCAGTATATAATGTAATACTCATATTGGTATTTGTTCCTTATTAAATTTTAAGCTTCTTTTGGCGGTCTTTCGATGAAAAGATAAACCTGATATTTTTTTGCTGTTTCTGCGTTAATTAATCTATCTCTTCCTACCTCAGTAAAATCATTGAATCCCACGTAAGCTTTTTTAAGACTTGTATTTGTTGAAATGGCATCGGCCAGGGCTCCTGCACCCCGATCTCCAAACTCATTCATGGCCAAATCAATTTCCGTTAGGGAGGGGTTTTTTGCTATGGCAGAAGCTAATGCTATTGTTCCCTCGTCTCCAATCCAGTTAAATCCCAAACCAAGTGTTGCCAGTGCTGGGTAGTTTCCCAAAGCGTCGGCTAGAGCAATTGCACCTTCATCTCCAATCGAATTTGATCCAAGGTTGAGGTCAGTAATGTTTTGGTTTTGAGAAAGCATTTGGGCAATGGCAATGGCACCTTCGTTTCCAATATCGTTAAGGTGGAATGATATTTGGGTGATGGTGCTGTTTTCTTGCAATGCTTCGGCGATAACAATGGCGCCCAAATCTCCAATCATGCCGCCAGCAAGATCAAGCTCAGTAATCCAGGTGTCAGTTCTTAAAAACTCAGCTAGGGCTTGGATTTTTCTATTGGCTTCTTTTTCGGAGGAAAGAGTTAAGGGGTCCATAGGCTGGGGATTTAAATAATGGCCCTCCAGGGAAAGTTTGCAAGGGTAAGCAAAAAGAGCGTCAATAATATATTGGTCTGCTTTTACTCCATACTTTTGGCACGCTGCTCGATATTTTTCTTCTGATTCTTCTACCCGCTGGCGTTGGGAAAGAGTGAAATCCTCTGCCGGGTCAGTTTCAATAACTTCTTCCGGATTGACTATTCCTTTTTGTATCCAATGTGACGTAGTTGCGTTGATTATTGATAACCCAAGAGAAATACTGCTAACCATTTTATTAGCCTCCTTTAATTTAGGGCTTCGTCTTGCTACTTTATTATCTGTGCTTTCTTAGCGAAATTTCACTATTTATGAAGATAATTTGTAAAATTTTGCGCAAGTTTTTACCTTGTTAATGCGATAATATACATAGAAGACGCTCGAGATGCGCGCTCTGGGCGCTATGTGTATGTGCAGGAGGAAAAATAATAATGATTTCTATCCCCCCTGGTTTAGGCCCTATATCTAAGCCTCAGTGTGCTTTTGAAACAATTGGTTATCTTTCTCTTTCTGTGAGAGATGGCAATGGCCAAAGACATAAGGTGGAATATATTCCAGAAGATAATCTTTTAAAAATAGACTCCCCCCATTACGATGAGGCTGATAATCTAATAGAAGGTCAGCGAGTGGTATATCAGCTTTCAGAACAAAGAGTGAGCAGAACCGTGGTGGACATTTCGGACCTAAGTGAAAAAGAAGTGTCAGATGAAAGTTTGCCTCTTCCCCTGGATAACCCAAGATATGAGAAACAATATAATAGGTTGCTAGGCGAAGTGGACGCTGCCTTAGCAAAGGTAGAAGAATTAAGGCCTAGGGGCACGGCAGAAGAACTACGCGAACTCCATGATGGTATGCGAGATGAGATTGCAAAGGCTAAAGAAAGAACCAGACATCCGGTTACAAGTAGAGAAATAGAAGATTTATCTAGTACTATGTCACCGGATAGTTTAGTATATTTCCGCTATTTTCGCGAGAAGGAGCATCGCGGTATTCCGGCAGGCAGAGGATATTGTGAATATATTGGATCAGGTGAAACAGATGCGGGGGAACAATTTGATGGATATAAATGTAGTGTGATTACTCCTAGGGAAGATTATAGTTTTGAGGCCTGGCGCATAGGAACCCAGGTAGGGTATCCTACGCCAGCCAGCCATTATATTGAAATATTTCCCGATGACCCACCAGCAGAACAAACGGATTTTGAATCTCAAGTTATAACTTTTTCTAATGCTAATTTTTCCGATTCGGATACTGAACCTAACTATTTGGAATATCTTGGGGCAAACGCAGCTGGAAGGGTCCATCCCGGCCGTTAAATCTCAATCACATTTTCGTTCGGGTGGGCTAGGGCAAGAAAGAGGAGCAGATAATTTCTGATATTTCTGGTGAGCAAGAATTTTTCTCTTACATGTTCCCTTCCAAATTCCCCAAGTCTCTTGGCTACCTCGGGATTATTTAATAGATACCTTATCTGATAGGCAGCCCCTTCAACTGAATGGACCAGAATGCCCGTGAAATTATTGATTACTTGGAGAGGAATTCCTCCCACCGCAGTTGCAATTACCGGGCGTGCTTTCCATAGTGCTTCTGTGACCGTCAAACCAAAGCCTTCACGCAGAGATTTTTGCAGGACGATGGCAGAAGCGCGCTGCAAGGCATTAATGTCAAAATCAGAAAAGGGAGGTAGAAGCAAGATATGGAAATCTTTTTCTCCTTCTGCTCGATCGCGCAGCTCATTTAAAACCTGATTTCCTTCAGGGTCATCACTGGCTGTGCCACCGGCATAAATAAACTGGCAGTCATAATGCTTTTTAACCAATTGATAAGTCTCAAATACGCCAATCGGATCTTTTAGATAGTCAAAACGCGAAACCTGGGTGACGATTGGTTTGTCAGTCTTGATTTTAAATTTTGAAAGTACCGATTCAACTTCCTGTTTTGAAAGCTCCCGGTTTTTTTCGGCAAAAGGATCAATGGCCGGGTAAATCATATATTGGGGAATAGGAAGCTCTTTGGCAAAACTAGGTGCTGAGAAGATGGAAGCATCGTATTTGTCTATGTATTGAGTTAGGAAATCCCATACCTGCTGGTTTGGTTGAGATGTGTCTATATGACAGCGCCAGGCCCATTTTGCATTACTTTTCGCTTTGGCGGAAATTAAGGCGGCTGGCTGGGGATCATGGATCAAAATAATATCTTCATCAAAGGTCATATTCTTCGCATTTTCTTCGTTGGTTTGTTCGTAGACCTTGAGCATTTCTTTGCTAATTGTTGTGTTTTTTCCATGCAGCGCATTATGAAAGGCCTTGGTGACATTAAAAAAAGCGCCGCTTCCCTTAATAACTTCCCAGGTCACATTTAATCCCAGGTCATTAAAAAGAGGAATAACCCGGTGAAGCATTTCTGCAACCCCTCCACCCACAGCGGTTGAGTTGACCATCTTGACAGATTTACCTTTGAGTTTTTCTGCCAAGATCAGAATCTCTTCAAAGTTCTGGGGCCTAATTATTTTCGCATAATCTTTTAGGGTTGGCTTTTTCATTTAAGTTTTTCCAGTAGAATTTTTATAATCCGTTTCCATCGATTAGCGGCTGGATATCCTCCTAGCTTTTTCCCTCTTAAGCAAATTGAGATTATTTTATTTTTTAATTGATCCATGGTCATAAAGTAGGGGTCAAGTTTTTCGATCTTGTCTGCCATCTCATGTTCCCCTAAGCTATCGCGTATCCAGTTTGAAAAATCGTTGGTGTGGTGCCCGAGCCTTAGGCGGGCATCAAAAAAATGGAAGTAGATTGATCGCATTCCCACGCAATTTAGGTCTTTTGCGAATTCTGGCAAGGTCCAGGCTTCATAGGGGGTAGGGGACACAAATCCAGTGCTGCGCAGGAAATAGAATTCACGGCCCGGGGCTGCCTTGCGGATTTCAATTGCGTTCATCAGATGATTCTCAATAATTTCAACTAATTTAGCGCGCAGTGATGCTATGTCAGTAAAATCGGCTACATTGATAGCGGCTAGTCTTTCTGCTAGGGTAGCTTCTTCTAGGTCTTCTCCTACCCAGCGGGCAAAGTCATTTGAGTATTCTCCGGAGGCAAAGCTATATTCGCGAAAAGCATGATGGATATGGAAGAAAATGGATGATTCATCAATCGTTTTTAGTATTTGCACAAATTCTTTTAAGTGATGGGCCTTTTTGCCGGTTATCTCAACCAGCATGGATGAAGTAAAAAAGCAAAAAGGGTTATCGGCTCTTTTGGTAATCATGTTTTTTCCATTTGAACGGTGCGAATCGGGAAGGGGATGACAATTCCTTCTTGGTTATAACGCTTGTGCAATGCTTTGATAAACTCGTGCGTAACCAAATATTTGTCAACAAATTCTTGGACCCTAAGGATCACGGTAAAATCAATGCTGAAATCGTTAAAGGTATGGTAGCGGATGAAGGGGTCAAAAGCGCCGATGCCCCCTACTGCTTTTTCTAAGACCTGTTTTCCAACTTCAATGGTTACGCGTTCTACCTGTTCTAGATCACTGTTGTAGCTGACACCGACCTGAACCAGACAGGCCATTTCCTTTTGGGGGATGTAGTAATTAGTGATGATCGATTGGGACAATTTTGTATTGGGGATGACGACCACATTATTAGGCAGGGTGCGAATACGTGTTTCGCGCCAACCAATGGTTTTAACATAACCCTTAAGTCCATTTTCTAGTTCAATATAGTCTCCTACCCGAACTGGCTGACTGATTAAAATATAAATTCCTGAAAAGAAATTGCCTAGAGTGTCTTGTAGGGCTAAACCAATGGCTAAGGCAGCAATCCCCAAAGATGCCAGGATGGGAGTGATAGAGATTCCAAAGACATCCATAAGAATTAAGATACCCACACCCCAGATAATGATACTGGCAATGCGGTTGAAAGTGGGCATCATATGCTTTAAGGGGGCATTTCTTTTTTCCGCCAGTTTTATAGAGGTTAAGATAATGCGTACCACAAAAAGGATAATCAAAAAGATTATCAACAACCCCGTAACCCGATCAGCATGAGCCATCATGCGGGGGGAAAACTTGATGTTATGGCTTATTACATAGAATCCCGCAATAATTAGGATTAACCAGATAGGGATTTTTGATTCTCTGACAACCACATCATCAAATTCGTTTTTGGTTTTTTTGGTAAACTTTTCGGCGATAAAGCAATAATAGGTGACAATTAACCAGGAAAGAAGTATCCAGAGAAGAAAAACTCCGCCGGCCATAAGAAAACGATCATTAGAAAAGAGGGCACTGAATTTATCTATAAAAGTTTGCATCCTAGAAATTTTAGCATATTTGTTGAGTCTTGGGTAGGCTTTGCTCGCCAAAGCTCCTTAAGCTTGTGCAATATCCTTCCAAGTAGTATGCTAACGCAAACCGTCATGAGGCCGAATGCCGAGCCCCGAAAATCTCGGTGGGATTTTCGGGGCGTGTTTGCGTGGCATACTACTTGGAAGGATAGATACAAAAGAGGTGAGTTTGACGAGCCCTTCGACATTTCGACAAGCTCAATGCAAGCAAGCTCGGGGCAGTATCGAGCGGACTTGTCTCGAGAGGAGTCGAGAGAGTCGAGATGCTCAGGGCAAGCGAGAAGAAACAACAAATTCTCATCTTACTCCTAAAGCTGTTCTAGAAACTTATAAACCTCAGCTACATTAGCCACAAACTTTTGGGCATGAGTTTTGGGGGTTTTTCCAACGCGAATAGTTATGCCCAGGTTTTTTAGGGCGGCGAAAGCATCCTCATCAGTTGTATCATCGCCAATATAGATAGGAACAACATACTTGGTTTTTGCTAGTTTTTGCATGAACCACAGCACTGCTTTCCCTTTATTCCAGTCTACATTTGGTCTTATTTCAAAAACTTTTTTGCCCGAAGTTGTGCGAACTTTTCCTCGTTTTAGATAAGGAGTAACCACTTGGTCAAAAATAGACTTCAATTTTATAAAATCTTTTTCTTTGACCTGACGAAAATGAAGACTAAGGGTTAGTTGTTTGTCTTCAACCCAAGCCCCTTTTATGCCCTTTAATTTGGCAGCCAGTTCTTTTTTTATTTTTCGCAAAACCGGCTTTGCGGCGAGGGCTTTGGGGTGGAGGAGGTGGGTTTTGGGCCCAGATATTTCAAAGCCATGATTGCCTGCGTAATAAATCCCAGAGATCCCAACTTTCCTTTTTAGATCCGAGAGCTTGCGGCCAGAAACAATAGCCATTATTACATTGGGTGCTTTGGCCAGTTTCTTTAAAGCACTTTTTTGTTTCTTGGATAATTTGGCAAGCCTGGGTTTTTTAACAATGGGGGTTAGGGTTCCGTCGTAATCTAGGAAGAGCAGATATTCCATTATGATAATTTAAGCAGGGCTTCGATAATCTTTCCGGACCAGGAATAAATGTTGTTCTCACGCACAATCGCCTTCATCTTTTTCATGCGTTGCTTGCGTTCTTTTTCTGGAAGAGAAAGTGCGGTTTTAATTGCTTCAGCGCAATCTTCAGGTTGAAAGGGATTAAAGGTGATTGCATCAGTAAGTTCTCGAGCAGCTCCAGTAAAACGAGAAAGTACCAGCATTCCTTTGTTGTCTGGAGCAGCAGCAACATATTCTTTAGCTACCAGGTTCATCCCATCATGCAGGGCAGAGATAAGACAGATGTTTGCCATGCGAAAGATAGCTAAAAGTTGATGGGGGGTAAAGTATTTGCGGATAAAAATAATTGGACTCCAGGAATCAGAAGAATATTTCCAGTTTATTCTCTCAACCAAGCCGTTTATTTCGTCATTTAATTTTTTGTAGGTATCCAAGTGAATACGACTTAAGCTACCAATCTGGATGTAAACAAAACGGCCCTGGAATTCTGGGTACTGCTCTAAGAAACGATCAATGGCTTCAAATTTTTCAATAATTCCTTTGGTATAATCAATGCGGTCGGTTCCAACTCCGATCAGCTCCCCGGTGATACCCAGTTCTTCTTTTACCTTTTCAATATCAGCTGCAATTTCTCCGGAAGCAGCTTCTTTGGCGATTTTTTCATAATCAATGCTAATCGGGTAGGGGCGAACCAGAGTTTTGGTTCCGCCATAAACAACTGACGAGGCGATTTTATCTACTTTGGCTTCAAGTTCATTGTTTACCGTTTCAAGAAAATTATCTGCATGATAGTGGATATGAAAACCCAAAAGATCAGCACTCAGAAGTCCTTCTAGAATTTCTTTTCTCCAAGGACAGATCCTGAAAACTTCTGGGTTGGGCCAGGGGATGTGCCAGAAAAGGGCGATTTTAGCATTGGGGTTAGCCTTTTTAATTATTTTTGGAACCAAAGTCAAATGATAATCTTGTAGGAATATCAAAGCATTTTTTTGATCAATTTCTTCTAAAATAGCTTGGGCAAAACGTTCATTGATTTTCTGGTAATAATTCCAGTCACTTTCACTGAATTTTGGTTTGGTATAGACAATATGGCAAAGTGGCCAGAGAGCTTCATTGGAAAAACCATAATAATATCCAGTTTCTTCTTCTTTGTTTATCCAAACCCGTTTAAGCGTGTATTTTGGATCTTCAGGTGGCACTTTGATGCGGCTCTTTTCATCAACTACTTTTTTATCGGCGTCACCGCTTCCATGCGCTACCCAGATGCCATTGCAAGTTTGGAGCACTGGATCTAGGGCGGTTACCACACCCGAAGCTGGCTGGAAATGTATGATTTTATCCCGGCTGTATTTATGAATGTAAGGCTCGCGGTTGGATGCTACAACAAAGAGGTGATCCTTTAATTTGTCGGAAATTAGCTCTTTAAGGCTCTTTCTAGTCCACATTATACTTAATTATAGCATATTTTATGGTCGGGGGCAATTTAGGCCCTTGCTGCTTTTGCCTCTATCGTACTAAAAGCTTTCTTGAAATTTCACTATTTCTACAAATATTAGTAATTGCTGAAATTTTTGCAGAATACTTACGATATTAATATGAGAGACTATGGCAGTAACTAAAATACATAAAGTTTGTGGGGTTTATCGGGATACTCTCGCGCTCTTAAGTGGTTTGGGGCAAAGTGTCAAGCGCAAAGTAATTGCTTCTCGACCAATGCGTGTTAGGCGCCCTTTATCGAGGAGAGCAGCTAGAGCACAAGCGCAACGAAAAGCTTCCCTAATAACTCACTATGACCGATTTAGAGTCGATAGCCAAGTTTTAAGAAAAGCTGGTAAAAGTAGAAAGAAGGGGATGGTGGTGGTGTATGAAGAGCCTGGAGGAGCAATTAAAGAAATTACCGTTCGCGCGGAAGATATGCTCCACTTGTGGCGCTGTTCTCCTGATCAAGCCAGAGAGCATCTAGCTATGATTGTTAAGGCCAGGGGTGGCGATGGTTTAGCGGCCGGTGAGTTAAGAAGTAGGTGGAAAGAAGACCATGAAAAATATTTCCGCAAAACCCGAGATGAAATTGTGCCCGAGCGTATGAGTGATGTGTTTAGAGCTACAGCTTTTTTGGGCATTGCTAGAAAAGACGTAGGCGATAAGGGTTACAATTTAGTGCGTCATTTTGGTGCTAACGACCTCCCCACCACTGAATTTACTTTTTTAACTGGAGATTTTCTCTCCCGTGACGTCACCCTTGATGGTTTAAAAGCAGAAATACGAGTATTAGAACAGAGGTCGGGAGAAACTTTTGGCGGAAGAGAAAGCCCTTTGATTATTGCTTTAAGAGGGGCTTTGTCCACCTATGCTCCAGGGGCGGTACCTACATTTTTAAATGTGGGAGTAGTTCAAGATACTTTGCCCGCTTTGACAAGAATTTATGGTAAAGAAGGTGTAGATAGGATTTATATCAATCTTTTACGGGCTTTGTATGGGGAAACAGTGGGGGAAAGGGACAATTTGAACTCTTTAGGTATTGCTCAGCTTGAGGCAGCTATTTTAGAACATGATGCCCGCTTGCTTTCGGATCCATTTTATCAACTTGCTTTTTTTGTTACTTGTATACAAGATCAAGTTGACAAGAGTCGGGAAAGGTTAGCTTTTTATAGGGCAATGGCAGGGGTAGACAGTCTCCCCCTGACCATGATCCCGCATAAGATGCTGTTTGGAGTCGTACCAGGTGACTCTTATTCTGGAGTTTTGTGGACACGTGATCCCATGCGGGGAGATGGAATGCGACTCGAGATTGGCAGAGAAGATATTTATTTTAGAGATTGGGAAGAGATAAAAGATAGGTATCCTACTCTTCACTATTTTTCACATTTGTTTAGAGAAGCTGAAAGCAAAATGAAACAGGGAGCCACAGTAGAGTTTGTTGTAGAAAATGGAGTGCTGGGTATCTTTCAGATAAACCCATCATTCATGAGTGGTCCCGCTGCGGTTGTAGCAGTTTGCGATCTTATCTCGGATGGAAGAGCCACCCAAGAAGAAATAATAGTACAGATGGTAAGACCCCACCATTTAAAACAATTAGGGGCGCCCTCCTTGGATGTTTCCTCTGCAACTTCTTTCGCTCACGGTAAAGTTACTTTACCGTTTTTGGAAGTTTTTGGAAGAGCATGTTTTGGGGTTTCTTCTGCACAGGAAATTAAGGCGGACAATGGCCGTGCAATATTGATTACCGATGGTCTTTCTCCTTTGGATGTTGATGTTCTTTCCATGGTGGATGGTGTTGTGACCCCACAAAGATTTCCTGTCCACGTTGCTGCTTTGTCTCGAATGTTTGGCGTCCCGGCCTTAGTAGGTATTGAGGCCCAAATTTCTGGTTCTACATTAGTGAACGCTAGTGGATCGATTATAGCTGATGGGGATGCGATTGCTCTTTCGAGTATAAATCAGACGCTTTTTGTCGGTGAAGTTGTTGAAACACCATCCATATTTATGCGTTTGCTAGCTCAAGAAGGGGTGATTTATAGTTCGCCAGCCCAAGAGCAATATTATCAACGCTTGCTCGCCAGCTTTAGGCAGTATCAACGTATCATCCAAAGAGTTAAGGTATCCAATCTTAGTTGTCCTCAAGCTTTATCTAATTTTCTTTTGATGCTTTCACGCGGAAGCCTTGAAAAAGCAAAGCCTGAATTAGAAGTTTGGTTTGATAAACATCTGCTAACCTTTGTGGATCAACTTCTCAAAACCCCAATCGGTGGCCATCGGCCCATGCTTTTGATTTTTAATTTATTGGATCAAGGAAGAGTTGTGACATTGTTAAAAGAACTAGTGCACCGACGAAGCAAGTCTGGGGAAGGCACTTTTATTATTGGTCAATTAGTCTTTGAGTTTTTAAGAAGAAATGAGGCGGAAACAATAAGACAGCGATTTTGGGATGGATTTGAGGGAGCCGAAAAAACAGTGCTGGAGGAGGAATTAGGTTTAGCAGAACAGTATATTCAAGTAGCTTGGATTGGCAAAAGAAGAAATGCAATTCAAGACACTGGGCGGTCGGGTGGTAAATTTAAAGGGGAGGGGCCGGCCCTTTCTGAAGAAGCATTAGAAAGACTAGAGGATTACGAAGGTCAGCTCTTGCCAGGTTTAGCACAAGCTTGGGCTGACTTTTTAGTTGAAACGCATAAACCTGGAAAACTTATTGGGGTTGAATTGAAAAAGCTGGGGTTGGGGTAAAAATCTCTCCCGGGAATCGAACTCGCCCTACCTTCTCTCGGATACTTTTATCGTTATAAACGCTGTTTTTGGGTGAGCGCTGTCCAAAGAAATCTTTGCAACACAGGTTGTGGTTGGGGCGGACAGTGCATTCATTGTATGAAATTGGGAGGCGCCAATGCTTCCTTTTGTTAAGCCCTTTAGGGCCAAATATCTTAGAGCGCCGATTATGGCTTCTTGAACACTTGATTGGGGAAGGGTATTGGGGTGAGGTGCTTCAAGAAAAAATTCTAGTCCCTCTATTTCTCTTTCATATAGTAAAACCCTGGCGATCCCACTCAATGTTTCATCTGTTTGGCCATTATTATCATCTAAATCTACTAAGATGCTATTGTCTTTTAGGTTTATCACAACTCTATCAGAGGAATCATCTAGCAGGAGATCTTTTATCATTGTCGCCAATCTCCCTAAGTTTCTCATTCTTTTGCATCTGGGGTTTAGTGCTACTTGTAGATATCGCGCTGCTGTCACTCCTGTAAAACTTCTCACTGCTGTCAATCCTGTAAAACTTCTCATAAAATCCTCCTATTTTCAAAGCTTTCTTGTTTATATCTCGATCGATTATCCAAAAAATTTCACTATTTTTGCAAATATTATGAATTTCTGAAATTTTTGCAGAATACTTGTGATAAATATGAGGGAATTATGAGATTAGCCCTAACGGGAATCGAACCCGTGTCTTAGCCTTGAGAGGGCTACGTCCTAACCGCTAGACGATAGGGCCTTAACCTAGCCCAGTCCGCCGAAGTCCCGATTTATCGGGACGTAGGAGGACGATAGGGCCATGCTGCTTTCGAGTGACAGT
>JABMSE010000149.1 GCA_013204645.1 Candidatus Saganbacteria bacterium | reverse complement strand
TAAGCTAGGGGCAATTGTTACAAAAACCATAACGCTTAAAGCTCGCGAAGGGAACCCCCCACCCCGGGTTTGCGAAACCGCCTCCGGAATGCTTAATTCCATTGGCCTGCAAAACAAAGGGATTAAAGATTTCATCAAAAATCAGCTTCCCTTCCTCGCAAAATTCAAAACTCCAACTATTGCTAATATTGCCGGGGACTCTGCCCAAGAATATGTAGAACTTGCCAAAATTTTAAATAAAGAATCCACGGTTAAGGGCATAGAAATTAACATCTCCTGTCCAAACGTTACTAAGGGTGGCATGTTCTTTTGCTTCGACCCCAAGGCAACAGCAGAACTTGTCAAAAGCGTTAGAAAAGTAACCAGCCTGCCAATCATTGTAAAACTTTCTCCAAATGTTACGGATATAGCCCTTATCGCCAAAGAAGCTGAAGCAGCCGGTGCAGATGCCATATCTCTTATCAACACCCTACTCGGTATGGCAATTGATATTGAAACCGGTAAACCAAAACTAGGGGCTATTACCGGGGGCCTTTCCGGACCAGCAATTAAACCTGTGGCTGTCCGCATGGTCTGGCAGGTTGCGAAAGTTGTTAAGATTCCGGTTATTGGAATCGGCGGCATCATGGATGGAAACGATGCCATTGAATTCTTTCTAGCTGGCGCATCAGCAATTCAAGTTGGAACCGCCAATTTTGTGGATACTCAAGCACCAATAAGGATTGTTAACGAGATAAAAGAATACCTAGATAAGCATAAGATTGAAGATTATCGCAAACTAGTTGGAAACCTATCCTAAGAAAAGACTTTTGGTTGAAAAATTAGGATCGCTGGTAATATTTACCCCCAACCGCCGCAATCCCGCCTCATCCCCTGGGGTTGGAATATGGGTTAGATGAACCTCACAGCCGCGAAGTTCCTTTAATTTCTCCATGGCTAACTGAACACTGGGATTAGTAGCCGAGCTCATCGCCAGAGCAATCAAGGTTTCTCCCAAATCTAAACTAACGGCCTTAGCCCGCAAACTATCTTTTTTAAGGTTTCCTATTAACTCTATGACATTGGGAGATAAAAGGTGTATTTTATCCGGGATCCGAGCTAACTTCTTAATAGCATTTAGAATAAGACTGGAAGAGGCATGCATCAAGGAAAAGTTTTTCCCGGTAACAATTGAACCGTCAGCTAGCTCAATGGCCGCCCCACAAAAGAACCCCTCATGCCCTTTCTTCTTTTTCTTGGCAGAAAGTGAAGCCTTCCTGGCGGCAGAAACCACTTTCCGATCTTCAATTCTTATCCTAAGTTCTCCCATAAGCTCCTCAACGCGCTTAACCGTTTCCTGGTCTGCAGAGCCCAGCATATACTCACAAGCATATTTAAAATATCTTCTTATGATTTCTTGTTTAGCTGCTTCCTGTACTACCTTATCATCAATAATTCCAAAACCAGCCTTGTTTACCCCCATATTCGTGGGAGACTTGTAAACACAATCAGCACCCGTGATTTTTTCTAAAATCCTTTTAAGTAAAGGAAAAGCTTCTACGTCCCGATTATAATTAATGGCAACACTACCATAAGCTTTCTCATGAAAAGGATCTACCATGTTAAAATCCCGGATATCAGCTGTAGCTGCTTCATAGGCAACATTTACCGGGTGCTTAAGCGGGATATTCCAAATTGGGAAAGTTTCAAACTTTGCATATCCAGGCTTGATGCCTCGCCGATAATCATGATAGAGCTGGGAAAGACAGGTGGCTAATTTACCTGAGCCAGGTCCTGGTCCCGTAACCACCACCAATGGCTTCTTAGTTTTAATATAGTCATTGGCACCATAACCCTCATCACTTACAATTAAATCAATTTCAGTTGGATAACCCTTGGTAAAAGAATGGGTGTAAACTTTTACGTTTCTACGCTCTAATTTGTTTTTAAATATGACTGCGGCAGGCTGGTTGGCAAAACGGGTTATTACCACACCGACTACATCCAAGCCCCATTCCCTCAACTCATCAATTAGCTTGAGCGCAGCTATATCATAGGTAATTCCAAAATCGGCCCTCAATTTCTTGCGCTCAATGTCTCCGGCATATATACAAAGCACAATATCAGCTTTATCCTTTAGCTTTTGCAAAAGACGTATTTTTATATTAGGGTCAAAACCCGGCAAGACCCTTGCGGCATGATAATCAAAGATGATTTTTCCACCAAACTCAAGATAAAGCTTGTTGTCTGACTTTGCAACCCTTTCAAGTATAGCTTGGGTTTGTTCTGTTAAGTATTTTTCATTATCAAAACCTATTGATTTTATTGTTTTTTTCATCTAATTTACCTTATCCGCCAACCGCTTCGCCACCAACATCCTTAAAATCTTTAGCAATCTTTACTCGGGTAACGCGGCGGCGAAGGATTCGCTCTACACTAATTCGCAAATTTTGATAAACCACTACATTCCCAACCGAGGGAACTTTACCTAATTGAGAAAAAATAAATCCGCCAATCGTATCATATTCTTCTTCTTCGGGAAAATGAAACTTTAAGCGGTGATTTAAGTCCTTAAGGGCCACTCGCCCATCAACCAAAAAGGTATGGTCATCCACTTTCTCAATCATTTTTTCCTCGCGCTCAAACTCATCTTGGATCTCACCGACAATCTCCTCCACTAAATCCTCAAGCGTTACCACCCCAGATGTCATCCCGAACTCATCAACAATGACTGCCATGTGGGTGCGGGCCGCTTGCATCTCATGCAAAAGTTCTGAAACCTTTTTGGTTTCTGGGATAAAAGTGGCCGGCCTTATAAAACCCCTAATGCCGTGCTTTTCTCCTTCTCGAAACAAGTCTTTTGCGTAAATCACACCAATAATATTATCCAAACTATTCTCATAAATCGGTATGCGGGAATGGCCACTTTCAATAACGATCTTTTTAAACTCTTCAATTGACCTATTTGCTTCACAGGCTGAAATATCTGGCCTAGGAGTCATTACTTCCCGGGCTACCGTATCCCAAAATTCAAAGATGGAAGCAATCATCTGGCGTTCCTCTTTTCTAATGATCCCTTCTTTTTCTCCTTCGGCCAGCACCAGCCTTATTTCATCTTCAGTGATAAAAGGCCCGATCTCTGGAGATTTTCCCCCAAAAAGATAGATAAAGGGACGACAGATAAAACCAATAAAGTAAGCAAGTGGACGCACAATTATTCCCAAAACACGGATAATCGGTGCCACAAAAAGTGATATTGTCTCGGCACGCCGGATAGCAACTGTTTTGGGGACTATTTCGCCAAAGGTTAGAAGCAGCAGAGTTATAACTCCGGTGGCAATTCCCACCGCCATCCCGGTGTTCGGATACCCCCTAACCTGAAAAGCACGGATAATGGTGGCGGTAGCCAGGGATGAAATCGCAACATTTACTAAATTATTCCCGATCAAAATAGTGGACAAAAACTCGCTGGGTTTTTCCTTAAGTTCGGCTACGGTTTTTGCTCCCGGGATTTTCTTCTCGAGCATCCGGCTGGCTTTCATCCGAGACAAACTGGTGAGTGCTGTTTCTGAAGCTGAAAAGAAAGCAGAAAGTAGAAACAAAATCACGAGCACAATTATCTCAATCATATATCAAACCTCATATTAACTTTGGAATAAAAATAAGACATCCTACCACAATGGCACCGGCAGCCGCCAAAAGCACAGCCGCTGCCGCAATATTCTTGGCTAAAGCTGCCCCTCGCTGCTGCTGCGGGGAAAGAATATTAACCAGCTCCTCAATTGCCGTATTTATAATCTCGGTAATAATTACCGAAAAAACAGCCAAACATAAAATTGCAATCTCAAACAAACTCAACTCGAGCCAGATGGCAAAAGATAAAACAACTAGCCCGATTACAAAATGAATCCACAAATTGCGCTGAGTTTTTACGGCGTGTTCTGCGCCGGACTTAGCATATTTAAAGCTTTTGATAAATTTCTTCGGCATCCCTCATTTTCCTTCCATGGGTATAACCCAACAGATGCAAAACCCCATGAACAACCAACCTTTTCTTCTCTCGCCTACAAGAGACCCCAAAACGCTTGGCATTTTTTTTAACTGTTTCAACAGAGATTGCAATGTCACCCAAGATTCCATCTTCGTCCATTAAAAAAGATAGCACATCGGTTGCCTTGTCTTTTTTCCTAAACTTTTTGTTTAACCTTCTGATTTCCTTGTCATTCACCAAGGCCAGGTTAATTTTACTCTTTATTTTCTCTTTTTTCAAAATCTTTTTTATTAATCGATCATACATCATTTATAACACAGCAACACAGCGACAGAGAAACACAGCAACATAACATCAAACAATCCTCACGTCCGCACCAAGATTATTAAGCTTTTTGTTCAAATTCTCATATCCCCGTTCTAAATGATGATCGCGATCCTCAATTATAGTCTCGCCTTGCGCAACCAAACCCGCTAAAACTAAAGCCGCCCCAGCCCGCAAATCTGAAACCTTAACCGGAGCGCTAGAAAGCTCAGAAACCCCATTAATAATAGCGCTCTGGCCTTCCAGCTTTATGTCAGCGCCCATACGCTTTAACTCTTGCACGTGCATGAAACGATTTTCAAAGACTGTCTCGGTTACAACCGACGTCCCTTTGGCCAAGGAAAGCAAAGCCGTAAACTGGGCCTGCATATCAGTTGGAAAACCAGGATAAGGCATCGTCTTAACATCTGCTGCCCTTAACCCATTTTTAGCTGAAATCCCAACTTCGTTTTCCAACACTTTTACGATTACTCCCATCTCAGAAAGTTTTCGCAAAGTAGATTCAACATGTTCCGGAATAATTCCCTTGACCCGCAAATTACCATGAGTAATCGCCGCCGCAATCATAAAAGTTCCCGCTTCTATCCTATCCGGAATAACTCTGTACTCCACCGGGAAAAGTTCAGAAACTCCAGTAATTTTTATTTCCTCAGTTCCAGCTCCAGATATTTTGGCCCCCGCAGAATTAAGAAAATTGGCTAGATCAATAATCTCAGGTTCCCGGGCTGGGTTTTCAATGACGGTTTCACCGGAGGCAAGAGTAGCTGCCATCATAATTGATTCGGTTGCTCCAACAGAAGGGAAATCAAGATAAACATTTCCCCCCTTTAACTTGTCAGCTTTAACAATTACAAAGCCATGTTCGATCGTAACGGTGGCCCCCAAAGCTTCCAACCCTTTGATATGTAAGTTAACCGGACGAGAACCAATCGCACAGCCTCCGGGAAGAGGAATTTTTGCTAATCCCTTGCGTGCCAGGATTGGACCAATCACAAAAAATGACGCGCGCATCTTAGTCACCAACTCATAAGGAGCCACATGTTTTACATTATAGTTCCAGACTTCAACTGTATTAAGTTGGGATCTTGAATATTCAGCGCGAATACCCAAAGCTCGCAATACACGAATGATAGTTTGCACATCTAAAAGATTAGGAACATTACGGATAATGGATTTACCCGGCAAAAGTATGGTGGCCGCAAGAATGGCCAACGATGCATTCTTTGAGCCCGAAATCTGGACTTCCCCTTCTAACTTATGTCTTCCCTTTATTATTATTTTACGCACTATTGCGGTCCTTTATCTCCAATCTCTCTCTAATTTGCGCATATCTCTAACGACTCGAATTCCTTAGGCCGATGCTTAGTTTCCCCAAAATAAAACAAAATAGATTGCACAATTCTTTCTGCGGCATGGCCATCGCCATAAGGATTGAGAGCCTTTGACATTTTAGCATATTGAGTGCGGTTGCACAGAAGCTTTTCCGCCTCGTCTATAATAAGTTTTTTATCGGTTCCCACTAATTTTACGGTGCCAAAAGCAACCGCTTCTGGACGTTCGGTCTTCTCCCGCAGGACTAAAACCGGTTTACCTAGAGAGGGGGCTTCTTCTTGCACCCCGCCGGAATCAGTTAATATAATGTAGGCTTTTTTCATCAGATGGACAAAAGGCTCATAATCCAGTGGTTCAACCAGCGCTACATTCTCTAATTTAGCTAAACTTTCATAGAGCGTAGTTCTGACTTTAGGATTTTTATGTACTGGAATCACAAACTCAACTTGCTCAGCATGTCGTTTCGCTAAATCAGCAATGGCCTGGCAAATATTAACCAAGGGAGGACCCCAATTTTCCCGGCGATGGGTGGTAACTAGTATCATTTTCTTTTGCGGATTAAGTTTTACCCCAGTTTTTGTTATATCAAATTCCCGCTGCGCCGTGGCCAGCAGGGCATCAATTACCGTATTTCCTGTAAGATAAATTGAATCTTTCGCCACCCCTTCTGCCAGAAGGTTTTTAACTGAAGTTTGGGTTGGGGCAAAATTAAGGTCTGCCATCGCACTTACAAGTTTCCTATTAATTTCTTCAGGATAGGGCCTAAATTTATCAAAGGTGCGCAAACCTGCTTCAACATGGCCCAGAGCAATTTTATGATAATAAGCTGCCAGACCTGCGGCTAAAACCGTAGAGGTATCCCCCTGCACCAGCAAGAGATCCGGCTTATTTTTTATGATTACTTTTTCTAACCCGCAAAGCGATCTGGTCAAAATATCTGAAAGACTCTGGTTCTCCTGCATAATTTCTAGATCTTCTTGAGGCTTAATATCAAAAACACGCAAGACCTGATCAAGCATTTGACGGTGCTGGCCAGTAACCACCACAATTGGCTCAAACACTTTTGGATATTTCTGCATTTCTAAAATAGGCGGCGCCATTTTAATGGCTTCCGGCCGCGTCCCAAAGACAAACATTATTTTCTTGCGCTTTGTCATTTTGGTAATGTCACCACCAGGGCAGTAAAACTTAAAACAAAACAAGCAATATAAATGGCCATAACTGCTTCGCGTTTACTAAGTCCAAAGCTAAGCAGCAAATGATGAATATGGCGATTATCGGCTTCAAAGGGGTGCCTGCGAGCCTTTAACCTGCGGCCAATAGCAAAAAGGGTATCAAAAATGGGAACGCCTAAAATTAGAATAGGAACTACCAACGCCAAAACTAAGGTTGTCTTAAAAACCCCCATGATGGAAGCAGCTGCCAGGATAAACCCCAAAAACATGGACCCCGAATCACCCAAAAATATGGAAGCTGGGAAAAAGTTATAACGCAAAAAACCCAACGCCGCCCCCATGAGGGCCAGCATTAAAATAGCTGCCCCAAACTGCTGGGTAAGCAATGCTACTAAGAAAAGGGTTAGCGCTGAGATAGCCGTAACGCCGGTGGCAAGACCATCTAAACCATCAATCAAATTAATTGCGTTGGTAATACCTACCAACCATAAAAGAGTTAAGGGGACGGCAAAAACACCCAAGAGCCAGATCCCGTTAAAGGGATTGGTAATAAAATTAATTTCCACTCCAAAATAGATGACAATCAAGGCAGCTACAATCTGCCAGATAAGTTTTGTGGTGGGAGCCAGCGATCTAATGTCGTCAACTATTCCAACTACTAATAAAATGGTGCTGGCTAAAAAGACCCCTAAAAGCATGGTAAGGTCTATAAAAATCCCCCAAAACCTAGCGGCAAAAACGGCTGTCCCAACGGCTATCCAAAAACCAAGATAGATACCCACCCCTCCGAGACGGGGAATAGGCGTGGTGTGGACCTTTCGTTCATTGGGTAAATCCAGGGCTTTTAGTCGGAAAGCGATTTTTTTGACAAGGGGGGTTATAAAAAAGGTTATACCAAATGCAAGTAACAGGGTTAGGAAATATATGACCATTACGGAAATCTATTTTATCACAAATTTAGAGGGGGTTCAAGGTTGTTAGGCTCCTCAGCAAAGAGTGTGGTAATTGGAAGCCAGCGACTAAACGTCGCGGCTTCCAATTACCGTTAATTTAAGAAGGAAACCGCGAAGTTCATTCGCAGG
>JABMSE010000148.1 GCA_013204645.1 Candidatus Saganbacteria bacterium | reverse complement strand
GAGCAACTGTATGAGAATCGTTCCCATGATGTCCGCAAGGCCGCGTACTGGGCGGCGGTTAAAATATTGGAAAGAGAAGGCAATGCAACTGCTTTGAAAGAACTATTGGCTAATTTATCAACTGACTACTCGCAAGTGAGGGATGATGCAGCTAAGGCTCTTGTAATGATATCTGCAAGAAACAATTGTCTGGAGGAGTTAATTGACTCAGAAGATCCAGCGTTAATTAAGGCACTAGCAGGCTGTTTTGTTGCTGCGGCCTAAAACGAATATGCATAACTTAAAACTAATATCATTTAATATGTTGGAAGTAGTCGAAGGCTTGCCTTTGGTGGATGATTTGCAGAGGAGGTTGGATGAGGTGCCTTCAATGGATGATCAAGCGATAGGAAGATTAATAGATGACCTGCGTTTGGCTGGCGTACCTATAGCTAGAACGGTTTTGGAACAACGCATCAAAGAAGCTGATTTCAGAAACATGATTATGGTGCTTTTGGGTGTGACTCGTGCAAGGTTTATGGTTGAGGTTAAGGATTTACTACAGAGTGAGGATGCAGAGATGCAGCAAGCTGCAGCCAAGGCTCTCGGAAGAATGGGTCGAAAAGAAGCTACAGAAGCCTTAAGAGGTTTCCTTGAGAAGGGAGGGTGGTTTGTGTGTCAAGCCGCCGCCGAGGCAATAGGAAAAATAGGTGGCAGAGAGGATCTAGAAGCCTTAAAAAGTGTATTTGGGGAGGGCATTTTCAAAATTAGAGAAGCTGCAGCCGAGGCAGTAGTTAAGATATTGGAAAGAGAAGAAGCCGCAGAAAGAAAAGAAGACTTCGAATCCTTGGCGCCATTATTCACAGATCCCAATGCAAATGTGCGGGAAACTTTCGTCATGGTAGCAGGAAGGATAGGTGGGGAAGAAGCATTCAAAGCCGTAAGAGAATTATTAACAGATCCCGATGTAGGTGTGAGGGAAGCCGCAGTCACGGCAGTAAGAAGAATAGGTGGAGGAGAAGCCACAGAAGCCCTAACAGGTTTATTTGGGGATAGGGCGTCATCGATTCGGGAAGCTGCAGCCGAAGCCGTAGGAGAGATAGGTGGCAGAGAAAATATCGAAGCCTTAAAGGGATTAATCAATCGGCGTGAGGATGAAGGTGTGCAGTCTGCCGCGATCAGGGCAGTAGTCAAGATATTAGAAAGAGAAGACGACTTAGGAGCCTTAAAGAGATTATTTAAGCATAAGGATGCAAATGTGAGGAGAGTCGCTGCCCAGTCAGTAGTTAAGACGCTAGAAAGAGAAGAGGACTTAGAGACCTTAAAAGACTTATTGGAGCATAGGGTGCAAGAGGTAAGGCGAGCTGCAGTTAAAGCCCTAGGAAGAATAGGAGGAAGAGAAGAAGTAAGTATATTGCAGGAATTACTTGATGGGCATGAGGAGGCGCTGGTAAAGTCCACTGCACGGCAATCAATAGTTGAGATACTAGAGCGAGAAGAAAACCTGGAAGCTTTAAAAGAATTATTTAGGCATACTGGTCTAAAAGTGAGGAGAGCTGCAGTCGAGGCCCTAGGAAGAATAGGTGGGCGAGAAGATCTAGAAGATTTAAGAGGCTTAGTTGGAGATGATAGTGCTGTTGTAAAATCTACCGCAGCCCTATCAGAAGTTCAGATATTAGAAAGAGAAGAAGACTTGCAAGCTTTAAAGGGGTTATTTGAAGGGGCAAATGGGGATGGGAGGCAAGCTGCTGGCTGCGCAGTAGTTAAAATATTAGAAACAAGAGAAGATGTAGAAGCCTTAAAAGAATTATTTAGAGAAATGAATGAAGACGATGAGGTGGTGGTGAAGTTTGATGCTGGCAGGGCAGCAATTAGAGTATTAGAAAAAGAAGGAAACCTAGAAGCTTTAAGACAATTATTTGAGGATGAGGGATGGTCGTCTGTGCAGAAAGCATCAGCCAAGGGGCTGGTAAGTGTATCTTTTAGAAATGATTGTTTGGATGATTTAATTGAAACACTAAAAGAATCACCATCTCCGGAATTAATTGATGCCTTAGCCGACCATTTTGCTGCGGCGGCGTAAAATCGGGAAAATTTTTAGTCCAAAAGAAATTTCAGAAATCTTTAGGGAAACTGAAATTTCTGTCCAAAACTAGCGATAAAGTAGTGTCACGCGCAAGCGACTTTAAAAAATAACCATGGGACTAAAACTAACAAAACTATCAGTTAACACACAAAGAGCAGTAGAGTTTGCTAGAAACCGCTTTTTTCTGGCTGGTTTGCAAAAGTTAGTTGGTAAGGTTGCAGATAGAATTAAAGTGGGGCAGCAGCAGATAAATTTTAACTTTGCTAATAATGCAGCTAATGGTTTTGAGCTTGATTCAGAATTGTGTGTTAACTTTACTAGCAAAGAAATAGGGTCTTTGGCTTTCTCTGTTTCTCAATCAGCAATTGACAATGCTCCTCCCGCCATTTCAAAAACTGCCTTAAGAATTGTCTTGCGCTATTTATCGGCTAAGGGACTGCCAGAAGAGGGCCAGGAAGTGATTTTGGATCTTTCTTCGCGCATTGGTTGGTTAAAAACCCAAGGCCATAATATTGCCAGTTTGCGCATTACACGTTCAGGTGCTAATTCCGTAAAAGTTGAATTTGATTATGCAACCATCGAAGCTAAAAAGCCTGAATCTTTTCCCCCGCAAGCTCCAGCGCTTTCGGAGCTCATTTCAATGGAAGGTTCGGGATATTCTGTTGAGGAAATAGAGATTGAGGTTAATGAGCATGGGGAGAGCTATCGAGGAGTTCGCTATGAACCAAGGATCCCTCGTCCTGGGATGCCCACTATTGTTGGGTTGGCTGGGATGGGTCATGTTTTTGTTGCCTGGGATAAGGTTGCGAAAATCATGGCAGGAACTTTTGGGATCCCTTTTGTTACTTTTGGAATACCAGGTCATTTTGGTGACTTAAATAACGGGGTTAATTTTGAGATGTTTTCTGCTTATGCTTCGCGTGAATATGCAGAATCTCTTCGGAATATTTTAGGTGAGGTTGCTCGAATCTATCCGGAGGATCAACTTGCCCTAGTAGCCCATAGCATGATGTTTCCAATAAGTTTGCGGGCTTTAACTCTTGATCAGGAGAAGAGATTTGGATCTGCTCAGAAATTAAATGGAAAGGTTTCCCATTTTGTCCCTTTTGCTGGGGTTGGGACTTCACATTTTAGGACCCGGGCAAAATATGGGTTTGCTCTTCAAGCCACGTTAAATGTCTGGTCAATTATGCGAGCTAAGGCTTTTGCTTTAAGTCCGCATAGTGCTTGGTCATCCTTTTTTAATAAGCGGCTTTCTCCAACCGAGCTAGTTGATTTTTGGAAAACTTATCAGCCAGAATCTGGAGCACTAGTAAAAGAACTTGTTTTAGGTGCTCTGCCAACCTGGTTTGGCCGATTTTCTTTTTCTCCCGAAATTAATATCGGCACGCCAAAAGTTACTGTTTTACTCGGAGCAGAGGATGCCCTGATTCATGAAGCTTCGGGCATTGAAGCAGCCAGCTTTTTTGCAAAACAGGGTTTGGTAGCTAGATTCCGGGCAATCCCTGGATTAGCCCATGATGCCATGATTACCGACTCAGAAGTTTTGGCTGCTGAAATTGCTGAGATAGTTCAGAGCTCTGCTTGAGTACTCGCTGCATGTAACCCTCCTATGCTATAATCATTTCTGTGAAACTCAAAGACATTGGCGAATTTGCTTTAATTGAGCGCCTCTCCAAAATTATTGGCAAAACTTCTGGCAGCGTAGTTCTTGGTATAGGGGATGATGCTGCTGCGCTGCAAATGACAAATGTCAAATCCTTCGACAGAGCTCAGGATGGTTGGAATGGTGAGCTTGTCGAACCATGTCAAATGCTTCCTTCGGACCGAGCAAGGAGCCTTTCCTCAGGACGAGGTCGCACTGAAGTGCTTCAGCACGAAGTGTCAAATGAATGTAAATATTTATTAATAACCACTGACGCCCTTATTGAGAATGTTCATTTTAAGCTTGACAAGAAAAATGGGAGGAGCCCCTTTTTCAACTTAGGTTGCAAGGCCCTGGCCATAAATATCTCCGATGTCGCAGCAATGGGGGGGATTCCTACTTATGCTTTGGTGACAATCGGTGCTAATAAAAATCTTTCTGTACGAAAAATCGAAAATCTCTACCGCGGTATAAATAAACTAGCCAAAAAACATAAAATCCAAATTATTGGTGGCGATACCGTTTCATCGCCCAAAGAATTGATAATAAGCATTACTTTGTTGGGCGAAGTAGAAAAGGAAAATTTGCTTACAAGATCGGGAGCCAGAGTAGGGAACCTAATTTTGGTAACTGGCAGCTTTGGTGGTTCTGCAGCAAAAAAATACGTCCCTTCCTCCTTCGCTCTTCGAGCTTCGGAGGACAAGCG
>JABMSE010000147.1 GCA_013204645.1 Candidatus Saganbacteria bacterium | reverse complement strand
GTATAACCCTTTGGCCTGGGATATCAGTCAAAAGACCGTATATGAAGAAAAGTGGATTGAGGTAGATGATCTTCCAGGAGCCGGTAAAGGAGTGGTCTTTAAGGAAGGCAATCAGGAAAAGAGTTTTGTTTTTGAATTTAATACTAATAGCTGGTACCACCAGAATGAATGGGACCATTTTTGGGGCAAGGCCAGTCCGGGATCGGGAATTTATGAAATAGATGTCCAGGCCGAGCTTTTTAGCAAGGACGGAAGTTTTTCTCTGGATGTAACTCCTATAAATGCCTGGGTTTCAGAGGGTTCTTCGGAAGTTACGGAAAAAGGAATCTTTCGATTAGAACATAGCGGAGAGGAAGACATAGCCCATGACGGGACTCTTGTTACCGGAGGCAACAGCGTTGACAAAACCTATGGTACTCGTTGTCTCACAGTTGTGCTAGAACTGGAAGCCCCGATTGCTTATTCCCGCCTTACCAACCGCTTTGTACCCTGGGTTGATTTTATCAATGCTAAAACACCTGAGAGTGAAAGGACCAAAGATTTTTCCGTTTATCTTACGGGCATAAATCAAGGGCTTGGTTTTCCAGGAAAAATCTTTTTTGAGGATCCGGATGCAAAGCCTTCGGAACCCTATGATAAAGATATGGCCTCAAGCCTTCAGGGAAAAAGCTGGAATGATTTGATTACTGATCTAAATAGTAAGGCAGGGCAGGCAAATCTCTTGGGCTACAAGGATTCCCTGGCGTCTTCGGTGGGTTATGATTCTTATTTATCAGATGAATACATGGAATTTATTCCTATTACAGCTCCCGAAGGCGGTGCTTTTGAGTATAGTAATGATTCGCCGATGGTGAAAGCCTCCACCAATTTGGTTTACTCATACAATGGGAATCCACCGCCTCCCTTTGATTTTAGCTGGCCGTTGGATGATGCTGAAATTTTGATTTTCAACCAGCAGCAAACCGCTAAAAAGGATGAGCTCACAAAAAATCCCCAAAAATATACTGGCACAAACGCGGACGGCACCTGGTGGCAATTAAATGATGAGGAAATAAACCAGAGAAGGGTGGATAGTAATGACACTAAAACCAGCAGCGGCCAAACCACCTTTGATAATATGGCAGGCCAGAGCCTCTGGGAATCAGAAGAGAGCAGCGGCCAGATTTTGCCGGTTCCAGATTATGTTAACGATGTGAACTATTCAGCTACGAGCCACACTGGAGGAATAGATGTCTATTTAAGCTCAAGCGGTAAAAATGGTTTTGTGAAAGCACAAGATCTGGAGATGGGAGAGGATTGGACAACTGCTGATGATGCCAATCTTTTGTTTTCTGATGGCAAAATACAAAGCGATTGGCTTAACTTTAACAGTGAAGATTTTAGCAGCCGTCGGGAAATAAAAATTTCCGATCATTATAACATAGCTGAAGATTATCAATCGGCCAATGCGCTTAAATATACCTTTTTAAAACAAGATCCCTTTGGAAAGTCGTTTAACTCTCCAATAGATAACCCTAATCTTTCTTTTGATGGATGGGAAGTAGATATCAAAAGCAAAACCGGAGAAGAGAATAAGGATATTGTCCTGGAAGATGTAATACCAACATCTTTTTCTGATGATCAGGCGCATTTGAGGGATGACAAGATAAGGTTAAAACTAAATTTAGCTGCCTCGGAATCCCGTTTTGTGGAAATTTGCGGCCAGACGCCGGATGCTTATGAGCTGATGTGTTTTGATGGAGAGAACTGGGAAACCATTTTTGAGGCCAATGAAGGTGCTAAAGGAAGATTAGCTTGGTGGGACGTTTCTAGATTAAATGGTCAGTATACGGTTCTTTTAAAATCGCAAGGCATGATTGCCACCACAGATGTTTATATTGGGACCTTGATTGAAAAAGAAAAAGAAGCTTCGGCCTGGAGCACTTATAAACGGGCACAGCTTAGGTTCCCGGCCGGGGCCTTTGTGAATGGGGTTGGGGTTGTGCAAGATCAACTGGTTACCATTACACCGGTTAGCATGAAAGAAATCAATATACGCAATCGGCCGATTATCCTTACTTCAGGCCCGATTGTAGAAATTAAACCCTCTCCCTGGGAGTTCCCAATTGAGCCAGTCGATAAGCGGCCGACTTTAAGATTTGTTTATACTTTTGAGGAATTGGCAGATCCCTTGCTTGGATTATGGAATGTAGCCGATCCTTTGCCTGAGCAAGGGGCCAATCTTGGATTACAAATGAATATTCACCAGGTTACTTCTGCTGGTGATCTTCAGGTTGTTTCCGGGAATCAACAGGAAATTGAAATTAATAATGGCGAACATCAATATGTTTTCTATGCGCCGCTTGACCATTTTTCAACCTATGCTCTATTAAAAGGAAAATTCCAGCTCTCGGCTCCCATTGTTTACGCTTCTCGTTATATTACCAATCAAGATAGTGTAACCATTTATGGGACGGCTGAACCTGATTCCCAATTGGATGTTTATGTTTTTGGTGAGATCCGCGCTTCTTTTGAAGGAGAAGAACCCAAGGCCAGCACAACTGCGATAGGAGAAACGGGTGATTATGAATTTGCTGATGTCGTTCTTTTGCAAGAAGGCAATAATTATATCTACGTTGTTTCTCATCTCAAAGATAGTCCCGAGATCATGACCTATAGTGATGTAATTGTTGAAAAAGATACGGTTCCGCCAGTGATCAAAGTCGACCAGAATTTTTACGCTTTTTCTCCTAATAACGATGGGAAATACGATTCTATGGATTATGAAGTAAAAAGCGATGAGAGGGGATTAATCTATTTTTCGGCAATGGGATCGAATTCAGGTTCAGTTGGCCAGTTGATTAACGAAGGTATTTCAGCTGAAGCTAATCGGGAATATAAAATTGGGTGGGAAGAAAAATCACTGCGTATTTATGAGCCTGAGGCCGGCGCAAGCTGGCAGCTGGTTGAGGAAAGGGATCTTTCTTTGACCTATAAGGATGGAGAATATATTGTTTCTATCTACGCTATTGACGAAGCTGGAAACATTTCAGAAAGCAATACTTCTAAGGTTAGGGTTGACACTCAGGCGCCCGACCTCACCACCCTCACCGCCTCCCCCAACCCCTTTACCCCCAATGATGATGGGGTAGAGGATACGACTATTTTTAGCTATGAGTTGGAAGAGCCGGCCTATGTGAGTCTCAATATTTATACAGAGGACGGGGAACTTTTTAGAAAACATGAGGCAGCATCTTCAAATTTCATTTATCCAACTGTTGCTGTAACCTGGCCAGCTGGGACCTCGATTGGTACCTGGGAATGGGATGGGTATGGCAGCCGTAACGAAATGCTGGGTGGTGAATATACTTATAATGTAGTGGCGGAGGATTGGGTGGGCAATGTGCTTTCTTCGGAAAGCCAAACCATTGTAGTTGATCGAGCCCCGTCTTTGGTTCCATTTGCCTTTGCTGAGCCTGATCCTTTTTCGCCGGTAAATCCCAATAATAATTTTACCGAAATAAAATATTATCTGGCCCGGGATGGGGTGCAAGTCAATATTGCAATTGTGGGGGAGGGCAGTAGCACGATAAAAGCTCTGGTCCATAATGAGATTCAAGTTTATGGGGAACAATCGGTTAAGTGGTATGGTGATTTTAATGAGGGCTATGAGGGACCCCGAGCCGTCGCTGACCAGAATCGGGTAGGGGATGGTTCTTATCAATTTAGAATTATGGTTGAGGATCCAGCTGGCGGTGAGCCGGCTAATGTTACCAGCACAGTTTTAGTAGATAATACTCCGCCTTATATTGTTACTAAACCGATTCAAGTGGATTATGTAACTAGAATTGCAACCCTGGAGTATAATGTTCCGGAAAAAGCCACCGTTGAGGTTTCCGTCTATGATGTGGAGGGAAGTCTTCTTGCGGTTCTGATTTCAGGTGAGGGAATAACTGGTGGGGATTATGTATTAGAATATGATTTCTCTGATAATTGGGATCAAAATATAGAAAGATATTTTAGGATTGAGGCCCAAGATAATGCTAAAAATATTGCAGAAAAAACCACGGAAACTTTTAGTGTTTCTCCTGATCTATTCCGTATTTTGAATTTGGCTGCCAGCCCCTCTACCTTTACCCCAAATGGAGATGGGCATACCGATTTAACTTTAATTTCTTATAATATTTCCGGCGGAGAGCCGGATTATACAGTAAGTATCAACATTTTGAACCCAACTCAGTCCACAGTAAATCATTTAATTGAAAATGAAACCCAGACATCGGGAATCTATTCGTTTTATTGGGACGGAAAAAATGATGGTGATACTTATGTAGAGGATGGCGAATATGGGGTGGAAGTTTTGGCCCAGGATAAGTTAGGTACGAGGATCCCCTCGACTTCTCTCGGGGCAAGCGAGGGACGGGTGACGATATTGGCGGTTTCAACTCGACCTACTATTACGCTTTCTTTGTCTAGTAATATTTTTTCTCCGGATAATGATGGGGTAAAAGATGAAATCACGGCCACTTATTCAATTGATTATCCCGTACAGTATGTGACAGGTGAAGCGTTGCTGCGACTTGAGGTTCTTAATGCCAGTGCCGAAGCAGTATGGACTAAGGATTTTAGTCATACGGCAGGAACTTATAGCTATAAGTATGATGGGCTAACGGCTGACGGCTTACAGCTAACAGCTGGGGATTATTATTTTCAAATAAGCGCAGAGGATGCGCTTTCAACAACTGCTCTGCCGCAAACCGTTTCGTTTCAGGTGGATTATGAAAGTCCGTCGGTTGGGATATTATATTTGGAGCCGGCTTTATTTAGCCCTAATCCAAATGGCAGGCGTGACCAGACGGTTCTAAGTTATAGTTTATCAAAACCAGCTTATGTGTCAGTTAATGTTAAATCTGGTGACGAGGTTATTCGTCATCTAATAGTCAGTGAGTATAAGGATGCCTATGTTCCTTTTGCTGTTTTTGATGTATCTACTTTTTCTGTCCCAACCGAAGTATGGGACGGAACAGATAATGCTGGTCAGATAGTTGCTGATGGCATATATGAAATTGTGGTGGTTGCAACCGATGAAGCTGGAAATGGCGGTAGTGTCTCGTCTAATGTAGAGGTTGACAATACTCAACCAGAAGCACCACAGGTTGACTCTCTTGTCGAGCATACCAATCAGATTTTGCGTACTGTGTCTGGAGTAACGGAACCCAGCGCTGAAGTTGAGGTACTTGTGACTGGTGACTTGTCACTGGTTACTTTTGAAGGGACAGCAGATGGTTTTGGCAACTTCAGCGTTCCAATTGCGCTGGATCTAGGTGACAATTTAATCAGTTCTCGAGTAATAGATGTAGCTGGGAATGAATCTGGGCATACATCTTCCCAGGCCTTGCATTATGAAATTACTCTTCCAGAAATAATTAATCTTTCTGTTTTTCCTAATCCGGCTGCGCTAGGGTCACTTTTAATCACTTTCGAGGTTTCGGAAGCGCTTAGTCAAACCCCAGAAGTTTATGTGAATGAGAATCCAGCTATTTTTGAGTCATTAGCTGAGACAATTTACACCTATTTATATAATATTTCGGAAGATGATATTCAGGGTGACTTAGAAATAAGCATTAATATTTCCGATTTAGCTTCCAATAGAACCGAAGCACTGTTTTCAAATGATGGAAGCCTTTCTTTTACTATAGATACCATTTATCCAGTTATTTCAGAGGTCGAAATTCTGCCAACTCTTTCATCAACTGGAGAGGTCAGTATAATATTTGTAGTTTCTGAAACCTTAGAAGCTAACCCACTTGTTGAGATAAATGATAATGTTGCCCAATGGTCTGGCGGTCCGGTGGTCCTGCAATCCGGTGCTCAGGAATATGTATATGCTTACAATGTTTCTGCTATTGATCAACAAGGAGCTGCACTGCTTTATATTGAAGCTTCTGACCTGGCGCATAATCTTTCTACTTATCAGTCGAATAATCTTTTAACTATAGATACAATGGCTCCGGTGTTTAGCAACGTGGATATTGATGTTACCCAGAATCCTAAAGGGCAAGACCAGATCGTGGCTTATGCTAAATTGGGTGACGAATTATACGTTGATTTTTCGGTTTCTGAAGAGTTAAGGGATGACCCGGTTGTTGATGTTGGAAATTATTCAGCGTCCATTGATGACGTGACTGTTTATTCAGAAGAACGCATAGATTATTCATATTTATATACGATAATGCCAGATGCTCCCGACGGAATTACTATTATCACAATTGAGGCCTATGATTGGGCTGGCAATGCTTCTCTTTATCAATCTGGCAATTTTGTAATTGATAAAGTTAGTCCGGGGGTAAATATCTTATTGGTTAATCCCAACCCAGCGTCAGTTGAGCAGGTAACCATAACTTTTGCTGTTTCTGAAGGATTAAAGGAAGTGCCTATAGTCCGGGTTACCCAAAGTGGGGCAGATGCGGGTTTAGCTGCGGTAGCCGGTGATTGGGATATTGAAAATGGAGAATGTGAAGCCAGATATAATCTAGTTGCGGGCTTTGATGGTTTGGCTGCCATAAATATTACAGTTACGGATTTAGCGAGTAATGTAGCGACCTTTGAATACACTGATCTCTTAGATGTTGATACTCTTCCTCCGCAATTTTCAAATCTTCGCTGTGAAACTTCCAGTTTTAGGGATGGAATTTACTATGCAAAGGATGGAACAGAAGTAGATATTTATTTTGATACTTCTGAAGGACTTCAGTTTAATCCAACCGTTACAGTGAATGAAGATTCAGCCAGCTACGATGAACTCGTCGGGGATGAATATCATTACAAATATACTATTGAGGCGTCTAGAATTTCTGAAGATGATTATAATCAATATGCCAGATTAAGCATTTCGGGCTTTGATTTCGCAGAAAATGAGGGAGCAGAGGAGGTGTCTTCGGCAACTTTTGTTATTGATATAACAACCCCTGAAGTTGAAGAATACATGCAGGGAACAAGCGAAGTGATTGCCGTCCCATATCATTTTGCTACCAACGCAGATCCAGACGGAAGTATTCCTTTATTTACCGTCCTCCATTATCAATTAAGCGAAGATTCCCTGGTGACTTTATCTATTCATAAAATTGAACATCAGCCTGGGGTAGATTATGTTAAAGAAGATTTTAATGATGGCAATAAGGTTATAACTTTGATAAATGGGCAGTGGCAGCAAGGTAATATCGAACAGCATGTAAATTGGGATGGAAATATTTCAGGGGATCAATACGCAGAACCAGGCAAATACGCGTTTATTGTCACAGCCCAGGATGCAGCAGGAAACATCACTGAAATAAAATATGGCGGTACTTTCTGGATCCAGGATAATGTTTTGAAATTAGTGCCGCCAGATCAACTTCTGGAAAATAATCCGGATCCATCTGTGATCTCTCCTTTTGGAAATAGTCCGGAAGGCTCCGATTTTAAACGCGCCAGACTTTATTTCAGGATTAATTTAGGGATTACTCCATTCAGTGTTTGGCCGTCAGAGTGGATTAGAGCTATGAATCCTGATGATATTAATTGGGATGAATACAAAGATTTGCCGAAGAAGGTCGGGACCTATCAGCTCAAGGTTTATGACGAATCTGATAATTTGATCTGGGAATCATCGATAGGAGAGGCTTATTCTGCCCGGGATCATCATGAAGATTGGGAGGGAATAGATGATGCTGGTAATCAGGTAGCAGATGGAAGATATAAAATGATGGTTGAGGTCCTGGATTTTCGCGGCCAGCCTCTTTACGCAGATGATCTTGGAGAAAAATGGGTGACGGTGGATAATACTAAGCCAGCCGTTAATAATTTGTCGGCAGCTCCTTATTGTTTTTCTCCTGGGGCGACCGAGTCTACTATAAAAACGACTACCGTGACTTACGAGGTTTCGGATAATTCAGGCAGCTCCAAAGTAACCATTGATGTTTTTAGCGAAGATAGTTTTGTAAATACACTTTTAGCAGATGAGGAAAAAGACAATGGCCGATATAGTGAGGTCTGGGATGGTACCTCTGGATCCGGCTATGTGGGAGATGCAAATAATGGAGAGTTTCCCGATGGGGTATATTCATTTGCACTTTCCTGTGTGGATGAAGCCGGGAACAGTTCCGATATTTCCTCTTTGGGTGTGTATGTGGATACCCAGGGACCCAATACACCCGATCTTTCTAGCATTATCCATAATGATGGTGATTATGCTCCAGAGGGGCCCGATGAGTGGAGCAGGCATAATTCACCTTACCTTTTCTGGGATGATCCAGGGGATAACGGAGGAGCTGGAACAAGTAGATATGAATATATGGTGGATGGTGGAACATGGGCTGATCTTGGTTCTCAAAGCTATCTGCATGTTTTACTTGGCGATGGTGAAGGTCATACTGTAAATGTTTCTGCTGTCGATGCTCTGGGAAATACTGGTACCTCTGGCCAGTTGGTGTTTGACATTGATACAGAAGATCCTTATTTTAGTTCAGGACCAGCTATTAGTGAGACTCCAGTTGATGCCTGGTCAAATCATAATTCGCCTTATATAACTTTTACGGCAGCTGATTTAACATCAGGAGTTGCTGAAGTAAAAGGATATATTGGTGCTATTGATCAAGGAACCGTTACCTCTCCTTGGGAGCCAACTTTAAGTGATGGGCATCATAGCATAAGTTTAGAGATAATTGATAATGCTGGAAATATTGATAGTTCTTCGACTTATAATTTTTATATTGATACAACTGACCCTAATGCGCCGTCTCTTACCGTTGATCATACCTCCGTGAGCCCTACTTACTCTAATCATGATTCACCGTATTTTACCTGGTCCGATCCGGGGGACAATGGGGGGAGTGGGATAAGTTGTTATGAAGGATATATTGATGGAGTCAGTCAAGGGAATGTTTCTTCGGGTTGGCATCCAACCTTATCGGATGGTTCTCATGCTATTTATGTTAGAGCAGTAGATGGAATGGGCTATTATGCTAATTCATCTAGTTATTACTTTGATATTGATACTCAAGATCCATATATTTCCCAACCTGCTGACGATACTGATTTTAATCCTTATTTAGAAGACGAAACTACGATTAATTTTACGGTTTATGATAATGGGGCTTCGGGGATTGGTGCAGCTACTGCAAGAATAAAATATGGAGATGCAACCATAAAAGATTTGACAGTTTATGGCGGTGATCAAAATCGCTACATTAGCTGGGATGGAATAAACGATTCAGGGGATTATGTGAATGAGGGGGATTACACCCTGGAAATTAATGCAACCGATAATGCGGAGAATTCTGCAGAGCCCCGATTATCTGCGATTTCGCTGCGTGATGATCAGTATATAGCTGCTGCTGCATCAGATTCGTATATTACCTGGGATGGGGATTTATATTTGCGTTGGATTGATGGATATACGGATAGTGAGGAAGAAATAGAAGTTGGAGCAGTGTCGTATGGGGGAGGAAGTGGGACTTTGGAAAGTTTTTCGATTGGTCACGAACAAACCATTGTTTTTGATATAACTGCTGGATATGACCCTTCCTATGGTGGTGTTGCATGGACTTTTAATGGAGAAGCGCAAGCTATTCAAGATACTACTAAGACACTCTCTGCTGGCACTCATGAAGTTCGCGTATGGGCTTTTACAACAAATCATAATGCGCCTTCAGCAATTACAGTTAGTGCAGATTACGTAGCAAGAAAGTGTAATCAGTATGAGCAGGTAAGCTCGGATGGTGGAAGAACTTGGACGCATAGAGGCGGTTGGCCTGATTTACTAGATACCTTCCAAACCGGCGCTAGCGAGGTTACGGTTAACGGAGTTGCCCATACAACCTGGGCTAGCGGAGGAGAAATTTATTATAGACGGGATCATTCTTCTGATATAAGAATTGCAAGCCCAGGGGTTGATCAAACCCTCCATTCTCCTTGTATAGCGGCAGATCAGGACGGAACTGCCTACGTTGCCTGGTTGCTGTCGAGCCCCATGCATTTTAATGTTTCCTATCTTTATTTCCAAAAGATTCCAGAGAATTTTGCGCCAGTCAATGGGAGCCAAAGTGCGGCTATTATCGGAGCGGTAGATGAACAAACAGTTACCACCCAATCCACCACCTTCGAAGCTCCAACCCTTGTTACGCCTCTCGATGAAGCAGACGTAACCAGCCTGCGGCCTACCTTTACGTGGGACCATCACAAACTTGATGCAACCGAGTATGAAATTGATCTGGCAAAGAATGATAGTTTTAGTATTGATCTTCAAACCTTTAGTAAAACAGCAGATACGGGCTCGCCGGATCAGGATGATACAACACTCTATCATTACACCTATCAGATCCATGAGTTTGATCCTGGGCTTGATCGGGATACTTATTATTGGAAAGTAACTGCCGTGGCAACCAATGAGTCCGCGACCTCTGAAGTTTGGTCTTTCAGTGTTGCTCCTGATCTAACCTTAACTGATATTACCAATTATCCAAACCCATTTAATTCAAACAGAGAAAAGACCCAAATTCGCTACCGTTTAGGTACGGACGTAGATAGCGTAACAATTAGGATTTATGATCTAACCGGTGCATTAGTCAAGCAAATCTCAAATTGTCCAACTGATGGTGAAGGGGCAAGCATCTGGGCTAAGTATTGTGATGTTGAGTGGAGTGGCAAAAATGGCAAAGGTGATGTCGTGGTTAATGGCATCTACCCCTTTGAAGTAATTGCTCGCCTGGGTGACCGAAGCGTTTCTGGGCGAGGAAAGGTGGCGGTGTTAAAATGATTTGTAAATTATTTATTGGATTTTTGGTATTGTTTGGAGTTTGGTGCTTGGGATTTGGAAATTCCGTATATGCAGATGGTCAGGCCGGAGTCGATATCGCCATTCTTAAAGCCGGGGTGGGGGCCCGACCGTTGGGTATGGGTGGGGCATTTACAGCAATTTCTGACAATGCAGATGCGCCGGCATGGAATCCTGGAGGATTGGGTTTTGTTAAAGATAACGAAATTACGACTATGCAAACTAAATTATCAACCGATGCTAATCATTATTATGTAAGTTATGTGCGGCCAGCGTTGGGTGGAACGATTGGCATTTCATGGATTCAAGTTGGTATCGGGGATATTACCCAGACATCGGCTGAAGTAGATGTGAACAATGAAGTAGTTGATTTAAGCGTGTTCAGTTATTTCTCAAATGCTTATTTAGTTGCTTATGCAAAAAAAATAACTCAAAAATTATCTTTTGGATTGACAGCAAAGTATCTAACTTCTGATATGCTTCAAATTAGTGGGGGGCATGCATCTGGATATAGTATTACCCCGGGTTTATTGCTTAAATTTAGAGAAGGCTGGAGTTTGGGTGCCAAGGTTGACGAATTAATTAATGCGCAGCACTGGGGAACAGGCACAGTTGAAAAAGTGCCGCCGGTATTTCGCTTAGGTTTGGCTTATACAAAATCTCGAATAGGTTTATTTGCCCTGGATCTAGCTCAAACCTTGCGAAGAGGATATTCTACGCTCGCTTCAGTAGGATATGAATGGGCAGAAGAGGGTTTATCTTTTAGGCTTGGTTATGCTACTAGTGGTTTGACAGCTGGGGCTGGTTTTGAGGCCGGCCACACTCGCGTTGATTACGCGTATGTTACTCAACCCAACCTCTCCCGCGACAATGTCCATCGCGTTTCGTTGACTGGGAAGTGGTAATTAATTAAATGGGGATGGCTTACCACTTAACGCTTCCTATTATTGCGTAATCGGTGCGTAAATAAATGGTAAGCCGTCCCCATTTATTAGGTTCGGTGCGGAGGTAAACTTACCGTTACGTAAGGGTGGGGTGAAGCCGAGTTAACTCTTGTTGCCATTTTTCCTGACAATCGCAGCCTAAATCATCGAAGACTTTAATGTTGTGTGTTTTTTTAAATTGCTTAAGGCGTTCCATGAGAAGAGGAGTGCATTTATCGCAGTTTTGTGGAAGGGCAAGGGGAGTTGGCTCTTCAGATAAGTCCCCAATACGGATTGCACCGAGATGATGGGTTCTTTTCGCGATTTCCACCAGGCTCCAAAGCCAGGGCGGCGTATATTTTGAGCTACTATAAAACTCTTCCATTTTTGTGTTTTTTTGTACCATGGCAGCGTTAAAGACTACGTAATCGCTTCCCTTGGAAAAGGCATATTCTGCTGATTCAACAGCGTGGTCGATGGCCTCTTTTTCACTTAAGAAAAGGGGTTTTATAAGGATGTAAGTTAGAACTTGGACATGGAGGGCTTTAAGAATGTCAATTGCCTTTTCATAGTCTTTTTTTAAGAATCCTTTATTGATGGATTTATTTCTGATTTCATCCGAAACGCATTCAAGACCAAGGCCGACAATAAGTTGTTTTTCCTTAAGGTGAGATATTAGCAGCTTAATTTTCTCTGTTGTGATATGTTCTGGGCGGGATTCAATTAGAACCCTTTCAACACTTTGGACTTGAGAGATTTTTTTACATATTTTCAGTTGTGTTTTGTGAGGAATTTCCTTGTCATTTGTAAAGCTCCCGCCGTTAAAAATGGCAAGCAGCTCCGGTTTTTTGTGTTTAATTGCCTTTAGACACATATTAAAGAGTGTTGTAAAGATAAAAGTGGGGAAACGGAAGCCAAGGGTGTATTTCTGGTTCTCATGTTTGAATCCGCACATGTGGCAGCCGCCGTGCTTTTCTTTAGACCAGGAGCAACCCGCGCCAGGGAGCATGAGTACCCAGCGGCAAATTGTTTCCCCTTTTAGTGGATCAAATAGGTAGTCAATATATGAATACTTGCCTGACTTAGGCGAGTCCTTGGTGGCTTCCATTTAAACTTCCCCCTTACACACACATTATTATCCGCGATAATTAGGGAAAATTTCACAATATTCCTATAATTTCAATAAATTGCTTACAAGCTCCGCAAGTTTTTTTGAGCGTTTTGTGAAGGGATAAAAGGCGTTTGACCAACTCACAATTACCCCGTAGTTTAAACTTTCGGGGTCGTCGAAAAAGTCAGGAATTATTTTTTCGATTTTTAATCCCAATTTTAGGTAAAGGGCTAATTCAGGATCAAGGGGCCTGCCGCTTGAACTTTTGCCATATACATAATCCTCCACTTTCAGTTTGCTGGCATATTTCAAATAAGAGGGAATCCGGCTCCCAAGATAGATTTTTTTTAGCCTATATTTTATTGCTAACTTCCCCCCATATTCATATAATTTTTTAGCCACATTCTTGTCTGACACAGAGGGGGGGACGCTAATACTTACTCCGTAAAGAGAATCGCCGGTAGAATCATGGCTTTTGGTTAAAAAACCATTATCGGTTAAATTAGCCCAGCTAAGTCTTTGTTTCCTGTGCTTATGATAATTAATGATTTCATTAACAGCAAACCCCTGAATTTTACCGTTTTTAGTGGCACAAAAAAAACCTTCAGGGAAAACCATCATTCGGGAAACGAGCATCTCCTGTGTTGCTGCCTTTTCTCCCCAGGCTGCTTTCTCGATGCGAAGCAAAGCATCGATGTCGCTCTTTAGAGCTCCCCTAATAATTATTTTTTTTGCTTTGACATCCATACCTACTTAAATTATAATTTAAACCACGTATAATATCAATGGAATAACATGAATATTTCGTTCGCTTTTATTAGCTTCCTCATAATGGCTTTTGTTTCTGTCATTTTAGGGTCTATTGTGTTCCTAAAAGACACGAAAAGAAAAAGGAACATCTATTTTTTCCTATTGACTATTTGTATTGCTGTATGGATTTTGGCCAATTTTTTAGAAAACGAAAAAATTGGCCTTTTTTGGTCTTCTCTTGCTTTAAGAATCGATTTTATCGCAGCTCCTTTGGTCAGTTTGTTTTTCATCCTTTTCTGTTTAAATTTTCCTGAAGAAGGGAAAATCCCAAAATCAGTAATCGCTGGCTTATATTTGCTCACTTCTTTCTTTTGTATTGCTGCAACAACCAATTTAATTGTTGGAAACTTCGTCTTTGTTCATGAGAAGTTGATTTATTCAACTGGGAATTTATATCTGCCGTATGCCTTATTTCACATTTTTCTAATGAGCTTTGGTGCCCTTGTCATTTTAATGAATTTGTTTAAATATAAAGGTGCGCAGAGAACCCAATCCGCTTATGTTTTTTTTGGGTTTTCTTTTTCTGCTGCGACCATATTGGCTTTAAACTTGATACTCGAGCAGATTGTTTTTATTCCAAGGGAGATTGCAAGATTTGGCATATACAGTCTTTTGGTGTTTGAAACCCTTACCGCCTACGCCATAACCAAGCACGAACTCATGGACATCCGGGTGGTGATTACACGGGCGATGGCGTATGGGGTTGTGGTGTTTTCGCTGGTGGCTTCATTTGTCGGGTTTAACCTACTTAAACTGCCTTTGGCTGTTGGAATATTAGGCAATGTACTGCTTGGTCTTTTTTGGGCCTACGCTGCCCATCGCTTAAGAGAATTTGTCCAAACTCCCTTGGAAGAGAAATGGATCACTGGCTGGTATGATTCGGATAGGCTGATTAATACGATTGCGCGCAAATTGGTGCCAGTCATGGAACGCCAGGAAGCTTTTGAGATCACAGCCGACGAACTAAAAAGCGCAATTAAAATTAAAAAAGTTGATATCCTTACTGGATCGGAGTG
>JABMSE010000146.1 GCA_013204645.1 Candidatus Saganbacteria bacterium | reverse complement strand
TATGCAGCCAGGAAAGAAGAAGGGCAAGAGTATCCATGGGAAGGAGAATTTGACGCAATTAAATGTAATTCTAATAGTCAAGGAACAACGGAAGTAGGAAGCTATTCCAATGGAGCAAGCTGGTGTGGAGCAAGAGATATGTCTGGGAACGTATGGGAATGGGTAGGAGATTGGTACAATTCGGGAGGCTATAATCCTACTGACACAAACAATCCAACTGGTCCAGATAGCGGATCAAATAGGGTTCTGCGCGGTGGTTCGTGGTGTAACAGTGATCCAGGTTACTTTCGCGGCGCATACCGCAAGAATACGCATCCAGAGACCCGGTACTACTACATTGGCTTCCGTGTTGCCGAGGGCAAAAAATAATTTTACGCCTTGTTTTTTTACCCCTTTACCCCTGGTGAGGGGAGGGGTCGGTAAAATTGAAGCTGTGCCAGGTACTAATTAGTCATTACTCCATGCTAGAGAGAGGATTAGGGGGTGAGTTAAACCCTAGAACATCTCCTGTATTTGTTTTTCACTAACCGTTTTATCCAAAAACCACACTGAACCTGTTTTCGGGATATAGGCAACCTCGCCGGAAATTGTTTCAGTATGGATATCATCGAAGGATAGGGTGCGACTGAAGTTTAGCAGGCGGAAAGTGGTGCCGACAGGCAGATTGGTTTTTACTTCGCGGAGTCCGGAGCGCAAAATAAAAGGGGCTTTAATGATGTTAGCAGGACTAGTTATGGAGGTAGAGAGTGCCTTTAAAAAGTTTTGCTGGCGTCTTACTCTTCCAATATCTCCTTGATAATCGCTTCTAAATCTTATATAGTCATGGGCTTCTTTCCCGGAAAGCTTTTGTAGCCCCTTTTTTAAATTGATGTCTAGATTTTGGGCCCGATCGCTGTAGCGCATATTTTTTTCAACATAGATGGTTATCCCGCCTAAAAGATCAACTACTTGTGTGATAGCCGAAGGTTTGATTTCAACATAGTAATCAATTTTTTGCCCGGTAAGTTTACTTACGGTTTGTTGGGTTAGATCAATTCCTCCATAGGCATTTGAGGCGTTAATTTTTTGCGGACGGTAACCGGGAATGGCCACATAGGTATCCCTGGGAATAGAAAGAGCGTTAATCTTGCTTGCAATAGGGTCAACATGCACTAGGACTAAGCTGTCTGCCCGGCCAGAAAGGTTGGGCATTGGTTTACGGGTAACTCTATCAAAAGTAGTGTCCGTTCCTAAAATCAATATGTTAATTGGGCGGCGGAGCATCCCGATTCTAAAAGTCTTGGGGATTAGGCTGGGATAAAAGATGTTTAAATAAAAGTAGATGATGCTTAAGATAACGACCAGGATAGCAGAAACCCGGACCAGATCTATTTTGTTTTTTTTCATTTTTCAACGTGACCGATGGGAATAATATAGAGGGGATCTTGATTGTCTGGAAGCTTTAGACTTTTTCTGACCACATCATCCCAGAAAGCGCCAACCGGGATTGATCCCAGGCCCATGGCTACTGCTTGGAGATGAATATTTTCTGCGACATGGCCGATTTCCATGCAAACATAGCGAAAGGCCCGCGGTCCGTATTTGGCTTGGGTTATAGAGAAATTGGCGGCAATGATAATACTTACTGGTGCTTCTTGGATGAAGGATTGGCCCAGGGATGCGCGAACCAGGGAAGGCCGCATATCCTTATCTGATATTTGGGCAAGTTTATGGCCATCAGGCAAATAGCGAAAAATACCGTCACTTTTTACAACGTAAAGTGTAAGCGGGTAAAGTGCTCCTGCTGAAGGGGCTGATCGGAAGCCATAATTCCTGTCGGTAATGCCCTGGGCTGCCCAGAGTATTTGAGAAATCTGCTGCAAGGTAAGGTTTACGTCTTTGTAGCTGCGGACTGATCTTCTCCAATAAATAGAGCTTTCAACAGGTACTGCCCCTTTTAGGTTGGGTTGGGGAAGGTTAATGATCTTAGCTGCAAAAACGGTGCTGCTTATAAAACAAAGTGCCAACAACAGCACAAAAAGTTTTTTTAACATGCAATGATTATAACATTCGCTTGTTTCTTGGACAAGCACCAAAAAAGGGGATTACCCTTGTTAAGCTTTCCTATTTGTTATAAAATGGTTTATTAAACAAGGGGATTTTATGGCTATTCAATTATTATTAGTTTTATTATTTGTTTTAAATGATTTGCTCATCTGGATTGGGGTTTTTTATAATAAGTTTCGCTGGTATCGTTTTCCGGCGCCCGTAATATTTCTAATTATCCTCTTTTTGATGGTCTATGTTAATCAGCCCAGGTTCGAGATGGATTTTTTCTGGTGGAGGGTTGTGGGGATGGCGGCAATCGTTATTGGGGTAGGAGTGATGATCTGGGCAAGGTGGGCTTTTAAAAAAGCTGGCGTGGAGAGCATTGGTTTGCCGCAAACTCTGGTTACCTATGGTCCCTACCAATATGTACGGCATCCTCAGTATCTTGGCTTTATCTTTTTGTCTGTAGGGTGGTTTTGGGTGTGGTCGGCTGTCTATGCCTTTTATTTTGGGTTGATTATTGTCTTTTTGATCTGGCTTTCCGCCTATCTTGAAGAAAAATTAATTCTTGAAAAAAAGTTCGGAAAGCAATATCTGGAATACCGCCAGCAAACTGGTATGTTTTGGCTTAAATAGGAAAAGGATAAATGGCAGATCAAGATTTCGATCAACAGGCCTTAATAGCAGATATCAAGGAAAAATTCTACTGGGCCATAATGGTTCGTTATGCCCTGGTAGTATTAGGCTTGGTGCTGGTAGTTTTTGGCTCCTTTTTGGGTAGTCTTCAAAATATTAATCTGCTTTTAGTCCTTTTTGTTCTGGTTTATAATTTCGTTGCCCACCTAATTTATGTAGCCAAGGTAAAATTCTCGCTCTGGGGAATAATAGTTTTAAGAAGTGTTTTTCAGATCCTGGATGTTTTGGCTATTACCTTTTTAATCTATATTACGGGATGGCTTGAAAGCCCTTATTGGTTTTTGTATCTGGTTATGATTATCATTTCTGGGTTTGGAATGTATTCCTATTCTTCGATTTCAGTTTTTGTGATTGCTTTTTTCTCGGCTGTTTTTTATATGGGACTGCTGGGGTGTGCTTATCTTCGCATCATTCCCATGTATGGTCCCAATTTCACCTTAACTTCCCAGCAGTTACTGATTTCAATTTATAATAAGGCCATATTTACAACCGTTTCTTTTTTCCTTTTTGCCACTACCATATATTATTTCTCAAAACTGCTTAATCAAAACCGGGAACAACTGGCTGAAAAAAATAAAAATCTTTTAGCTGCCCTTGAAGAACTAAAAGATACCGACCGCCTAAAGGATGAATTTGTTTCCAATGCATCCCATGAACTGCGTACCCCGCTTTCGGTTATCCGGGAAAATATTGCTTTGATCAAGGATGGCCTTCTCGGTCAGACCACATCTGAGCAACGCGACCTTTTGCAAACCACACAATCAAATATTGATCGTTTAGCCAATATTCTTAATAGTTTGCTGGATATATCAAAGATTGAATCGCGATCGCTCGAGCTCAGGCGCCAACCAGTTAATATTAGCGAAATTGCCCACCGGGCAGTTGAATTTCTCCTGCCCAAGGCCTATTCAAAAAACCTTGAGGTTGAAACCCATTTTGGAGAAAAAATTATGATCTTGGCGGATGCTGATCAGATTTTAAGAGTTTTTATTAATCTTTTAACTAATGCGATTAAATATAGTAATGAGAATGGCCACATAATGGTGGGAATTGAGGATTTGGGAGAAAAGGGGGTTGAATGTTTTGTGAGTGATACGGGCATTGGGATTTCGCAAAACGATCTCCCTAAAATCTTTGAACGTTTTGTAAGATTTGATAAACAGAAAGAAAATAAGGGAGCTGGATTGGGCCTTTCAATCTCTCGTGGGATCATTGAAATGCACGGGGGGAAAATGTGGGCGGTAAGTAAACTTGGGGAAGGTTCTAGATTTATTTTTAGGTTGCCGAAAGGAGCAGAAAATGAGTGATAAAAAGAAATTGTTGATGTTGTTGGTGGAGGATGAGGAGGATATGCTTAAAGCAATTAGATTGCGACTTGAAGCAAATGGTTATGAGGTTATACCAGCATGTGATGGCCAGGAAGCCTTAATGAAGGCCCGCACCGAAAAGCCTGATCTTATAATTTTAGATATAATGCTGCCTAAAATGGATGGGTTTAAGGTTTGCCGCATGCTAAAGTTTGACGAAAAGTATCAAAATATTCCCATTGTTGTAGTTTCCGCTAAAACCCAAAAGGCAGATATTGAGCGCGGCAAAGAAATGGGTGCTGACGCCTATATTACCAAGCCGTTTAAATCTGAGGAATTGCTTAAAACCATAAATGAGCTTCTAGCCAAGTGATGGGCCATGCCTAAAAACCGGGATTTTGATGAAAAAGAATATGCCTCGCTAGGTTATGCTAAATTATCCCAGCAAAATCAGGAGCTGCGAAAAGAAGTACTTGTTAATCGTGTAAAGCAGCTCGAACTTAAAAAAGACACAACCGTAGCAGAGTTGGTTTCGAATATGGCCGATATGTCTATCCAGGCCCGCAACATTGGACGCTGTGCGGAGGTTTTAAAAAACATTTATGAGGACCCTGAACGCCCCACGGTTTTTCTGGGGTTAGCTGGTCCTTTAATTGCGGCAGGCTTGCGTCGGGTTATCCGAGACTTAGTTGTTTCGGGAGCGGTTGATGTTATTGTGTCAACCGGTGCTATAATTTATCAGGATATTTATGCCTCTTTTGGTTTTGGCCATTATAAGGGAACCCCAAGTTCAGATGACGCAGGTCTTTTTGATTTGAATATTGATAGGATCTATGACACCTATATTGACGAAGAAAAAGTGGCACGCACTGATCGTTTTTGCAAGCTTGTGGCAGATGAAATGGATCCAGCAAACTACTCCAGCCGGGCTTATTTGGATAAATTGGCCGAGCGATTAGAGGATCCCGAATCAATTTTGTACCAGTGCCACAAATTAGGAGTGCCAGTCTTTGTTCCAGCCTTAAATGATTCTTCGATTGGAATTGGACTTACTGAACATCGAGTTCGTTCTCAAGAAGCAGGGAAGCCTGGAATTGCCATTGATTCTATCCGTGATAATGCAGAGCTGGTTCAGATAGTGGTAAAATCTCCTAAAACCGCAGCATTTTATGTTGCGGGTGGAGTCCCTAAAAATTACATCAATGATTCGATTGTCATGAGCTATATTTATGGCGTTGACCGCGGTCATGATTATGCCTTGCAAATTACGACCGCTGTTACCGCAGATGGAGGGCTTTCGAGCTCTACCCTAAGTGAAGGTCTCTCCTGGGGGAAAATTAGTAAGAAGGCCCGTTATGCCATGGCCTGGGTTGAACCCAGTGTTTCGCTCCCCCTTTTAGCTGGTTATATTTCAGGTAAAGAACTTACAAAAGATAGGCCCCGCCTCAAATTTGAATGGGATAACGACCAATTAAAATGCCTAAAGACGATTTAGTAATTTTAACTGGTGGCGCCGGCTTTATCGGAAGCTGCTTTCTTGAGCAACTTAATTCCGATGGCGAAAAAAATATTTTGGTGGTTGACCATCTTGATTCTGATCTCAAAAAGAAAAACCTCGATAACAAAAGCTTTACTGATTATTTGGATAAAGCGGATTTTATAAAAAAGATTAAGAAAGGCAGTTTTTTTAAAAAGAATAAAGCTGTTTTTCATATTGGAGCTTGTAGCTCAACCACAGAAACTGATGCTTCCTACCTTGAGAGCAATAATTATGAGTATTCAAGGATCTTAGCACAATGGGCTCTTGCCGCTCATATCCCTTTTTATTATGCCAGCTCGGCTGCAACCTATGGGGATGGCTCCCGGGGATACTCAGACGAGGATGCTGCAATCCCAGGGCATGCCCCTTTAAATCTCTACGGTCAATCCAAGCAAAAGTTTGACCTCTGGCTCCTAAATCACAAATTAACCAATAAAGTCGTAGGCTTTAAATATTTTAACGTCTTTGGCCCCAATGAGTATCACAAAGGCGATATGCGCAGTCTAGTCGTTAAGGCTTACCAGCAAATAAAAAAGGATGGAAAGATCCGCTTATTTAGATCTTATAAGCTAGCCTATAAGGATGGCGAGCAAAAACGCGATTTTGTTTATATAAAAGATGCGATTAATTTAATGTCTGGTTTTTATAATGCTCAAAATATTAAGGGTATCTATAATGTAGGAACGGGTCAGGCGCGTTCATGGAATGATTTAGCCCGGGCTATTTTTTCTGCTTTGGGGATCCCTCCCAAGATTGAATACATTGAAATGCCCGAAGCCATAAAAGATAAATACCAGTATTTTACGCAGGCCGAGCTTGGTAAGTTAAGAAGAGTTGGAATCGATTATGCTTTTGGGTCTTTGGAAGATGGGGTGGGGGATTACGTTAAAAATTATCTAGAGAAAGGATTTGTTTGTCTATAATGAAAAAATATTTAGTAACTTTAATATTGCTTTTGCCGTTGCTCACCACTTTATCTGCCTGCGTGCCCACGAAACCAAACCAGACATCGCCCATTTATTCCGAGAGCAAAAAATATATTTTAACCGTTCCGATGGTCAAAGAGAAAAGGGACAATTATACGCATTGGTGGAAGGTTGCTATAAGCGATTCGGACAAGAATCTATTATATAAAGACGAGGTGGGTTTTCCGGCTAGGTTTAATGTCTATTGGTGCTGGGATGAGAATGACAGAGTCTGGCTTCACAATAGCGATAATGGCAAGGTTTACTACTTCGAAAATGTTGGTGGTAAGTGGCTGAAGAAATATTGGGGGGCGGGGGGAGTAAATGAAAGTGGCGCCACTTTTTCGGAACCGGAGAAGCTGAGGCGTAAAGATTAGTTGACACAATATTGTCCCTTACTTATAATGTAAGCATGGCAAAGATTGGAATTATTGGCGGATCAGGCTTGGATAACCCTCAGATATTAGAAGACCCATCCGAGAAAGATGATAACAATAAGTTTGGGCAGCCAACCTCTCCTTTAACTTGCGGAAAGATTAATGGAGTAGAAGTTGTAATTTTGGCTAGACATGGCCGAGATCACGGGATTATGCCTACCAAAGTGAATTTCCTGGCTAATATCTATGCCTTAAAAGAAGAAGGTTGTACTCATATTTTTGCCGCCACTGCCGTGGGATCCTTGCGAGAAGAGATTAAACCGGGAAACTTGGTTTTTCCTTCACAGTTTATAGATTTTACCCGCCACCGAAACCTTACTTTTTTTCATGACAAAGTAGTTCATACTCCCATGAGTGACCCTTACGATAAACAGCTAATCGATATTCTTTGTAAAACCTGTGACGAGTTCGGCTATGAGTATAACCGGGATGTTACCGTCATAACCGTTGAGGGTCCTAGGTTTTCAACTAGAGCTGAAAGTCATATGTTTCGGGCCTGGGGTGCGGACATTATTAATATGTCAACTTGCCCGGAAGTTATCTTGGCCAATGAATTAGGTATTCCTTACCAGACGATTGCCATGTCAACCGATTATGATTGTTGGAAGGCTGATGAAGAACCGGTGACGTACGAGATGGTAATGCAAAGGATGAAGGAAAACGCAGAAAAAGTAAAAAATCTTTTGATCAATGTAGTCGGGAGGATATAAATGCCGATTAAATCAAGAATTAGGACCATTGCTCATTGGCCCAAAAAAGGGATCATGTTTCGCGATATTACAACCCTGCTTAAGGATCCTGTAGGGCTTAGGATTTGCATTGACGATTTTGTAGCCCGATATAGGGACCAAGAAATTGATGTTGTAGTCGGGATAGATTCGCGGGGATTTATCTTGGGTGGGGCAGTTGCTTATTTGCTAGAAAAAGGCTTTGTCCCGGTTAGAAAAAAGGGAAAGCTTCCGGCGGAAACAGAAAGAGAGGAGTACAGCCTCGAGTACGGTACTGATGTAGTTGAAATTCATAAGGATGCTATTTCCAAAGGCCAGAAAGTTTTGATAATTGATGATTTGATAGCAACCGGTGGTACCGCCATGGCGGCAGCTAAACTGGTTAAAAAATTACATGGAGAAATAGTTGAATTGGCTTTTATTGTTGATTTACCTGACCTGGGCGGTAAAAAAAAGCTTGAGGAGGCGGGTTATTTGGTCTATGCTCAAACCGAGTTTGAGGGCGAGTAGAGCTTTTCGTCAGAAAAAGTAAGAGTGACTCTTTTGTCCACCCCTTTAAATTTTTCTTGATTTAATTTACAGTAAGTATTAAAAAGCCCTCCGTAATTAGTTTTTATTCCTTTTGTGTAATCTAGTCCAGCTTTATTAGCGAGGATCACTAGATTATCTTCTGAAAATGCTTCTAGTTCAATATAATATCCTATAAAGGGTAGTTTATCGATTAAAACGCAGCCTTCATCCAATTTAAAGGTGTGGCGTAGTTTTTCTTTTCGTCTGGTTTCATAAAAACCTAAGGTACCAAAAACTTTGAGGATGCCTTCTACATCCGCTATTTTTACTTCCAGTTCTTCGCGGACTTTGGCGGTTTGGCTGGCGATGGCCTTTTTAATGGTGATTAGTCCTTCCTGGCCTATTTTTCTAACTCTTAGCTGGCGTGGTCCCAGGCTTAGATAGATATCGGTTTCTTTGTTTTCTCCCAGGTCCTGTGCGCCGATTTCAGCTAATTTGTTGAGAATAGCTTTTTTATCCTTTAGCTTAAACTTTATCTCATATTCTGTTTTCATGAAGTAAGTATAATTCAAAAAAAATCCCCTTGCAAATGCATTTCCACCCCTCTATAATTAAGCCAAATTTGATTAATAAGGGGGAAATGATATGGGTAGAGCAGAAGAGAAAGCTTATGAGAGATTGAGTCCGTTTGAGTTGAAGAACAAGCTGATAGATATGGCACAGAGCAATCACGAAAAACTGATGCTTAATGCCGGACGGGGTAATCCCAACTGGATTGCCATTGAGCCTCGGCATGGTTTTTTTCAGCTGGGTCTTTTTGCTCTGGAAGATTCAAAGAAAAACTTTAATCGTCCAGAATTTGGTGGTGTACCCATCCAAAAAGACATAGCAAAAAGATTTGAGGAATTTTTAGGCAAAAATTCGGGCACCCCGGGAATTGCCTTTTTAACTAAAGCGCTTGCCCATGTTAAAAATGAGCTCAAAATTGATGCCGATGCTTTTGTTTTTGAGATGGTAGATGCGATCCTAGGAGACCATTATCCAACGCCACCTAGAATGTTGACCTTGAGTGAAAAAATAGTCCATGAATATCTTAAAATAGAAATGTGTGGTGGCGATGAAAAATCAGCTAATCTCGACCTGTTTGCAACCGAAGGTGGTACGGCAGCTATCCAATATCTTTTTAATTCCCTGATGGAGAATCATCTTTTGCATAAGGGGGATAAAATAGCGATAGGTACTCCCATTTTTACTCCCTACATTGAAATCCCAGAGTTGAATGATTATGAGTTTGTTGAGATGGACTGTATGCAAGATGAAAACAAGGATTGGGTTTACACTAAGGAATCACTTGAAAAACTAGCTGATCCATCGATCAAGGCTTTCTTTTTGGTGAATCCATCAAATCCGGGCTCAGTCAGCATGCATCCCGACTCTCGAGCCGAGGTGGCAAAAATTGTAAAAAGCAGAAACAAGGAAATGATAATTATCACCGATGATGTTTATGGGACTTTTGTGAATGATTATCGCTCGCTTATAGCAGTTGCTCCCTATAATACCATCCTGGTATATTCCTTTTCAAAATACTTTGGCGCAACTGGCTGGCGCCTAGGAGTTATTGCCATCCATCAAGATAACATCTTTGATAAAAAGATTGCAGCTCTCCCAGAAAAAATGAAGAAAGAGCTCTATAAACGTTATCAAACGGTAGTTTTGGATCCTAATAAACTGAAGCTTATTGATCGGATGGTGGCTGACAGCCGGGCGGTTGCGCTTAATCATACGGCAGGAGCGTCGACCCCGCAACAAGTCCAGATGGTACTTAATTCCCTCTTTTGTTTAATTGATAAAAAGGGCGAATATAAAAAAGCGGCCCAGAGCATTGTTGCCAAAAGATTTGAAACTCTCTATAAAGCAGTTGGGATCAAACATCCCCAAAGCAAATATGATGCCCATTACTATACCATTATAGATATCCCTATCTTAGCTGCCACAAGGTATAGTAAGGATTTTTCGGATTGGTTGCTTAAAAATCATGAGCCGATAGATTTTGTGTGGAGGTTGGCGTCGGAAAAATCTATCGTCTTAATGGATGGCGGAGGTTTTGATGCCCCCAAGATGTCGGTCCGTGTATCCCTGGCAAATCTGCCGGACGATGCTTATGCCAAAATTGGTAAAGGCATCAGTGATCTTCTGGAAGAATACCACGAAACTTGGCAAGCATCTAAAAAATAAAAAATCCTCCGAAGCTTGAAAAGCGAAGGAGGGAGGAGGAGAACAAATGATAGAAGCTATTTTTGAACTGTGCCGGACTTATCCCCAGCTCTTAATCTTTTTGGCAATAGCAATTGGCTATTTTATTGGTAAAATTAAGTTTCTTGGTTTTAATCTTGGGTCAACTGCTGGCTGTCTTATTGCTGCCCTAGTGGTTGGACAAATAGGGGTTACCATTCCAGAGCTTTTGCAAACCGTTGCTTTTGCTTTATTTATTTTTGCTATTGGTTATAAGGTCGGGCCACAGTTCTTTGGGGCAATTCGAGCAGATGGCCTGGATTATATCTGGATTTCCCTGGTGGTTGCGGTAACCGGCTTGATAACTGCCCTTGCTTTGGGCAAATTCTTTGGTTTTGATCCGGGGACAACTGCTGGACTTCTCGGTGGTGCAATGACTCAATCAGCTATAATTGGAACGGCAGATGGGGCAATTGCGCAACTTCCTATAAGTTCCATACTTAAATCTACCTTTACCAGTAATGTTGCCGTTGCCTATGCGGTTACCTATATATTTGGAACTGCGGGTTTGGTTATTTTCTTCAAAATAGTTCCCAAACTTATGGGGATTGATTTAAAAGCCGAAGCAAAGAAGCTTGAGCAAGAACTTTCTGGTGGAGGAGCAGACAGCCCCGAGCTTTTTTCTTGGTATAAACGTGTAGGCCTGCGTGCTTATAAGGTAACCAATGCAAATTGTGTTGGTAAGACTCCAAGCCAAATTGAGGCAATGTTCCCAGCCAGAATAGCTCTTGAAAAGATAAAACATGGAGATCAGGTATTTGATGCACAGCCAAACTCGGTGATCCAATCAGGTGATATTGTTGCTCTGGTGGGGCATAGGCAGGCATTGATTGAGGCAGATAAAATAGTTGGCCCAGAAGTAGATGATAAAGCTGTGGCAAATATTGTTGGTGAGATCATGAATATTTGTGTTCTAAAAAAAGATGTGGTTGGAAAGACCTTGGGGCAGCTCGCAGCTAAGTATGGCCAGGGATGTTTTTTGCGTAGGATAACACGCGGTGGGCAAGAATTGCCACTGGGTAGAGATTTAGTGGTTAGAAAATGCGATGTTTTGGAGGTGGCGGGGGCAGAGAAGGATGTTGAAGAACTAATTAAAAATGTTGGGTATGCTGAGCGTCCTACCTCGGCCACGGACCTGGTTATGGTAGGGATTGCCATTGTGTTGGGAACTCTCTTGGGATTAGTGGCTGTTCCTATTTTTGGCATTCCCCTAACTTTGGGTATTGGTGGTGGTGTATTGGTGGCCGGTCTAGTTGCTGGGTGGCTGCGTGCAGTTCATCCTACTTTTGGTCACTTTCCCGATAGCGCCCAGTGGATTTTTACAGATTTGGGTTTGAATCTTTTTATTGTTTGTGTTGGTTTGGTTGCTGGGCCAAAGGCGGTGGTTGCTATCCAGACTACCGGTCTTTCCATCTTTTTCGCTGGCGTTATTTTAACCTTAACACCAATGATTGTTGGAATAATTTTTGGGAGATTGGTTTTGCGTAAATTAAATCCAGTTCTGCTTTTTGGTGCATTAACTGGCGCCGGGACGATCACCGCTGCCCTTAATGCTTTAAAGGAAGAAGCCGAAAGCGCTGCCCCGGCTCTGGGATATACTGTCCCTTATGCTTTTGGCAACGTTCTTCTTACGGTCTGGGGTACCTTGGTTGTCTATTTGATGTAGGTTTCTTAGAGGGCCCAGTTGTCTATTGGATTTATTGCAAAGAGCTATGAAAAAATGATTTTATGCGTTCTTTGACGTTTTTTCGGATATTTTCAAAGAAAAAGCTGTAATCATAATTATGATAAATACCTGGACCAAAAGGCAGATCCAGTTTATCTTCATTTTTAAGCCTGGGTATAATAAGCGCTGAATTTTTGATCTGGGCTGATGTAAAATTCGGAATCACTGTTCTTTGTAAATTATCATCAATGATCACAGCCGCTATATCTGAGGAAGCAGGAGCCAATGCTTCAGATGTTGAAAACGGCAGAGGATTAACCACCATGGCCCCCGGCAGAATAGTGGGTGCTTTATCCTGAAAACCATCAGCAACCGTATTATAGGTTATTATTCCGCCGACAAAATCCGGTGTATCAGCTATCCTTAAAAACGTATACTTTTTAAGGTCTTCACCAGTCACCGACCATCCTATAATATAAGCTGCTACCAGTTTGTTGCTTATTTCTTCATTTACAAAAAGATCCTTCATCATCTCAATGAGAACGTTTGATCCCTGGCTGTGGCCAGCTAGGATAAAGGGTTTCCCATTATTTAAGTTCTTTAGGTAATATTTAAAAGCCTCGGTGGTATCGTCGATGCCAACGCCCACTGACCCATCTTTATCACTTTTGATGGCAGAAAGGCAGGCACCACCGGCCTGACGGTAATAGGGGGCATAGACATTGGTGCTGTCCTTAAAAACCCCAATCATTTTAAGGGTAGCTGTCTTTGCCTTTTCTCTTGTTTCTTGATCATCGAGCGGCATGTTCCAGCTCTCAGTTGACATATAAACTGTGGGATATACCCAAAAAACATCTACGCTGAATTGATCAGGATTTTTGGGGGTGAACATCCAGTTATCCGGTTGGCTGTAATCTGGAGCCGGTGGTACTTTATAAGGATCAAAATGGGTCCGGGGGCCGACAAAATCTTCGGGATAAAAGAGAATGCGTGGGTAGAGATAACTATAGATGGCTAAGATAGAAAGGACACAAACAAACAGTGCAGCAAAGAAAATAAATCTGCGTGAAATATTTTTCATGTTTTTCTGCTAACGACAGCTTGGGCAATAAAGAGAGAAAGGATTATGACTGGTATGAGAATATCCGGTAAAATCATGCCAACATTATAAGGTGCAAAGTTTCCCGCAACAATTGTTTGTTTAATATGCCCACAGGCTGCTCCCAGCATAAAGATTGACCATCCAAGGCCAGTTGCCAACCAAAAAGTTCCGCGGATCCAGATGCATAAAACGCCTAAGGTTCCCCAGGCCACATCGTGCATGCCAACCTCAAACTGAAATGGGCTGCCCGGAGGCCAGCCAATCATTTTGGCGACTTTGTTGGGTATAAAAAGGTGGCCTGAGCCTCCGAAAAGGCCGCAAACGCCAACGCCAAATAGCAGAGCATAGAGTAGGCAGATATCGATCACCCTTTTACTATTGCGAGCCGATTTGTCGAGAGCGATATTGACCACGGCGCAAAAGACACCTAAACCGATAAAAACGTAGTTAATCATAATATTACCTCCCGACTTTATCTATAATGTAACCCAATGCCCCCCCCAGAATTAGCGTTATAATGCTAATTGGGACTAAACTAACTGGCTCTGCCCAGGCTATGATTATCGCTGCAGGAAGGAGAATTAAAAAAGATATAAGTATGCCTTTTAAGATACTATTGATTTTGAGGCTGGAAGTTGCGATCATAAAGCCAGCAACTACCCACAGAGAGAAAGCCGACAAGTTTGCATCCCAACTTATCCCTTGCAAAAGCATAGGAATTACATCAATGACCCCGGCTAAAACACCAAAAAGAATCCCAGCTTGAATCTTTTTCATAAGACACCTCCTGATTTGTGGATATTATAGCATGTTATCTAGTGAGCTTTTATCTTTTCGTGGTATAATAAAAGTTATGGAAATTGTGAATAAGGTAATTAAAGCATGAAGTATCAACACAAAGAATTAGCTTCTGGTCGATGGAATAACCTAACTTTTTTTGAACAGATGGCCAATGTTGGCAGTGAAGTAGGGCGGGCAATCAATTGGCGCAAAAAAGATAACAATGATTATAGTTGGAAGGCATTTGAGCGGGCTTTGGAGTTAATTGATTTGACTATTTCTGATCAACGCAATGTTCGGCGTCTGAAAGAACTTGTCCGCGTGAGAGAATGCCTGGCGGATTATTTTGCCTTTGATAATAGCTTTGGTTCAACGGATAAGAAATGGCAGAATTATTTTTTTGCTTTTAATTATGCAGCTCGAGTGCGTTAGATCTGGGGAGGGCAATGATGGTATGAATGAAGCAAAGAAGAATGTCTGCTAGGAGGTTAAAGCTAGGATCCGCTTCAACCACTTGACGGCATATTCTTGAGCTTCATACGCTGAATCTGCAATCCAGAAACCGAGGTGTGAACCACCCTTAATCCAGTAGAGTTCTGAACTTTTGATTGCTTTGTGGGCGTATTCGGCGTGGTTCTTTGGAACATCGCTATCAGCATCGCCGTGCATAATTAGGGTTGGACATGAAATATTGGAAAGCGGCAATTTATCTAATGCCTGCATCTGTTCAAGATCGTTATCAACCCCAGCTTTGCGTTTATTATATTTTTCGCTCATCGTTTTAAAAAGAAAATTTAAAAACGCAAATTTATCTTTGTCCTTCACGATTTCTTTTACACGTTCACCGATCTCGTGTTCATCTAAGGAGCTTTCCGTTTCAAGAAAATTTTTTACTACAGCCGACGGAAAATGACGCATGAAAAAGCCAGTGAGCCAAAGCCCTGGTTTACTCAAATAGATAGTTTCTTGCAGTTTGCTCAATTCCTGTGCCTTAACATATTTGATACTTACAGAGTCTATTTCAATTAGGGCAGAAACGCGATCTGGATGCCGTTCAGCCAACTGATAAGTAGGTGGCCCCCCTGCAGAACAACCAACAGCGGCTACTTTAGGGAGATCCATGGCATCCAAGAAAGCCGCTAACATATCGCCTTGTTCTTCTGGTGTTTTACCAGCCTCAAGGCTTGTGCCGAGGTAGCCTGGCCGTGACGGTGCTACAATACGGAATCCTGATTTAAGGAAAACCTCTCCGATTCCAAGACCTTGATCATAACCCCCGGGCCCGCCGTGGACAGAGAGCAATACTGGTCCTTCTCCGCGATCGGCATATTCGATCGGTCCAACCGATGTTTCAATCACCTTGGATGGATACGTAAGACACTTTTGGCATTCCTCAGCAGTGACATGTTGCAGGTTTTCCATTTTCTCCTCCTTTGTTTTCTTGGCCCTATGCCCGGGCGCGGTCATTTTCGGTCAACAGCTTTTTTCTTAGACGGATATTTTTTGGTGTAATTTCTACTAGCTCGTCTCCGGCAATGAATTCCAATGCCTGTTCTATGTTCAATCTTATGGGCGGAATTAGTTTTATTGCTTCGTCTGCCCCGGCCGAACGTATATTGGTTTTTTTCTTTTCTTTGCAGGGGTTAACGGGCATATCGTTTTTGCGCGAACATTCACCTACTACCTGGCCTTCGTAAACGCGAACACCGGGGCCAACTAACAATTTGCCTCTTTCCTGGATGTTATTCAATGCGTAGGACGTAGTAGTACCGGTGGTGCCGGAAATTAAGACACCGTTGTGCCGCTTGGAGATTTTGCCCTTAAATCGTTCGTAGCGGTAGAAACCGTGGTGTAAAACACCTTCACCCTTTGTATCCATGATGAATTCGGCGCGAAAACCGAGCAGCCCCCGGGTTGGCACATGGTAGACAAGGTTGGTAGTGCCGTTTTTGGTAGACATGTCCTGCATTTCGCCGCGCCTTTTGCCCAGCTTTTCAATGACGGCGCCGACAAATTCTTCAGGTACAGAGATTAAAGCCTGTTCGATTGGCTCCATTTTTTCGTTGTTAATGGTCTTATAAATAATTTTGGGCTGAGAAACCTGGATTTCATAACCTTCACGTCGCATTTCTTCAAGCAGGATAGAAAGATGGAGCTCACCGCGACCGGCAACCTTAAAACCTTCGCCATTGGCAAACGCTTCCATGCGCAGGCCAACGTTTGTTTGCAGTTCCCGTTCAAGTCTGGTTTTTAACTGGCGGGTGGTTACATATTTTCCTTCTTTGCCAGAAAAGGGGGAATTATTGACCAGGAATTCCATAGATAAGGTTGGTTCATCGATAACCAATAAGGGCAGCGGATGAGGATTATCGGCCGAGCAAATTGTTTCTCCAATGGTTATATCGGGGATACCTGCAAGAGCTACAATGTCACCACAGCTGGCTTCTTCTATTTCAACTTGTTTTAACCCCTCAAAACAGCAGAGTTTAGTAATTTTTGCAGGTAAAATAGAGCTGTCTCTTTTGCAGACAACTATCCGGTCGCCCTTTTTTAATGTGCCGGAAGTAATCCTGCCGATACCAATCCTGCCGACATAATCGCTGTAGTCCAGATTGGCTATTTGTAATTGTAGTGGTTGGCTTATTTTGTCAGGGTAGGGAGGAACATGTTTGAGTATCGTCTCAAATAATGGAGTTAAATCAGAGCTTTCGTCGTCCAAATTATATTTAGCCATGCCTTCTTTAGAGATTGAATAAACGATTGGGAAATCTAATTGTTGATCATTGGCTTCAAGTTTAACAAAAAGGTCAAAGACCATGTCAACAACTTTGTTTGCGCGATGGCCCTTTTTATCAATCTTGTTAATGACGACAATTGGCGCAAGGCCCAGCCTAAGCGATTTTGATAGCACAAATTTTGTTTGCGGCATCGGGCCCTCTTTAGCGTCGACCAAGAGGAGAACGCTGTCAACCATTTTAAGCACCCGCTCAACTTCTGAGCCAAAGTCGGCGTGGCCGGGAGTGTCGACAATGTTTATCTTGTAATCTTTGTAATGGATTGAACAGTTTTTTGAAAAGATAGTGATGCCGCGCTCTCTTTCCAGGTCATTGCTGTCCATGACCAATTCAGGGACTTCGTCGCGTTCGCCAAAAGCGCCTCCCTGGCGCAACAGGTGATCGGTTAAGGTTGTTTTGCCGTGGTCAACATGGGCAATAATGGCGATATTTATAATTTTAGCCATAGACTAATTATAGCAGGTTTTAGCGTCGGGGTGTGAAAAGAGTTGTGCGGCAGTTTGGGGGCCAAGATAGGGGCTGATTTTGTTGAGATTGGGAGGGGAAAATGGTAGGATTTCAAGTAATGGATGTGTTTGAAGCGATCAAAAAAAGAAAAAGCGTTCGCAGTTATTTAGACAAAGCTGTTGAGGAAGAAAAATTAAGCATGCTTTTGGAAGCAGCCAGGCTGTCACCATCGGCCAGGAATATCCAGGAGAGGAGATTTATTGTAGTTTTAGATAAGAAGACCCGGCAGAAGCTAATGGTTGCCGCTAAAAATCAGAGCTTTGTTGGAGAAGCACCCGTAATTATTGCTTGTTGTGCCATAGTAACCGATTATAAAATGACCTGCGGCCAGCTGGCTTATCCCATTGACGTTGCCATTGCCATTGACCATATGACTTTGGCAGCCGCAGAACTTGGTCTGGGAAGTTGTTGGGTCGGTGCCTTCTATGAAGATCAGGCCAAAAAAGTCCTTGGCATTCCCGAAGATGTCTGTTTAGTAGAGATGTTAGCTGTGGGTTATCCGGCAGATAGCTATCCAAATGAAAAAAATCGCCTTCCGCTTAAGGAAATTGTTATGCGGGAGAAATGGGGATAGGGGCAAGCCTTTAGATGATATCTGTGTTGGGGGAGGGCAATGACCTTGGGATTGGTCGCGCCTGACAAGAATTAAGAAAAATTTGAGTCAAATTCTTCTCGGTTTGTCCCGAGCTCGTCGAAGGGTTCAAATTACCTTCACGATGGAACTACACGAATTTGAAAAACATGTTGCCCATCTACACTTTAGAAAACCAGGTTGAAGCTAGGGAGGAATAATAAAACCTTAGATGCCCAAAATTAAAATCGACAAACTAATTGTTTCTAAAAGAAGATCTATTGCTCTTGAAATTGCTCCGGATGCTGCTTTGATTGTCCGGGCTCCTCGCCGAATTCCGCATGCATACATTCAAACGTTAATTTGGAAAAAACAGGCTTGGATTTTAAAAATGCAGCAACAAGCCCGCCTACGGCTGCAAAACTTGCCAGCTTTAAAATTTGTCAGCCAAAAAGAAGCATTTCAGAAAATCAAAGGGAGGGTAGACTGGTATTGCTCTTTAACCGGATTGAAGTATAGAAAATTATCACTCTCCAAGGTGCGGAGGCGCTGGGGATCGTGTAATTCAAAAGGTGACCTGCGAATCAACTGGCGGCTGGCTATGGCGTCCGGCGTTGTGCTCGACTACGTCATTGTCCATGAATTAATGCATTTGGTTGAACAAAATCATTCCAAACGGTTTTGGAATAAGGTTTCTGCTCTGATGCCGGATTATAAACAACAGCGTAAGTGGTTGAGGGAGAATGGGCCTCGTCTTCCCTTCCTCACTTCTTAAAAGAAATTAAGCCTTCGGTTATTTTGGGTGCTTTTCTTTCTTAGGAGAACAACAGCTCTCCTCCATCTTTGAGCCGGGGGGGGGCAGCACTTTCCCTCTTGCACCCTTCGCTTTCTCTTCTCTCGACAGGCTCAAGACAAGCAGGGCAGGCGAGTTTTGTAGCTACCCATATTGCTTTTTATATGCTATAATCTAATGGTAGAGTCGAGGTTAATGGTTGAAGATCATAGAATTCTGCTGAATGATCGTGACGAATCCTCATTTTTTTGGGGCCTCACATTCCGTTAATCGCAGAAAAATAATCAAAAGGAGGTTCAATTATGAAAAGTATTTTTGTTGGCAATTTACCCTGGTCTGCCACTAACGAAGAGCTGGAGAAAAAGTTCGCAGAATTTGGCGAAGTAAAATCAGCCAGAGTAATTAATGATAAAATGACCGGTAAATCCAAAGGATTTGGATTTGTTGATATGGATGACGAGGCTGCCCTAAAGGCAATCGCTGCTATAAGCGGTTCTAAATGGGGAGATCGCGAAATCACATGTAACGAAGCTAGGCCTAGAGAAGATCGATCCGGCGACAGAAGAGATTCTCGCCGTGACAGATTCTAAGTAAACAGCTTAGTTTTTAAAATATTAGCCCCTGACTCACCTGTTATTAAGCAGGTTGATCAGGGGCTTTTTCTTTCCTCGAGAGACTCCCCCTCTTGGACCCTTTAACTTCGTTCAGGGCAAGCGAGTTTCGCGCTAGTAGGCTGACTCATGATATTTAATTTATTATTGAAAGACGCAACAGTTTATGCTATGAATACTAGTGCAATGAAGCATCTTATATTGGCGTCGCTGGCGAGCTTATTTCTGTTGTTAGTAATTGGTTGTGGCCAAACCCAACCAGAACCGGCAACATTTGTCGCTACTACATCAACTACGACAACTACAAGCTCTTCTACAACCAGCACCACCACTTCAGGGACAACATCGTCAACAATAATCACTACCTCAACAACAAGCTCAACAACCAGCTCTACCACTTCCGGTAGCACAACTTCAACAACTGGTACATCAACTACCAGTAGTTCCATAACATCGACCGTCCCAACAACAACAACTATTACTACTACTACTTCAACAACCACCTCAACAGTGCCTGCCACAACTAGTTCAACCACATCATCAACTTCCAGCACTTCAACACCAACTACTACAAGCACTATGACTACAACAGCTACACCAACCACAACGACCACAACAACTGCATCAACCACAACCACTACTACAACCAGTACCGCAACTACTACCAGTACGAGTACAACTACAACTACGAGTACAACGACTACTACTATCGTAACTACTGCTCCCTGGCCTGGAGAAACCGCGCTGGAAGCGGAAAATCTTACTCACCTTGACGCTGATTTCCAAAACAATATGAGTGGTGCTTCCTGGAATCCAGAAACCCGGACTTTTTGGGTTTGCTGCAATGGTGGTCCGTCTGCATTTTGGGCCCTGGTCGAAGATGGTGCCGGTAGCCTCAAAATTGCAACCAATGAGGCTGGCGTCGCGGCTAAATTTGTTTGGGGCAGTGGAGACGTTGAGGGTATCTGTCAGGCGGATTATAACGAAGAGGTCGTTTACGTTATGAATGAGGGGACTGACCTGATTAGGGAGTATGATGTGTCTGTTTACGGAGTACCAGTTCTCAGCCGAGAATGGAATATATCTGCCTATGTGCCAACCAACGGAGGCTCGGGATCGGAAGGGATTACGTTTGTGCCGGATGCCTGGTTGACACATTATAATTTTGTAGACGGCAACGGGAATCCTTACACCAGTACAAATGGGATGGGGGGGCTGATGTTTGTTGCTCATCAAAACGGTGGCAGAGTATACGTTTTTGATCTAAGCAGGGTCGATGGATCTTTTGATTACGTTGGCAGCTACCGGACACGCCGAAGTGAAAGTTCCGGACTGGAGTTTGACCGGTCAGCTGGACTGTTGTATGTGTGGCACAATACAGGACCTAACTACCTAGAAGTTACAAACTTGTCATCTTACATCAATGGCGAAAGATACTTAACTCCAATTGCAGAATTCTTCGCTCCCAAGACCGGGAACTTAGAAGGCATCGGCATTCTGCCCGCTTCGGATACCGACAATTGGTGCCTTATTACGGATGATGATAATCAGGACGGCGCGGCTTTGATGTGGTTCAAGTTATTTGATCCGGGCTGGTAGAAATTGGACTCTTACGCGCTCCCTACATTTTTCCCGTTCTCGTCCACGGAATGGTTTGTGAGGAAAAGGAAAGATCTCCCCGGAGTGGACTCGAACCACTAACACCCTGATTAACAGTCAGGTACTCTACCATTGAGCTACCGGGGAATGTCTCGACTCCTTCGTCGCTCGACATGAATGCAAGCTAAGTCATTCTACCAACTTTAACTTTTTCTGTCTACATCAAACATGTTGTTGCGACCAAGAATTAGATTCGGATCAAAGGTCTTTTTGATGCGGATCATGTCATCAATGCCAGCCTGCCCATACATTTCTTTTAAATATTGATGTTTAATTTTGCCAACCCCGTGTTCTGCTGAAATGGTGCCGCCTAAGCTAATGGCCTTCTTTACGAACTTTAGAATTAATCCTTTAGCTGCGATTTTTTCCTCGGAAGATTTTGGTAAAAGGTTGACGTGCAGGTGATTTTCCCCGATGTGTCCAAATTTTATGTTGAATAGGGACGAACCGGGAGGGTTAAGGGATGAGGTATAGAAATCATACATTTCTTTGAACTTGTCAGTTGGAACCGCGATGTCGGTGGCCAATTTGACCAGCTTATGGGTTTTAAAAAGTTCGTTGATGTGTTCTGGGATTGCGTGACGAAAGTTTTTGAGCTCCTCTTTTTTAGCCGAGTCCATGCCCAGCCAGCAGCTATCTATTGATGCCTTATATTTTTCTAGCAGCTGGGCCCAGTCCTCCAGATATGTATTCTCGTTTTGTGCGGTAATTTCTTGTTCAATATAAACCGCAGCCTTTACCCCTTCTGGGATATGAGGATAGGTTTTCTTAAGCATTTGCAAGGTGTTTTCATCAAAAAACTCAAAAAAGTTAATGCTTGGATCTTTTTTTGCTTTTGCCGAGAGCACAAAATCAACCGCAATCTTTTCAGATGGAAAGAATGCAACAATATCAAAGGTTTCTGCTAGAGCAGGGGAAAGGGAAATTTCAATTTCCGAAATGATACCAAGGGTCCCTTCTTGGCCGATAAACAAATCAATTAGGTCCATGCCTGGTTTTGCAAAGTATCCGGCTGCATTTTTTACCCGAGGCATTGTATAGGTGGAAATGGTTGATAGGGGTGCTTTCTTTTCTCCTCTTTTCAGGTCAAGAATTTCACCAGAAGGGAGAGCCACTTTTATCCTTCTTACCCAATCTCTGGTTGATCCAAAGCGATAACCGCGCCCACCTGAAGCATTGGTTGAAACCGTCCCCCCAATAGTTGCGGTTTTTTCGGTTGGATCAGGAGGGTAGAGGAGGTTTTCTTTTTTTACGGCGGCTTCGATTTCTTCCAAGGTTACCCCGGGTTCTACAACCGCGAATTTCCTTTCCGTGTCCAGGGTGATGATTTTATTAAGCTTTTGGGTGGTTAAGGCCCATCCGCCGAAGGGAATGCATCCGCCAGTTGTTCCGGTTTCTCCAGCGGAAACGGTTAAGGGTATTTTTTTACTATTACACTCGTTGAGGGCTTCAATAATTTCTTTTTCGTTTTGTGGAATATAAACCCCGTCAGCATGTCCGCCTCCCAAATTGGAGCTGTCCTCGAGGTAGCCTTTGATAATATCGGGGTCGGTTTTCAGAAGCATGATGGTTATTATAACACGATTTTTAACCTGAAGAACCGGCCTTCTTTTGAAAAAAAACCCTATTTTTGCTATAATCTATCAAAAGAAAGGGGAACAATTATGACCTACAAAATAGCAGTTATTGGTGGAGACGGTACTGGACCCGAAGTAGTAGCCGAAGGGCTCAAGGTTTTAGCCGCCGTTTCAAAAAAGCATAAGTTTGACTATAAGTTGGAAGATTTTGATTTTTCGGGAAAAAGGTATCTTAAGACCAGCAAATTGGTTTCGGCTGAAGATATTAAGAAACTAAAAAAATGCGATGCGATTTATTTAGGGGCGGTAGGGGATCCCGAGGTTAAGCCCGGCATTTTAGAGCATGGAGTGCTTCTCAAACTTCGCTTTGCCCTTGACCAGTATATCAATCTAAGACCCGTTATTCTTTATCCAAATGTGTGGACTCCGGTTAAGGATAAGGGCCCCAAGGATATTGATTTTGTTGTCGTCCGCGAAAACACCGAAGGGCTTTATGCGGGCACCGGAGGATATTTAAGACGAGGAACGCCAGATGAAATTGCAACGCAAGTGTCGGTAAACACCAGGAAAGGGGTTGAGCGTTGCCTGCGTTATGCTTTTGAATATTGCAAAAAAAGAAACAAACGTAAAACATTAACCCTGGTTGGTAAAACCAATGTTTTAACTTATGCCTTTGATCTTTGGGAAAGAACCTTTCATGAAATCGGCAAAAAAGATTATCCGGATATTAAAAGAGATTATGCCCATGTTGATGCTACCTGCATGTGGTTTGTCAAAAATCCCGAATGGTTTGATGTAATTGTAACGGATAACATGTTTGGAGATATTATTACCGATTTGGGAGCTATGATTCAGGGTGGCATGGGTATTGCTGCTGGTGGAAATATAAATCCAGAGGGGCTTTCTATGTTCGAGCCGATTGGTGGTTCCGCCCCAAAATATACGGGGAAAAATGTAATTAATCCTTTAGCCGCTATTGCTGCTCTTCAGATGTTGCTTGAGCAACTTGGTGAAAATAAAGCGGCAAAAGATATCGATAGAGCGATTAGACATACTTGTACAAAGATGAAGAGCATGTCGGCCGGAAAAATGGGTATGTCAACGACCGAGGTTGGGGATTGTGTCGCCAAAGGCATTTAGTTTGGCGCGATCCCTCATATCCTTTATATTCCTTATTTTCCTCATTATTCCTCCTTGTTTTGGAGATAAAATCTATCTTGATCAGATCGGGTATTTACCACAGAGCTATAAAAAGGTTGTGGTTGAGGGCGGCCGAAAAAAGTTTTTCGTAAGCGACGAAAAGGGTAATAAATCCGAGATTGAATATAAGAGCTTGCCTGCCAAAGATGGCGATACCGGCCAGGAAGTATTTATAATTGCTCTGGGACACCTGAATGGTCCGGGCAAATACTCATTAGCTTTTGGTGATGCCAAAAAGGATCTGATAGTGTCCCAAAATCCCTATCAAGATGTCGTCAATAGTGCTTTGCACTCTTTTTATCTTCAAAGATGTGGTACGGCTATCCATGATGAAAAAAGCAAAATGGAACATCCCGCTTGTCATTTAGAAGATGCTTATTTTCTTGCCTCTGCCAGCAAAAGTGGTAGCTTCGAGACAACTGGTGGCTGGCATGATGCCGGTGATTATGGAAAATATAGTGTGCCGGCAGCATATACGGCAAGTACCCTTTTACTTTTTTATTCGCTAAACAAAGAAATGCCTGAGGATGCAAAAGAGCAAATACTGGCCGAAATCAAATACGAATTAGATTGGTTGCTGACTATGCAAGATAAAGGGACGGGGGGCGTTTTTCATAAGGTAACCCCCTTAAACTTTTCTCCCTTTATTATGCCAGATAAAGATGATTCAAAGCGCTATATTTCTCCAATTTCTTCAACGGCCACAGCTGATTTTGCCGGTGTTATGGCCCAGGCTTATCCCATCTATTTACAATACGATAAAGCCTATGCCAAGAAATTGCTTGAAGCAGCGGTTAGGGCTTGGAATTTTTTAGAAACACATCCGCAAATCGTTCCAGCTGGCGGTTTCAAGAATGATCCGTCGGTTAAAACCGGAGAGTATGGTGATAACCAGGATAAGGACGAACGTCTTTTTGCTGCAGTTGAGCTTTACAGCGCAACTAGGGATAAAAAATACCATGATTATTTTGCTAAAAATTACAAAGATGTAAATTTTTTGGACATATATAGGGTTGATGTTGGCTGGCCAAATCTTGTTCATCACGCCTATATTAGTTATTTGCTGTTGCCCAATGACATGGTATCACCTTTGGTCCGAAAGAACATTTTGAATGATTTGATCAAACTTTCTGATTTTTTAGTAAAGGCTTCTCTCAAAAGTGGTTTTGGGGTGGCAATGCGGCGGCCAGATTATCGCTGGGGTTCAAATGCCCTGGCCATGGATTATGCCAAGATATTAATTTATGCTTATGAGTTCACCCGTAATATGAAATATAAAAATTTGGCCTTGGAGCACTTACATTATGTATTAGGCAAAAATGCCAATGACAAATGTTTTGTAACTGGCTTTGGCGTTAATCCATCCGAGCATATCCATCATCGGCCATCAATTGCCAGCGCCATTAGTTTTGCCGGTTTTGTTCCTGGAGGCCCCAATAAAAATTTACAGGATCCAGCGGTGCGGGCGGCTTTTACTTCGAAAACACCACCGGCTGTGGTCTATTTAGATGATAAAGATTCTTGGTCAACCAACGAAAATGCTATTTATTACAATGCAAGCTTTGTCTTTGTAGCAGGCTATTTTGTAGATTTCAACTGATTAATCAAACCGCCAGCCTTAATAATCTTTTGCATAAAAGGAGGAAAGGGCTGGGCATGATAGATCATTTTACTGGTTATGTTTTTTATCTCGCCATCTGCCAGATTAACTTCTAGTGTGTCGCCGGCTTTTATTTCTTGGGCTGCTTCAGGGCATTCAAGGATTGGAAGGCCAATATTTATGGCGTTGCGATAAAAAATCCTGGCGAATGATTTGGCAATTACAGCTCGCACGCCTGCGGCTTTTAGGGCAATCGGTGCATGTTCGCGGGATGAGCCGCAGCCAAAGTTTTCACCAGCCACAATAAAGTCGCCTTTTTGCATTTTAGAAATCCACTTAGGATCAGCGTCTTCCATTGCATGCATGGCCAGCTCTTTTGGATGAGAGGTATTAAGGTAGCGAGCCGGAATTATCAAATCCGTATCAATATTATTTCCGAATTTCCAGGCTTGGCCTTTTATCATAAATCCCTCGGGCTAACAATCCGCCCGGCGATTGCTGACGCAGCGGCAACCGCCACATTTGATAAATATACTTCCGATTCTGGATGGCCCATTCTGCCCACAAAATTGCGATTAGTGGTGGCAATTGAGCGCTCACCTTCGGCTAAAATTCCCATATGTCCACCCAAGCAAGGTCCGCAGGTTGGAGTAGATACAACTGCTCCGGCTTTGATAAAGGTTTCCATTAGTCCTTCTTTCATCATCTGCAGTTTTATTTCTTGGGTTCCGGGAAGAATAATTAAGCGAAGATCGCGATGGACTCTTTTGCCTTTAAGTACTTTGGCTGCTACGCGCATATCCTCAATTCTTCCGTTGGTGCAGGAGCCGATTACCGACTGGTTTATCTTTATTTTTTTGCATTTGCTAACTGGTTTGGTATTACTAGGCAAATGGGGAAGGGCAACTTGAGGTTCAATCTTTGAAACATCCCATTCATAAACCCTTTTGTAGGCGGCATCCGAATCGGACCGATAAATAATGCCTTTGCCAGCGTGAACTTTCCTAAGATAGGCATTAGTTTTTTCGTCAGCAGCAAAGATTCCATTTTTGGCACCGGCTTCAATGGCCATGTTGGCCATTGTCAACCTTCCGGAAATGGAAAGCTTTCGGATAACTGGGCCAGTAAATTCCATGCTCATGTAACGAGCGCCATCGACACCGATTTTTCCAATGGTATAAAGTATCAGGTCTTTGGCTTCAACCCATTTAGCAAGCTTTCCCGTATAGACAAACTTTAATTGTTCCGGGACCTTAAACCAAACTCTCCCAGTGGCCATGGCTGCTGCCATGTCAGTTGATCCAACACCAGTTGACAAGGTACCCAAAGCGCCGTAAGTGCAAGTATGCGAATCTGCGCCAATAATTAATTCTCCGGGCCTAATTGCTCCAATTTCTGGAAGCAGGACATGTTCAATGCCCATGCAGCCGATTTCAAAGAAATTTACGATTTTGTATTTTTTGGCAAAATCGCGCATCATTTTTATTTGTTGCGCAGATTTTATGTCTTTTGCCGGGGAAAAATGATCGGGAACCAGGTAGATTTTCTTTCTATCAAAAACGCGTTTGACGCCGATTCTTTCAAATTCTTTGATAGCTGGAGGAGCTGTAATGTCATTTCCCAGCACCAGATCTACTTTGCATTCAATCAGCTGACCCGGTTCAACTTCTTTTCGTCCAGCATGTTTTGCCAGTATTTTTTCTGAAATCGTTTGTCCCATAGTGGTCTAATTTTAGCAGATATCTAATACTGGAACAACTCAGCGCAAGAATTTGATATTTTTTTGTCGGATTTTGATTTATCCTTGACACAATTTTTTATGAAGAGTAGAATTGTATTAAAGAAAATAGGTGAATATTATGAAAATAGGTGAATACAAAATTCCCGTGCTTATAAACCTGGGTGGGTTGTTTTCCCAAGCAGCCTGCGAATCTGGCGATAGCAATGTCGCTGGTGATTGTGTATCATTCGGCGCCACAGCAACAGGGGAGTGTACGTCCGGGGGGCAGGCTACTACCGGATTTTGTACTACTGGACCAGGGAATGCAATTTGCGGATCTGGATCGGACAATACGGGTGGTGATTGTGTATCATTCGGCGCCACAGCAACAG
>JABMSE010000145.1 GCA_013204645.1 Candidatus Saganbacteria bacterium | reverse complement strand
GGCCAAGGATAAAGGCGCCCAGCATTCCCTTTTTCTGATACGCCGGCTGGCGCCCCAAACCAAAAGCGGGAAACGGAATAATGTCCAGCAAAGTCAAGCCGACAAAAATAAAGACTGCGGCCACAAAATAATTGCTCCAAACACCAATGTCTCCCCACATCCTGCCCATCAGACCTGTGACCAGGCCGATAACCGCGATCGAAACAAGGATGCCGGTCGAAAAAAGCAGGGAGATCAAAAAAGCACGCCAGGTCGATATCTTCCCCTGGCCGTCAACAAACCCGATGATCAGAGGTAGGCTGGCTAAATGGCAGGGGGAAAGTATAATACTCAATATCCCCCAGATAAAAGCGGCCAGGACTGCCAGTCCGGAGGGAGAAGATACCGCGGCCGTTAACCAATTAAATAATCCCAGCAACACTATTTTACCTTCTTGAGCTCTAGGACTTTGACCAATTCATCCTTGGGGAAAAACCCGACGTGGCGGTAGAACTCCTCGCCCTTCTCATCCAGAAACACCTGGGTCGGAATGCCGCGGACTCGGTATTTTTCAGCATAAGGCCGGCCTTCGTCTGTCCAAACATCGTAAAAAACAACCTTAACCTGATCCTTGTACTCTTCGGTAATTTCATCCATGATCGGCTGCATCATTTTGCAGGGAATACATTTAACAGAACCAAGCTCAATAAAAGTAACCTTGATTTTTTGGATAGGCTTGACTGCGGGCTTGGCTGCGGGCTTGGCTGTAACTTTTGGCCTCACCTGCGCAACTTTGGGGAGAGTCGGCTGCGTGGCTTTTGGCACTTCGTGCTTATCCTCACAGCCGGCGATTATTAACAAAAGGAACAGCAGAACGAACATTTTAGGCATCAGATTCAGCTTAATTCTTTTCAAGACTTGCCGTCCTTAAAAAAGATATCCATATATCATTCCCGCTATAGTAGACATGATCACCACCAAAAACACATAGGTAAGCATCTTCCTTGTGCCCTGAGACTTATCGGCACAGCTAATCAGCTGCGCCGCATATAGTTTTGCTGAAACCACCTTCGACCGCATAGGTATCACCCCACCCAGATGGCATATAATCATTGCTCAGCGACCAAAACATTATGCCGGATATATTTCCATAATTTGTGCTGTCACTTTCCATGGCAAGTATATCGATTTGCAGTTGATCTAATATCGACTGTTGATCGTATGCCACCGGGAAAGGCCAGCCAAGATCAGGATTAAAAATATTATATTGCCCCCCGGCACATTGGTTCGCTACGGTACCAACAAATATTTTCGTCTCATCCGGAATAGATAATATGGACTTGGCATTATTTAGAGCCTCGGAAATGCTCTTAACAAATTCCACATTGTTTTCGGCATACCCATTGACGGTAAAACCTCCCGAGTTATAGGTCTGCACCATTATGTAATCAACGTACCCATTGGAAATTGCCAAACCATAAGAATTTGTGGTCGCAAGAGCTCCTCCCGAAGTTAAAACCAGGTTCGAAGGATTTTCCGGATCAATAGTTGTGCCCGAACTTAGATATACCTGAGGTGCGATGCAAACCGTCAAGTCGGCTGCTTTGAATCCTTGGGCCAGTCCATTAATGGTGGTCGCGTCCACGGCGTTCTCGAGATCAAGGTCTACACCACTTATGCTGCCGCTTGTTAAATTGCTGTTGTACGAAGTAATTTGAGCAACGAGGTTAGCAACAACAGCATCCACCCCTCCAGCAGCAGTAATTTGTGCAGGAGTAACAAACTCTCCACCGATGCTCAAAAAGCAGACCGAATCCGCAGCGCCATGGTCCATAAAAGTTTGTATCCAGGTAAGGTAAGACGTATCTATGCTCTCGGTGGTTATATCTCCAAAGGCAAAAATTACCACAACCAAAGATGCAATAGCACTTGCAGAAATCTCAGTTAATGAACCGGTCGCACCGAGCTGGATATAAGAAGCCTTTAGCAAATTATTTGATGAACCATTTGAAGGATTAAGAACATTGCAACCAGCAACAAGCAAAATCGGAAGGATAATTGAAACAAAGAATAAAATCAGTTTTTTCATGTTAACTCCTCTTATGGCATGATTTATACTATTGTAGCAATTTTTCCAGATTAGAACCACCCGGCTCGAAATCAATAAAGCAATTGCCGAAGCAAAGGTCAAAAAAGGGATTAATTTTTTCCAGGATCTTTTTTAGTTGGTCGAGGGGCTCGCCCCGAGCGAATGGTGAGCGAGTCCCGATGTATCGGGACGAGTCGAGGGAGTCGAGGGGTCATTTTATTTCGAGGATTTTGTACTTGATCAAACCGCGCGGAGCATTAACCTTAACCACCGCGCCTTTTTTACACTTTATGATCGCAGCGCCAAGAGGTGAATCAGTTGAGATCTTGTTCTCTAAAACATCCGAGTCGATCTCCGACACTAGCGTATACTCAAACTCTTCACCAGTATCCATGTTTTTAAGCTTAACCATGGCCCCCAGGACAACTTTATCCTTTTTGGCCATCTCTGCATCGCTGACCACGATGGCGCTCTCCAACCGGGCTTCCATGTCTTTGATCCTCATTTCATTAAGCCCTTGCTCTTCTTTTGCGGAATGATAAGCGGAATTCTCGCGAATATCACCATGATCCCTGGCCTCACCTATAGTTTTAGATATTTTCTTGCGCCGGCTCTTTAGCTCCTCCAGTTTTTTCTGCATTTTTTCGAGAGCGCCTTTTGTAACTTGCTCAGCCATAAAACTTATCCTCTCTAAATATAAATTATTATTGAGACCCTTGTTATTATAACAGAATATGAGTCGTATTTTTTATGTAATATCGGCGCATTTCTTATTTTGTCTCTTTTAGTATCGCGATTATTTCATTTTCATTCACTATCTTTAAACGTGGGGACGGACCCCTTTTAGAGCGCTCACCGTTTATCAACTTCCCCCTGCTTTTCCACCCCTTCTAATTTTAAAAAAGGATATTTGGCATAAAGCTCATCTAATACTTCGTCAATAGAAGCTGTGCCCTCAACCACCAGGCGAATATACCAAGAATTCATATCATTAACG
>JABMSE010000144.1 GCA_013204645.1 Candidatus Saganbacteria bacterium | reverse complement strand
ACATGGTATATTTATTTAAACGACTACATAAAACATGAAAAAATTACTATTTATAACTAACGGTCATGGCGAAGATCTGGTAGCAGCCGAGATCATACAACACTTGGGCCAAGATTTCGACATTAGCGTCCTGCCCGTGGTTGGCGAAGGATCCGCCTTCAAAGGCTTAAAGGTTAAAATTCTTGGCAGCCAAAAAAAATTGCCTAGCGGCGGCTTTTCCTTGCGCAATTTTAGATATTTAATCTGGGATATCTATGCCGGGCTTGTCGGAAATACAATTGAAAACATCAAACTACTGCGAAAGCACAAAAAACACTTTGATTTAGTTATCAGCATTGGTGACATTGTTCCAATTATCGGTGCCCGACTAGCCCAATCCCCCTTTATTTTTATTGGAGTTAATAAATCAAGCTATTACAGGTGGTTTGGTTATAGCTATACCCCTTGGGAAAAACTCTTGCTGCAAAATTATGCCCAGAAAGTCTTTGTGCGCGATAAGCTGACAGAGACAAAGCTTAGAAGCCATGGCATAAAAATTTCTCAAGCCGAATACGTAGGAAATCCGCTGATGGACTGCATAGAGCAAATGACAAATGATCCCTCGACTTCGCTCGGGACGAGCAAATGTCAAATGACAAATGAAGGTAAAATTGTTATAGGGTTTTTGCCGGGGACACGGGATGATGCAAAGATTAATTTGGAGGACTTTGAAAGGATTGTGCAAGAAATTATAAAGCTTAACAATTCAGAAAAAAAGGTTACATTTGTTATTGCCACCACCCTAGAAAATGTTCCAAGTAATATGGAGAAAAAACCTTTTGCGGATGTTTTAAGCCAATCAGATTTAATAATCGGGCTTTCGGGAACTGGCAACGAACAAGCCGCAGGATGCGGCATCCCGGTAATTTCCTTTTGTGGACGGGGCTCCCAGTACAACAAGAAATTCGCACAAGCCCAGAAACAATTACTAGGGAATGCCCTGGACCTTATCCTGGACCGCGAGCCAATTATTATCGCAGCTGAAGTATGGAATCTCTTAAAAAGCCCGGATAAAATGGAAGAGATGGGGAAAGCAGGAAAAGAAAGGATGGGTCATTCCGGTAGCACAGAAAAAATCGCTGATTTTATTATAAGGCTTGAGGTAAACAACTAAAACGCTGTCTGCTTAGCCCAACAAAGATTATTTCTTGATATAATCCTTCCACTTCTCCTCAAACTTTTTGCCATTCTTAGTGTATAATTCTTTCCAATTAGGAAGATTCTTTCCTGCTGTGCCCTTGCTTTTATGTTTGACAAGGACGCGCTGATCTACGTAAATATTATATCCCGCTGCCCAGGCCTTAAAACATAAATCCAGGTCTTCGGCCCCGGCGGTATCATAGTCTTCACAAAAACCCCCTAATTTATCTTTTAATATTCCTAACTTAGAGAAAACAACTACTCCCGAAGGACAATCTTTAAAAGGAGGGAGTTTAATAACCTTTTTACCAGGCCACCATCGCTCAGCTATCCTCTGTCCCTTAGTATAACAGGGAAACACCAAACCACATTTTGGATCAGATTCAAAATCCTGGATAAGCGGGGCCAACCAATTAGCTGGAAATTCCGTATCGTTATTGCAGATGGCAATATATTCTCCAGCAGCCAAAGAAATCGCTTTATTAAAACCATGAGCATAGCCAGTGTTTTGAGGGAAAAAGTGGTACTTATCAGCCTGTCCTTTAATAAACTCTTGCGTGCCATCGCTGCTGCCATTGTCCACCACAATCAGCTCATAGGACACGCTGGTGTGATTTCTAATGCTTTCAAGAAATTTCTTTGTGAGCTCTAATTGATCCCAGGTTAAGGCACAAATACTTAACATTTCTCCTCTAATTATATCACAATAAAAAGTATGCTATACTATAAATAACGGAGACAAAACCTCATGCCCACAGAAATAAAAAGAGATTTTTTCAAAGATAAGCACGCAATTTTTGTTGTAACCCACCTTTCCAAGGCATCTATTGAGTTATTCATGAATACCGTCCTTCCTGTTCTAAATCAGCACAAAGATGTGGTTCTAGCTGTAATTGACAGCCGCTCAAGTGATGACATAATTGCTTACCTTAAATCAATTAAACATGACCAAATCGTTATGGAGTTTTTAGATAAAAATATTGGCAAGGCCCAGGCGGCTAATGATTTTATCGCCAAATACATCAATCACGCAAATCTGCCGAAAACAGTTTGGTCAATGGATCCGGATATTTTATTTGATCTGACAAGCTTTGACTATTTACTGGAAGCCGTCCAAAACCTTGAGGGCATCGGTGTTCTGGGGATGCGCTATAAAAACAACGAATGTAATCCCGAGATGAACATGTGGTTGCCGCCCAAAAATGTTAAAGCTAAGAATGGCAAAACCTATAGCCTGGTTTCTCCGGTTATGTGTTGCGTTGCCGGCCCAATCCTGGCCATGAAAGGCAAAATTTTAAGCGGCCCGCTAGACTTTAAACTCTTTCCCAAGAAATTTGTTCGCGTATACGGGGGAGACGATTCTGCCATTGACATGGAATTAAAAAAACACGGCTATAAAAATGCTTATTTAAATGGCACCCTAGCTACGCACCTAAGATCCGGGAACAAGCTGGCTCCGGAAATAAAAAACGTGATATAATAAATTTATGGCTGAAACACTAGGCAGTCTTGTAGATAAACTAACGATTAAGAAGATCAGATCGCTGCATCTGGAAAAAGCAAAAACATCCCCCAAAATAAAAAGGGCCCAGGAAATCGTCAGGCAACAGATCACCGATCTGGTTTTGGAAATCGATGATTTCCTCAAAAAAGCACTCAAGGGCAACGTTGTCTTAAGAGAACAAAAGGTAAAACTTTACAACAACCCCCCCTCCCACCTAAAATTAAATAAAACAAGATCCCTTGGTCGCTTGGTAGCTTTATTATCTCAGATAAATAAAGAGCTGTGGGACCTTGAAGACCAGGTCCGCGTCAAAGGCATCCCCTATAAAAGGGTAGCCTATTGTAAAAAACAAATAGATCTTAGCAATAAAAACCGCAACGATACCATTGACCGCATTGATGAGTTCCTTGAGCAACGCATAAAGAAATGCCGCAAATAGACCCCGCTCAAATAAAGAAAATTCTTGTTGTTAGGCCGGATGCCATCGGAGATTTAGTTTTAACAACTGCCGCAATCGAAGCTTTAAAAAACAAATTTCCCCAAGCGCACATCGCAGTTTTAGCCAGAAAATACAACCAGATCATCGTAGCCAACAATCCAGCAGTTGATGAAATCATCATTGATGATTTTTACGATCGCATTGCCAAACATAAAATGATCAGGCTGGCCAAATACCGGCACTGGATAAAATATCTCAAGCAAAAGAAATTCGATCTGATGATCAACTTTTACAGTGAATTCCCCTATGCCTTAATTGGCTTTTTGGCCACCATCCCTTTTCGTATCGGTGATCAGGAAAAGATACTCTTTAGCTGGCTTTACAACTTCCCTGTCAGGCAAAATTTCAAAAACCCGGCTGTGCATGAAGTAGAACATCAGTTCAAACTCTTAGGGCCTTTGGGCATCGAAATGGTCAACACGCCCAAATTAAAGATTTATCCCACTCAGGAGTCGATAGCTGAGGGGAAAAAGGTCATCGAAGAAAACAGATTACAAGGGAAAAAACTGATCGCCGTCAATCTTGGCTCAGGCAGCAGCAACAAAGCCTGGGCTATTGATAATTTCAAAGAGCTTATCAATATCCTCGCCAAGAAATATAAAACCAAGATCATTTTGCTGGGCGGGCCCAAAGAAAAAGATCTGATCAAAGAGATTCTCCGGGAAATAGGCGGATCTATTGTCAATTTAGTCGGGCTATCCTTTGAAGCACTTTTCGGCATAGTTAGCCAAATGCATTTGTATATCGCCAATGACACCGGCCCAACGCATATTGCCTCAGCTCTGCAAATTCCAACAGTTGTTGTTTACAATTCAAAGTTCCAAAAACCGGGCCGCTGGGCCCCCTGGGCCAATCGACACAGGGTTATTAAGGTAGTCTCAAACTGCCCCTTTCCCTGCAATCCACCTGTTTGTAAAAGGGACATCTGTACCACTGAAATTAAAGTTGCAGAAGTGTTAAGGGCATCCGAAGAACTTTTGGCTGGGAAGGGCTCCCTCACTCAAGAAGAAAACAAACTCGAGCTGGCCAGATTAAGTTTTAACATTCTAACTTTTGGTAATAATCCATTAAAAAATAAGATTATGAAAACATTAAAAGATAATAATTGGCATGTTTGGGACATTTCCGCTGAGGACCTAAAAAAAATGCCAATAAGGGGGGTTCTTGAACTGCTCCTTAAATATGATATAAATATCATCCAGACTATTGGACAATCATCTTTAAAACTTAAAATAGCCGCTTTAGTCTCTTGCTTAAAAACCCCCTCCCCGATCATTTATCTTGATAATAAAGAAAAGGACTTTGAGAGCATCAATTCTTTGGCTCATTATTATTTAGATTCGATTAAATAATTCTCGGTTATGCTATAATGAAATCCGAGATGAAGATCAGCGTTGTTATAGGCACATATAATCAAAAAGAAAACCTAAAAATGGTTCTTGAATCATTTTTTAGCCAAACTCTATCCCCTAACGACTATGAAATCATTGTCGTTGATAGTTTTTCCTCCGACGGCACAGATGCTATGATAGAACACCTTAAACCCACCTGTCGCCTAAACTATATCCGCCAGGAAAACAAGGGCAAATCAGCGGCGCGCAACCGCGGGGCAGAGGAAGCGCGAGCCGAAATCATCCTCTTTGTCGACGCTGATATGCTGGCCGACCCCGACCTTCTCTACCAGCATTTACAAATACACGAAAACAAAAAAAACGTTTGCATTGAAGGCCTAACCTTTAATCTCGTGCGCCAGCTTTTGCCCGAAGATCTTTCTCCAAACCATCCACAGGTTAAACCTTACATCAAGCAGAAATTGCGGCCTTTTCAAAAACTAAAATGGTCCTATTTTTTGACTGGCAATTTATCGATTCGAAAAAAAGCATTTGAAAAAGCAGGAAAATTTGATGAAAACTTCCTGGCTTATGGCTGGGAAGATATTGAACTAGGCTATCGGCTCAAAAACATGAAAATCCCTCTCATTTATAATCCTTATGCCGTCAATTACCATTATCATTTTGTATCCGATCAAGATATGCTAAAGCGCAAATTCAATATGGGAAAATCAGCTGCTTATTTTTACCAAAAACATCCTAATTTTGAAATCAAAATGTTTTTGGGAATGAATCCGGCTGCCATGTTTATCTTTCATGTCCTAAAAAAGCATCCAAAGCTGTTAGGGAAGATAAAAAACCAGCATATCCTTGAGGAATACAACTATCGGCTGGGATTAACTGAAGGACTTAAAGAAACTTAAATCGAAAAAGGCCCTATTTTACAGGGCACATAATGATGGGCCCGCAGCCATCGTCTAAGAAGTGATCCCTGCTCCTCAAGCTCAAACTCATGAAATGACCCGTCAAATTTGCGCGCAACTTTATAATTAGGCAGGATATCAACAAAACAATGGTCCCCGTCAGCAACATTTCTCCAGGTGATTGAGAAACCAGACCGCTCATTTAATCTTTTTTTTGCTAGCATTTGTTTAACTGAACGATAGGGATAGTGCTTGTAAATGGGGAACTGTTTATATATTTTCCAACCCAGACCCTCTGGCAAAACCCGATGGAACTGGCCAATATCATAATGAACACCCTTTTTATTTCTAAAGGATCTAATCTCCAAAAATCCCGGGCAATACCAGGTAACTCTTTCCTGCACTGATTTAATCGCCTCTAAGTTTCGTTCTTTATCACTACTGTGCAAAAAGAAATTCATCGCATACCAGTTAATCTTGTCGGCTCCTTGTTTGTCAGCCCTTTCTGCCATCTCAACTGGATTATTATGGAATATTTCATCTCCATGCAGCAGCGTAATCCATCCCCCATAGCCATACATCTCCTGGGCTTTGGAAAGCAAAAAATGCCGCGCCCCATCTTCAAATTTTCGGTTGGGTAATTTATCAATAATATCTCGATCTTTTAGGAAGTATTTAACCTGGGGGTAACTGCGAATAATTTTTTCGGTACCATCAGATGATCCATCAAGGACTAAGATCTTATCAAAGTATTTAATGTGCTCATCCATGACCTCTTTGATACAATCTACTTCGTTTGAGGTCATGAGGAGGCCAATGTGTTGAGTCATAATAGAGGTATTATACCATTTATTCTGGAGTTAAAAATGGTTCGACCGGCAAGGTGCCGGTTTCTAAAAGCTTTAAAAAGGCTCCACCACCGGTTGGTTCTTCAGAAACCCTGACCTCTATTCCTTCCCCTCTTGCCCTCTTTGCATCTTTTGCTGTATCCCCACCCGCAATAGCAGTTCTTACCCCACGATCAGTTAAAGTAGTTACAAAACGAAAAACCGCCCGGTTGCCTAAAGGAAACCGATCCGTCTTTCACACCTCACCATTAAAAACAAAAGTCTGGAAGGGAACGCTGTCCATCTGGACCAAAATATCTGCCAAAGCCTCGTGTTCAAGGTCACGAACAGCAAACCCAGTTGGAATCCCGTCGCCTAAAGATGCTGTCCTTACGCTCCCCGCAGCATCTTCTACAACATAATCCGTAGGTAAAACAATTTTTCCTGGATTATCTTCCATAATTTGGTTTGCAGCAGCAATATCAGCTTCTAATTCTCCGCTTTGCCTTCTGGCCGCAATAGGATCTTCTCCGGCTTTTTCCCCTCCATATCGAGCAACTACAAAGGGATAAACCAGGGCACCTCCTAATAAGGCTCTATCTAATTTTGGCAATAGGTTTTCAAGAATCACTATTTTGCCCTCAGGCCCGCTTACTTTTGCACCGCCAAACACAGCACCGTAAGGATGTAATGCTCCTTCTACAAAAGTATCCACTAGCTGGTGAATTTCCTCAGCGGACGAAATTCCCAAAGCTGTTTTGCCACCTTGTTCATTTACTACCTGGGCAATACCCCCCACTGAAGCATGGTGAGCACGATGAAGGGAGCTAAAATTATCCAGAACCACTAGTTGAGCCTGGGTGGCAGCAACTATTCCTCTTGCCAAATCCATATCTCCTTCTAATTCACCGGGATGGAAGCGAGTATTTTCCATAAGGATAATGCTTCCCTCGGGTGCAGCAGAAACAAACTCGGCAACAGGCTCGCCCACAATATCATTTGCAAACAAAACCCTTTGGGGAGACTCCAAAATCCCATCTGCTCGAAACAAAGCTGTTAATCTAGCAACAGCAGCTTCTAAGCTTAACTCTTGTCGAACTTGAGTTTCAATTGCTGCTTGATCGGTACCTTTTCCTGCTTGCTGTGCTAATTCTCGCATGCGTTCAGCTGGACGTTTATGATGGGCTAAAAGACAAACCTTGCTAGCGCCTAAAGCTGCCGCGTGAGCCGCGGAAGCAACTGCGGTTTTTAGTCGTACCTGGGTAAGACCATCCAGCCCAACGCGGACTGCAATATTTTTATCTCTAATCTGGCGCGTACCAAGATCAAAAAATCGCAAACCATTAACTGCCATTTGTTTTTCTCCAATTAGAACAGTTGGAACCTGAGACTAAAGTCTCGGTTCCATCTTTAAAATCAACAGAATTAATTCTGTTGATT
>JABMSE010000143.1 GCA_013204645.1 Candidatus Saganbacteria bacterium | reverse complement strand
CTTTTGAGGCGATTGGGGCAGTTGAGGCTGAATTAACTTTCTAGAAAATAATCTTCTGCCTTCGCATTGAAATGCTTTGCAAAATCCCCACTGAAATCATATTCATTAAAAGAGAGGATCCGCCAAAACTGACAAAAGGCAACGGCATGCCAACCACCGGTAAAAGGCCAAGGGTCATACCAATATTGGCAAATACATGAAAAGCCATCATAACCGCTATGCCCGAAGCTAAAAATTTTCCGAATAAATCAATTGCTTCTCCTGCAATAATGACTGCCCGCCAGACAAAAACAGAATAAAGGAATAGAAGCACCGATGTTCCAATAAGCCCGAACTCTTCGCCAATGGCTGAAAAAATAAAATCTGAATGTTGTTCTGGGATAAACTGCAGCTGGGTTTGCGTTCCACGTAAAAATCCTTTACCAAAAACACCGCCGCTTCCAATTGCAATTTTAGACTGCATACTATGATAGCCGGCCCCATAAGGATCTAATCCCGGATTAAGAAAAGCAATGATACGCTGCCTCTGATAACCTTTAAGCATTTCCCATATATAGGGCATGGCTATCCCGACGGCAATATTTAAGCCCAAAATAAGGATCCAGTCCCAAACAGATGCCCGGGTCAAGAAAAGGGTTAGGGCAATTATCAGCAGATAAACAATCCAAACATATAAAAAGGGACGCACTACGATAGATAGCATGGGAGTTATAAGCAAAATGAGAAGTTTTGGAGAAGAATCAGATGCAGCCAACATCCCAATCAAAATAAAAACAAATACCAGGGCAGTTCCCAGATCAGGTTGCTTAAATATCAAGAGAAAGGGTATCCCAACCAGGCCCAACAAAAACAACGCATCCCAAAATTTTCTTATTTTTGTCCTGGCAGTAAAATAGGTTGCCAGGGCAATAACCATGATTATTTTTGAAAGTTCAGAGGGCTGAAACGAAAAAGCTCCTATCTGGAACCAACGCTGGGCCCCACCTGCCCCCCCTCCCGAAAAGAGAATCCCCACCAATAAGATAACCATGCCTATATATAAGAATGGAGCCATCTTTCTAAGGTGCTTATAATCCAAATAGGCAAAAATGATAAGGCCCCCAGCCCCAACTAGGAATGAAAAAAGCTGGCGCTTAACATAAAGCAGGGAATCCAAGCCTTGTTTGGCCTGCATAGCATAGGTACAGCTAAAAATAGCAAAAAGCCCAATTAGAAGAAGGGCACCAGTTACTCCCCAGAGCCAAAGGTCGGAAAGCTTTAGCATACGCAGGTTTATCATAAGGCTAATTCTATGGCGGATAGCATGGCCCGTGCCTTATTCAGCGTTTCCTTATATTCTTCGAGAGGATCTGAATCTGCCACGATACCTGCGCCAGCCTGGATATAGGCTTTTTTGCCTTTAAAAACAATGGTACGGATAGTAATACAAGTATCTAATTCCCCGGAAAACCCAAAATATCCGATACAACCAGCATAGGGACCACGTTTAACGTTTTCCAGTTCATCAATAATTTCCATGGCACGGACCTTTGGAGCGCCAGAAACAGTACCGGCAGGAAAGGTAGCAGCCAAAAGGTCCACAGCATCCTTTCCTTTTTTTAGTTTTCCGGTGACATTACTTACAATATGCATAACATGGGAATACTTTTCAATTATCATTTCTTCAGTAACTTTTACCGTACCATAATCACAAACCCTACCTAAATCATTGCGTCCCAAATCAACTAGCATAATATGCTCGGCCCGCTCCTTTTCTGAAGCTAAAAGCTCCTCCGCCAGTGCCCTATCTTCTGCTTCATCTTTTCCTCTGGGGCGGGTGCCGGCAATGGGACGAACCGTGGCTTCCCCTTTTTCCAGGCGAACCATTACTTCAGGGGATGCTCCGACAATCTTTATATCGCCCAATTTAAGATAGTACATATAGGGAGAGGGATTAATCGTTCTTAAAATACGATAAACCTCAAAGGGATCAACCTGAGCTCGGGTTTCCAATCTTTGGGAAAGAACCGCTTGAATAACATCGCCTGCCCGAATATATTCCTTGGCATCTTTCACTATTTTCTCAAACTGCGTCTTGGTAAAATTGGAAGTAAATTTTAATTCTTTTCTCTTCGACGGGATTTCTAGCTCCCCTTCTGAAAGATCAAGCGGCTCGGCTAGCTTTTGCTCAAGCTTTTCTATTTTTGCGCATGCTTGCCTGTAAGCCTTTTCGGGGTTTCCAGAAACTTGTGCATTAGAAATAATTATAATTTTATGCTTAAGATGATCAAAGGCCAAAATAGTATCGGTTAGCAAAAAGAGCATGGGGGCCAAATTTATCTCATCCGGGTTTTTATCCGGGATAGCCTCAATCTGGCGCACCATATCATAACCCACATACCCTACTAATCCACCATGGAAACGCGGCAACCCCGGCACAGCTACTGGCTTTAGCTTGGATAAAATTTCACGTATTTTGGACAACGAATTTAGCGAATAAACCTGCTTTTTAGAAACTGTACCCAAAAAGGAATAACGCGCAATCTTTTCGCCACCCTCAATTGATTCAAGTAAAAAAGAGTAATCACCCTCTATTTTTTTATAGGCCGAAACCGGGCTTTCCATGTCTGCTACGATTTCTTTGTAGACTGGAATAAGGTTTCCTTTTTTGGACAACTTTATAAATTCTTCTTTTGATGGATAAAACATTTTCTTAATTTCTGCGCTCGAGTACAAACTCGGCAATTCCTCTCAAATTATCTGCTCCTTTAGAGAAAACGGCTAAGGCAGCAAGGGCCTTATTTTTTTCCTGTTTGGCTAATTTCCTGGATTTCTCCAAACCCACAAAGTAGGGAAAGCCTTTTTTTTGATCAGCCTTAACCGGTTTACCGAGCTCTTTTTGACTGGAAGTTGCGTCCAGTATATCATCTGCTATTTGAAAAGCAACGCCAAGGTGGCGCGCATAAGAGGTCAAAGCTTTAATTTGTTTGGGGTTGGCTTTCAAATAAATAGCCGAAGCACGTACACAGGCACAAAGAAGGGCTGCGGTCTTCTGCAGGTGGATTGATTTTAATTGTTTAAAACTTATTTTTTTACCCTCGGACTCAATATCCGCTACCTGCCCCTCTACCACCTTAAGCAAGGCTTTAGAAATTTCTTCTATTATTTGAGCATTTTGGGTTTGCTGGGCAATTATCTCAAAAGCCAAAGTATTTAATGCATCCCCGGCCAAAACAGCCGTAGCCTCATCAAACTTTTTATGGCAGGTAAGTTTGCCGCGTCGAAAATCACTATTATCCATACAAGGCAGATCATCATGAATTAAAGTAAAGGTGTGGATCATCTCAATAGCACAAGCAATAGGTAAAACTTTTGTAGGGTTCTTGCCCAGGGCCTGGGCCGCAGCCAAACAAAGAATCGGCCGAAAGCGCTTGCCACCGGCAAAAACAGAATAGCGCATAGCCTTGGCCAACTTCCCTTTTTTAGGCAAGTATTTATCCAAAGCCTTATCAACTTGCGCTCTTGCGCTCTGGTGCTCTAGCGCTCTGTGCCTCATTGCCTTACACTCACTCCTCGATTAGCCAAAAAATCTTTGATTTCTTTAATCGTTAATTCGCGATAATGCAAAAGGGAAGCCAAGAGAGCTGCATCGGCTTTCCCACTTACAAAGGCATCATAAATATGCTCTATATTTCCTGCTCCCCCTGAAGCAATCACTGGGATTCCTACCGCATCGGCGATGGCACGGGTTAACTCTAAATCATAGCCTATTTTGGTGCCGTCCCTGTCCATGCTAGTTAAGGGTATCTCCCCTGCCCCTAAGGCCTCGCCTGTCTTTGCCCATTCAACAGCGTCTTTTCCAGTCGGGGTCCTTCCTCCATGCGTATACACTTCCCAGCTGTTACTTGCGGTCTTTTTGGCATCTATTGCCAAAACCACACACTGACTTCCAAACTTCTCAGCTGCCTTCTTAATCAGGTTAGGATCATTAACTGCAGCAGTATTAACTGAAACTTTGTCTGCCCCAGCAGCTAGAATCCTTCGCATAGTTTCAACATCCCGTATTCCGCCACCAACGGTAAAAGGAATAAACATCTTCTCTGACACTCTTTTTACGACATCAAGCATTATATATCTTTTATCCGATGAAGCCGTAATATCCAAAAAAACCAGCTCATCGGCCCCTTGTTTATCATAAAAAGCAGCTAACTCAACGGGATCTCCAGCATCCTTTAAGTTTACAAACTTGGTTCCCTTTACAACTCGGCCTTCGGTAACATCCAAACAGGGAATTATTCGTTTTGCTAACATTTATACCCCTTTTTTCTTAAAACTCGTGCATCTATCTCTTTAAAACATACTTCTCTATCTTCTCCAAAGAAGTATTAACCACGTCTTCGTCTGATAGTCCCGCTGCCGCTACCAATTCAATCGCTTTATCAAAGTTAACCAGCATAGGAGAGATATGAGAGTCAGTGCTCAAAATAACCTTCCAACCTTGACGCTTAACCTCTTTAGCAAAGGCAAGACAGCGCTCCCAACTCCCGGCTCGGCTATAAACAAAGGAACTATTGTTAATCTCAATTATAACCCCTTTTTCCTTGGCCATGCTAACTGTCTTTTCAATATTAATGGGATATTTGGGGTTTCCCGGGTGAGCAATAATATTGATATGGGGGTTTTCTAGGGCCTTTTCTAAAACTTGGGTGTTCTTTTCTTCACCCTGGTTTTCATAACCACAAAGTGGATGCATGGCTGCAGTCACAAAATCTAATCTTGAAAGATCATGATCGGAAAGATCCAATTCTCCCCTATCATTCATTACATTTGCTTCTATCCCACGGTAAACGCGTATCCCATCCATCATTTTGGGGATCATCCCCATATTAGAAAAATAATAAGCATGGGGAGCACCGGGCATAGCCGGACCATGATCGGAGATACCGATTGCCATCAACCCTATTTTTTTTGCCTGGGCAACGTACTCCTCAATCGTCGAATAAGCATGGCCGGAAGAAACGGTGTGAAGATGTAAATCAGCAATTATGTTCATTGTTTTTCAAGAATCTCATCTGGAACATCAAAATTGGCATGGACATTCTGGACATCGTCATTATCTTCAAGGGCTCGTACTAACCTAACTATTTTCTCGGCATCTTCACCTTCAAGCTTTACAGTTGTAGAGGCAACCATGGTAACTTCAGCCGATAAAGGCGAAAAGCCTTTTTTCTTCAAGTTACCCCTTACTTCCTCAAAAGCTTCTGGTGAAGTTACTATCTCTATCGTTTTCTCTTCAGAAAGAATGTCTTCGGCACCTGCATCAATAGCTTCTAGTCCCAAAGCTTCTTCGTCAACCTGCCCCTTTTCAAAAACCAGGCTGCCTTTTTTCTTAAATAAATAGGAAACACACCCCGAAGACCCCATATTGCCCCCACCCTTTTCTAAAATACTGCGTATTTCACTAGAGGAGCGGTTACGATTATCGGTCATAACTTCTATCATCAAGGCTACGCCACCGGGGCCATAGCCCTCATAAACCAGCTCTTCAATTTGCGCTGCGCCACCACCCACCCCTTTATCAATTCCCCGCTTGATGTTGTCATTGGGCATATTGGCCTCTTTGGCTCTATCGATGGCTAAACGCAAACGAGGGTTGCCTTCTGGATCGCCGCCTCCGATCTTAGCCGCGGTAGTAATTTCT
>JABMSE010000142.1 GCA_013204645.1 Candidatus Saganbacteria bacterium | reverse complement strand
GGTCCTTGTTATCGTTGTATGTTTTCTGAGCCGCCACCGCCGGGAGCGGTTCCTTCTTGCCAGGAAGCGGGAGTGCTTGGAGCATTGGCTGGAGTAATTGGTTTAATCCAGGCAACTGAGGCTTTGAAGCTTATTTTAGGAGTTGGTGAGCCTTTGATCGGGAAGCTGATTGTTTTTAATTCTCTGGAGATGAATTTTCGTAGAGTTAAAGTTCCCAAAGACAAGAATTGTCCGATTTGTGGAGAAAAACCGACGATCAAGAAACTGATTGATTATGAGATTTTTTGTGGCTTAAAAAAACGGGAGGGTGAGTAAAATGGAGAAAAAATTAGTAAAGTTGACATTTCCGCAAGATAGGATAAAGGAGCCGGTTATCTTTACCATGGCTAAAAAATTCGATGTTATGCCTAATATTCGAAGGGCCAAGATTACCGAAACGATAGGAGAGGTGATTTTGGAGCTAGATGGTGAGGCAAGGAATTTGGAGGAAGGGGTTAAATATCTAACCAAGGCGGGAGTGATTGTTGAGCCTGTTGGTGGAGATATTATTGAATAATTGTCAATCTTGACTAACTTAATCGACATAGTTGTTCTATCCTTGACATAATCTTTTTTGCTGGTATAATTTGCTAATCTATGAAATTTTCAATTAGGGTTCAATATGGTGTGCAAGCAATGTTAGAATTGGCGCTCAAATATGGTAGTGGCCCAGTTCAGATTGCTGATATTGCAAAGAGCCAGAAAATCCCCGTCCGTTATTTAGAACAGCTCCTACTAATACTTAAAAGAAGAGGGTTGATTGCCAGCACGCGTGGAAAGGAAGGCGGATATAGTTTAGCCAAACATCCCAGCGATGTTGCTGTCTTGGCAATTATTGAGGCTTTTGAGGGACAGATAGAATTAGCGGGTAAGAAGATGAAAAAAATCCCCGTTTTGTTTGATGCTTTTTCTAAAATCCAGGGTAATCTCGAAAAGGAATTAGCGAAATTAACCTTAGAGGATTTGGCTTTAAAAAAGCGACAGAAGGATCGAGCTTATATCTATAATATATAAGCTCCTCGACCCTTCGACTCGTACCGATAAATCGGTACTCGCTCAGGGCTCGGGGCCAGGAGGAAAGTAATGACGAGAATTGCGAAAGATATAACAGAATTAGTTGGTAATACTCCTTTAGTTAGGCTAAATCATGTTGTTGATGGAGTCGGGGCCCAAGTCGTGGCTAAATTGGAAACATTTAATCCGTGTTCCAGTGTTAAGGATCGGATTGCGGTGGCAATGCTTGATGCGGCAGAGAGAGAGGGGCATATTTGCCAGGGAGCCGTAATTATTGAGCCTACTTCTGGTAACACGGGAATTGGACTGGCTTTTGTGTGTGCCGCTAGAGGATATGAACTTATCTTGACGATGCCAGATACCATGAGTGTTGAGCGCAGAAATTTATTAAAGGCATTAGGGGCAGAGCTGGTATTAACCGATGGGACAAAAGGAATGAAAGGTGCGGTCAACAAGGCTGAAGAATTGGTAAAGAAGACCAAGAACGCTTTTATGCCGCAGCAATTTAATAATCCAGCTAATCCCCAAATTCACCGGGAAGCTACTGCTTCTGAGATTTGGAAAGATACCGATGGTAAAGTTGATGTCTTTGTAGCTGGAATTGGAACTGGAGGAACGATTACCGGGGTGGGGGAAGGATTAAAAAAGGACAATCCAGCGATTAAAATTGTTGCCGTTGAGCCAGCTGATTCTGCGGTTCTCTCGGGTGGTGATCCAGGGCCGCATAAAATTCAAGGAATTGGAGCTGGTTTTGTGCCAAAGGTTTTAAATACTAAAATTTATGATGAAGTAATTAAAGTGACTGATGATCAGGCATTCAAAATGGCAGAAAGATTGGCTAAGGAAGAGGGGTTGCTGGTGGGGATATCTTCTGGGGCGGCAACTTATGCCGCAGTTGAGCTCGCTAAGCGGCCAGAAAACAAGGGAAAATTAATTATCGTGCTGCTTCCGGATACTGGGGAGCGCTATCTAAGCACATCTCTGTTCCAATAAATTTTAGAAAAAGGAGTGATAAATAATGGCAAAAACGACTAGTGGTGAGGGAATTCGAACCATTGAAGAAATAAATGAAAAGATTAAAAGTGGGAAGGCAGTGGTAGTTACGGCCGAGGAAATAATTGAGATTGTGAAAAAGAAGGGGACGGCTGCTGCAGCCCGGGAAGTGGATGTTGTGACCACTGGTACTTTTGGGCCTATGTGCTCATCAGGTGCTTATTTTAATTTTGGTCATACCCGGCCAAAGATTAAAGCCGGAGGCGGGAAGGCTTATTTGAATGGTGTTCCAGCTTATGCTGGTTGGGCGGCTGTTGATCTTTATGTTGGGGCAACGGCTTCTCCCGATGATGATCCGCGCAACAAGATTCATCCGGGTGAATTTGCCTATGGGGGTGCTCATGTTATCGAAGATCTAGTTGCTGGCAAAGATGTGCGCCTACAGGTAGAAGCTTACGGAACCGATTGCTATCCCAGAAAACACCTGGATAGCTTAATCAATATTAAGGACTTAAATGAAGCGGTGTTGTTTAATTCCAGAAATGCTTATCAAAATTATAATGTTGCTGTCAATCTTTCCGACAAGACCATCTATACCTATTTGGGAACGCTTAAGCCAAAACTGGGAAATGCAAATTACTGCAGCGCTGGCCAGCTTTCCCCGCTTTTAAATGATCCCTATTACAAAACCTTAGGGATTGGTACCCGAATTTGGTTAGGTGGTGGGATTGGCTATATTGTATGGCAGGGAACGCAGCATAATCCACATGCACCTCGTCTAGCAAATGGAGTTACCAAGCGGCCAGCCGGAACTTTGGCGCTTATCGGAGACCTAAAGCAAATGAGTCCCAAATGGATTAAGGGGGTTAGTTTTGTGGGTTATGGCGTTTCGCTTAATGTTGGGATAGGTATCCCCATTCCGATCCTCAATGAAGAAATCCTAAAGCATACGGCAATCGCCGATGAAGATATTGTTGCAGCCGTAGTTGACTACAGCGATGCTTATCCAAATGGCAAACCCGAAGTTTTAGGAGAGGTTAATTATAAACAGGTTAAGAGCGGGGAGATTGAGGTAAAGGGCAAAAAGGTTCCAACCGCGGGTATTTCAAGCTATAGGCGAGCGCTTGAGATTGCTAATGACCTTAAAGAACAGATCAAGAAAGGGGAATTCCTTTTAACTCAGAAGGTAGCTGACCTGCCGGTAGGGGATTCTGCACCGAAGTTTAAGCCGCTAAAAGAGCGGCCGGTAAAGGAGGATAAATAAGATGACACCACGTAAAATTGTTTTAACTTTTCCCAAAGAAAAAATTGATAAGCCGATTGTTTATAAGCTGATTAAAGATCATAATCTGACCTTTAATATAATGAAAGCCAGTATAACTCCTGATCAGGAAGGGCATATGGTGCTCGAAATTGATGGTGAGGCAGCTGAGATCGAAAAGGGCATCAAATATCTTAAAGATCAGGGAGTTAAGGTTGAGCCATTGAGTAAGGATATTAAGGTTAATTGGGATAAGTGCACACAATGTGGAGTTTGTGTGGCGATCTGCCCAACTGCGGCCCTTTATATAAAGGATCGCAAAACCATGGAAGTGGCTTTTGATGCCCAAAAGTGCATTGCCTGTGAGCTTTGTATTAGGCCGTGTCCACCCCGGGCCATAGAAGTGCATTTTTAAAACATTTGTGCTACAATATTGGCCACGAGGTGATTTGCTATGACAAATACGCTGGTAAAGCTTTGGGGGCACGAATATCAGTTGAATAGGACGGCTGCGGGTGTAATTGGTGTACTGAGCTTCATTGCCTTAACGGTTGCTGGTGCCTATATCCGTATTCCGCTTCCCTTTACTCCGGTTCCCATTACTTTGCAGACATTTTTTGTCTTGTTGGCTGGGGCTTTCCTGGGTAAAAAACTGGGATCTTTGAGTCAGCTGGGCTATGTTGGGATTGGAATTTTTGGTATACCGGTTTTTTCCGGTGGTCTTTTCGGTATGGCAAGGCTTATGGGACCCACCGGTGGCTATCTGGCAGGCTTTGTGGTTGCTTCTTTTGTGATTGGCGCTTTTTTGGGGAAAGATAATCACGCACCCTTTATAAAAATTGTAGCTGCTATGGTGGTTGGCTTAGCCATAATATTCACCTTAGGAGCTATCCAGCTCTCAGTGGTGATGGGGCTTTCTCTTCAAAAGGCCGTTGTTTTGGGTGTCCTTCCTTTTATTGTCGGGGATGCCATTAAGCTTTTGGCTGCGGCCGTTATTTATCAAAGGGTTCAGAAAGAAGCCAGGCAGATTTTTTCTAATTAGCCGTCCCTGTTTGCATTTTCATGCAATTTTTAGCCTTCTTATCCCGATAATATAATAGAGGAGATTGCTATGAGAGCAACTATTTATCTTAGAATAATAATCCTTGGTTTGCTGGCTTTATCTATCCTTTTTATTCCTTCTTCAGGAAAAATTAAAGGGTATATGGTGGTAAAAAGCGGAGCGGTTGTTGCCACCGCCTATAATTCACTGGCTAGCCAAACCGACAGTACCCCTTGGATTACAGCTTCGGGCACCCGTTGTCGCAAGGGGGTCATTGCCTCAAATTTCTTGCCTTTTGGAACTAAGGTTAGGATTGATGGTTTTGGGGATCAGATTTTTACAGTTGAAGATAGAATGAACCGCCGCTACACCAAGCGCATTGATATTTGGTTTAGAAGCTACAAGGATGCGATGAGGTTCGGCCGCCGCAAGATTAAATACCACGTTTTAGAATCGGTATAATTTTATTCCTCTAGTTTTGTCAAATCCTGAAATTTTAGCTGTAACTCCACGATAATACGGCATGGCGACTGTACTTTTTTTAAATATGTCAAGATACCATCATCCCAGTGGGAAAACCAGTATGTCGGAGTCAGCTCATCTACTTGGGATGAGTAATGCATGTAGAAAAAGTGGACACCCAACAGCTATTCGTAATGGTGTTCCAGCTGATCGAGTACTTTTGCGTTACATCCGTAAACTGGCTCCAGGGCAGATTGCCATGTCATTTATTGGTGGCCATCCAGAAAATATTGGAGCCGCGCACACTATTCTAAAATCTCTACCCGAACCGCGACCAATGCTATTTGTTGGAGGTCCGGATGTTCGCCGTCACGATGGTTATTATGTTGATGAGCTGGCGCCTTATTATCAGGACAGATTTGGTGGCTTGGTTTTAACTACTGGTGAAGGAGAAAGGTTATTGTCGGGTTTTGCAAGTAATGATTTTGACGTAGATGGTTCCTTTTTCAAAGTTGGTGCAGGAGCTATGATTTCCGAAAAAGCAATAATATTTGGAGATTTACCGCATGTTCCTTTGGATGAGCACGGATTTTTGCGCCCTTACACTGATCTTTCTCCCTATGGTTCTGAAGCACAAGTTAAATGGGCAATGGGTTGTTGGGCAAATTGTGGCTATTGTCCCAATCCCCCTGATGGTGTAGCCGATTATAGGTCCCCCGAATCAGCTGAGAAAGAAGTTGTTTATTTAGATGGATTAGGTGTACATCGAATTTCCGTTACTGCTCCTAATTTTCTAGCTAATATTCATAAAGGATCGGCCATTATCGACCGCGTTCCCAAAGCCGGGAAGCTCTATTCTCTTACCGTTCGCCCAGATTCACTTCTTTGGACAGTAGAAAAATATCCTGATATTTGGCAAGAGTTTGGGCGCGGATGGAATATTATGGGAGTGGGTCCAGAGACAACCCTAGCGGCTAGGGCCGATAGAATGGGAAAGTATCGAACGCCTGCCCAAGCTGAAATTATTACAGCAAAGCTAGAAAAACCCCTTTCATTTTTTGAAGATATTCCTGGTTTGCATACCTCTCTTCTGTGGTTTTTAATTCCTTTTGATTGGCGGATGAATTTAACTGAGCTTGAGCAAGAGATTGATAATTTAGCTGATTATTCTAAGCGATTTCCAAAGACATTAATAATCCAGCCTGATACATTGGGACAGATACTCCACTATAGTCCGGGGAGTCCCTTTGTTCAAAAAATGGGGATGAAGGAAATTGATTTTTATAGATTTGATGATCCTCGCTGTTTGCTTCTAGCGGCATTACTGCGCCATAAACTGGAAACCGTATTGAAACATATTCCGCATGGCAGTCCAATCTTTAAACAAGCTGATCAAATATTATCTTTACGGATTATGGATTTTCTGTCCCGGTGTGTTGCAAAAGCCAAGGAAATTCCAGCGGATCGTTTTGACATCGAACCTATTTTAGACATTGTAAGAGGTGGCGGAAGCGATAGAGATATTCTAGAAGGATTTTATACGCAATTAAGCGCAAGCGAAGAGGAAGACTTTTCAAGTGCCTTTGAAAACCATTTTGCCGATGTTTTTCCTCGCCTTGCGTCTCTTGCTCGATCTCCTAAAGGGGTTTGGGAGAAAGTTCTTCGGCGACTGCTTGGGATGTCGAACTAGAAGCAGTCTGATTGCTGTGTTATAATTTTCTTCATGAGGCTTTCCCGACTTAAAGAATTGCTTTCTGCTATGAAAAGGGTTTTAATTGCCTACTCCGGTGGGGTTGATAGCACTTTCTTGCTCAAAATTGCCAAAGATACCCTGGGAGATAATGTTTTGGCCGTGATTGCTAAATCTCCAACTTATCCCGAAGACGAAGTTTTAGCGGCTAAATTGCTTTGCGAAAAGTTGGGGGTAAAATATCAAATTATAGATACCGATGAGTTTTCTGATGAAAATTTTGTAAGCAATCCAAGAGAGCGCTGTTATTTTTGCAAAAAAGAGCTGTTTTCCAGATTATTAGAAATTGCTAAAGAAGATAATATCCCTTATGTTTTAGACGGATCTAACTATGATGACAAATCTGACTTCCGCCCTGGCACTAAAGCTAAGGATGAGTTGGGGGTTCGAAGCCCACTTATGGAGCTAGCCTTTACTAAGCAAGACATACGCCATTTTTCAAAAGAAATGGGCCTTCCCACCTGGGATAAACCTTCCTATGCCTGTTTGGCTTCGAGAATTCCTTATGGCACTAAAATAGACGAAGAAACTCTAAAGAAAGTGGGAGAGGGCGAAAAATATTTAAAGTCATTGGGCTTTAAGCAGCTTAGGGTTCGGCATCATGGAAATATTGTGCGCATAGAAGTTGATAAGGATTCCTTTGCCAAGATTATGCAGGAAGATTTGATGGACAAAATCGCTAAGCAGTTTGAAAAGCTTGGTTATACTTATGTTACGTTGGATTTGAAGGGCTATCGGACGGGGAGTATGAATTTGTAGAAGCAAGGGGCCTGTTTCCGAATGGGGGACAAGTCAAAGCATATGCTTTTGCTCCGCCGGTCTCAAAACACCCCTCCCTACGCTTCGCAGTCTGGACGACTGCTCGCTACTGCCTTCCCCTCTGTTACCCGCGACCCCTTGATCCCTTGACGTGATCAAATGCCCCTTC
>JABMSE010000011.1 GCA_013204645.1 Candidatus Saganbacteria bacterium | reverse complement strand
TTTTGGGTTACCTTGTAGTAATTTTTTCCGACACCACTTTTATAAAAACCCCCATGACCCAAGCTGCTGTTTGGGACGCCATACTTTTATTAAAAAACACTCCCTGCCAAAATATAGTTTTTATTGGGTCATGGGGGTTTTTATAAAAGTGGTGTCGGAAAAATTTACTACAAGGTAACCCAAAACAGTTTTAGAATGCTTTCCTGACTTAGCATAAATCTTTTCAAACTGTTTTGGATAAATAATTGGAGAAATAACTACAGTTTTTCTGATTACGCTTGGTTTTACGCCAAAAAAGGCTTTGAAATATTTAAGGTTTACCATGTTAGACCTTTTTAAATTTCCACCTACCCAACTGGAACCAAAAGGTAGCACCAATACCTTGCACAACATAGGCTAGCAAAATAGCAATCCAAATACCGTTTAACCCTAAGGGAGTTGAGCGGGAGAGGAAAATTGCCAGAGGGATTTGAACCACCCACAAGGCTAAAAAAGTAATGATCATCGGGGGTATGGTATCACCGGCCCCGGCCATAGATCGATTTAAAATTAAACCCAGGGCAATAAAAATATTTCCCAGCGCCGTTATCCGCAAGAAATTTGTGCCAATAGCTACGACCTCAGGATTATTATTAAACATCAAAATCAAATTAGGGGCAAAATAGACAAAAACAAAAGTCATAAAGAGCATAAAAATACCATAATAGCCTACCGTGGTCCAGGCACACAGTTGTGCCCGCTCTGGTTCGTTGGCCCCCAAATTCTGACCAACCAAAGTTCCGGAAGCCATACCCATGGCAAACCCTACCATCATCGAAATCATAAAGAGGCGCACGGCACTGCCATAAGCAGCTACAGCAAAAGTCCCAAAACTAGCCACCACGGCAATGAGGACGAGTCCAACTAATCCTCTCGATACCATCTGGATTGATGCCGGAATACCAATTTTTATAATTTTCCAAATGGGATCCCAATCTATTTTTAAATCTTTAAGACGCACATGGATTCGGGACCGCCCACGCAAAAGAACTTCCAAGGCAATGATTGAACCAATGCCTCGCGTAATCACGGTTGCCCAGGCTGCCCCATTTACTCCAAGTTTGGGAAAAAAGCCTATACCAAAAATCATGAAAGGATCAAGAATAATATTTAAAATAGTTGCAACGGCTAAAATAAGCATCGGGGTTGCGGCATCTCCAGCTCCCTGCAGAATTGCCGAAATCATGAACATGAAAAACATAACAATTACACCCATGAAAATTATTTGCAAATAACCGGTACCTAAAGCGATTACATCGGGTTGCGCCCCCAGCATTTTAAGCAAGCTGGGAGCCAAGAAATAACCTACGATACCCAAAACAATTGAACCAAGAACCCCCATAATTATTGACTGCATGGCTATATTATCGGCCTTGGGACGATTTTTTTCTCCAATTGCCCGCGCAATCAAGGCCGTGGTTCCAACTCCAATAGCAATCATCACAAACATGATTATCATCATTATTTGACCACTCATGGCAACCGCTGCCAAGGCACTTGGCCCCAGGCGCCCCACCCAAATCATATCCACCAAGTTAAAGGCTGCCTGAAAAAGATTGCTGATAATCATCGGAATAGCCAAGATCCATATTCCCGTCGAAATCGACCCCTTGGTTAAATCTCTTTCTTTTTGAAATGTTGTAAACAATTTTTTTATCATTTTAGATGTTTTCAGGAATCAAATTCAGAAGTCTTTAAAAAGTTTTAACTGGGGGATCTTTTTCTCTAAATAAGATCGCGCTTTGTGCCAGAATTCATGAGAGGTCTTAAAAATCGCCTCAGTTTCAACCTTACTTATCAATATCTTAGGTTCATAAATACAATCATTTCTCTTAATTCGGAATTTTTGTATCTTTGCAATTAATTCATGGTAGGCTTCTCCCAATAGTTCACCTGCCACCGTAAAAGTTGTCTTATGCTGTTCTCTGTCAGCGGGTCGGAAACCATTCACCAATAATATCACACGTCCAATCTGAAGCAATCCATCATAAACAAGCTTAAAAGCAGCTTCATCCGCCTTATCCTTAAGCAAAACAGCTGCCCCAAAATTTCTTTTCGCCGCAGCCAACAAATTATCAAGGTAGCTTATATCCACATTCTGCTTTTTTAATTTTCCTTCTCTTAACAAATTATTTAATAAGCTTTTTAAATTCATTCTTGTCTCCTATCAGCAAAGTGTAATTCTTTAGAATATCTCGATAAAAAGGATTGGCTCTGACTTGCTCAAAGAAACCCGCCATATCTGCAAGATGATAATTAATGGTTCTCCCTATATTTTTTTCTGTTTCGCGGACTGCTCGAAACACTTTATCTTCGTCCATCTTACCAATCACAAAAAGATCAATGTCAGAATCAGACTTAAAACCCCCTTTAACATAGGAGCCAAAAAGAAAGGCAAAAGAGAGATTTTTAATTTTACCCAACTCGTTTCTGAGTTCCTCTTCTATCCCCACCGTCTTCTTGATTATTGACTCAACCTCGGTTAATAAGGAATAGCGTTTGTTGAGCGTATAAGTGCTCAAGCCCGACTTTTTTGCAAAGAGAATTAAATCATTTTTCAGGAGCTTATTAAGCTCACGTTGAGCCGTCCCAGGAGAAGTGCCAACCCTTTCTGCAATTTCGCTTAAATAAAATTGTTTGTTTTGATTATATATGAAAAGTAAGATTATTTTTTGGCGAATTTTTGACTTAGTAAATAATTCCAACATTGCCTTTTTCAACCTTGAGTAAATTATTACTCAATATTGAGTAGATGTCAAGTAATGGTTTATTATCTTATAATCCTCTACGATATGCATTTGCTCGTAGGGGTTTTATTGAGTAGGTAAAGAGGTAAAATTATTTTTTGCCCTCGGCAACGCGGAAACCAATAGAGTCGCCGCGGTCCTCCAGACGATCGACGTTACGGTAAGCACTGCGAAATACACCGGGAATATCGTTGTACCAAGAACCACCGCGCAGAACTTTACCTGATCCGCTATCTGGACCAGTTGGATTGTTTGTGTCAGTAAGACTATAGCCTCCCGAATTGTACCAATCTCCTACCCATTCCCATAC
>JABMSE010000141.1 GCA_013204645.1 Candidatus Saganbacteria bacterium | reverse complement strand
ATAATATGCATTATTTCAGCCGCTACCATGTAAGGACGCTGGAGCATTACGCCATAACCCATAAGATCCCCCTTATCTTAACTGCCCATAATGTTTGGAAAGATAAATTGTTTTTAGATTTAACCTGCAAAGTTGCCTGGGACAAAATCATTTCCATCAGTCATTATATCTCAAGAGAGCTGATGGCCGTAGGAATTCCAGAAAAACAGATCGAAACTATTCACCATGGCATAGACAGCAAAAAGTTTTCTCCGGGAAAAGTATCTGAAAAAACATTAAAGGATCACCCTCTTTTAAAAGGTAAAAAGAAAATTATCTTTAACCCAGCCCGCATGGGGTTAGCCAAGGGCTGTGATATAACCATCGAAGCTTTTAGGCTGGTAAAAGATGCTTTTCCTGATGCTTTCCTGCTGATGTCGGGGAGCGGAAATATCATTGATTGGGGATTAAGCCAAAATAAGGATATCGCCTTTTTCATGAGTTTGATAAAACATTTAGGTTTACAAGATAGTGTTTACATCAATACTTTTTCTATCGACAAAGAAATGCCCGACCTCTACCGCTTGGCCAAAGTAATTGTTTACCCCTCTTCCGTTGAGGAGCCGTTTGGTTTGGCAATGTTAGAAGCTATGGCTTCGGCTAAACCTATTATTGTGACCGATTCGGGTGGGATGCCTGAGATTATTGAAAATGATGTGGCTGGTTATGTAGTCCCGAAAAGCAATCATCTGGCCCTCGCAGAGAAGATCATTGAATTGCTTGCCTGTGACAAATTAAGTGAAAGACTTGGAAATAAAGGGCGTGAGCTACTAGAAAAAAAATACACCAAGAAGATCTATGCAGAACGGGTATATGAAACATATGAGAAGGCCATCGATTCTTATTCACCGCATAAAAAGAAAAGCAAATCTAAGCCGGTCAGAGAAGGGGATCTGTTAGCACAATGATTAAAGGAGCAATTTTTGATTTAGATGGGGTAATTGTAAATACGGTTCCTCTCCACTTCAATGCTTGGAAAAAGATGTTTGAAGAATATGGCCATTCCTTTTCTATGGATGACTATTTGGCCAAAGTAGATGGAAAACCCCGCCCTTCCGGAGCGGCAGCAATATTGACTGATCTTTCGCCGGACGAAATCAAGAAAGCTGGAGAGATCAAACAAAAATATTATTTAGAGCTTTTGGACAAAGAACCGATTGAAAAATTTGATAGCACAATTAAACTTATTGATGAAATGAAGGCGCAAGGCCTCAAATTAGCCGCTGCTTCCTCCAGCAAAAATGCAGTTAGGATTTTAAAGAAAATTGGATTGTATGATGCTTTTGATGTTAATGTTTCGGGAGCAGATTTTAAAAAAGGCAAGCCTGACCCTGAAATATTTTTAACGGCAGCCTCTAAGCTTGGGCTTAAACCAGACGACTGTGTAGTTTTTGAGGATGCTAATTCAGGTGTCCTGGCAGCTAAACGTGGAGGATTTCTGTGTGTAGGAATAGATCGGCACAATAATGCCTCTGCGCTTTCCGCTGCGGATGTAATTGTAAGTGATATAAGTGAAATTGGTTTAAATCAGATTATTAATTTAGAAAGGAAAAAATAATATGGCAGGCGGATTCAGCTTAAGTTCGGATGATTGGCTAATAGTAGAAAAGGGGTTTAATCCCAAAAAACAGGGCTATTATGAGTCTTTGTTTGCTTTAGGGAATGGGTATTTGACGGTGCGCGGTTCCCTGGAGGAAAACCCACCTGGTAGTTATCGCGGAACTTATATGGCGGGCATTTTTGATAAAGCCGAAGGGTATGTGCGGGAATTGGTAAAGGCCCCGGGTTGGAATGATTTTTCTATCTGGTTTCAAAACCATCGTTTTTCTCCGGTTGAAAGCAAGGTTCTTTCCCACGAACGCATACTAGATATGCGCAAGGGAATTCTTCATCGCACAACACGCCTAAAAGATCCTCAGGGAAGAATTATTAGGTTTGAGAGCAAGCGGGTAGTTTTTGCCCATCAGGTGAGAGGGGCGGTGGTTGATGTCGTTATTACGCCGGAAAACTTCTCCGGTAATTTGCGAATCTATAGTGGGATAAATGGAGATGTTACCAATCTTGGCTATTTTCCCCGCGAGAGGGTGAAGCATCTCAATTTAGTTGCCATGCGGCGTAGCCAAGGACAAATATATCTTGAAATGGAGACCCGGGATGACAAAACTAAAATTGCCGTAGCAGCTGATACGGTTCTTGAAAACCCACCCGAAGGCACCTATAAGGTTAATCGAATTTATGGCGAAAAAGTTGCCCAGGTTATATCCTTTAATGCCGAGAAGGGCCAAAGTTATCACTTTACCAAATGGGTTTCGACCTTTACCAGCCGCGAAGGATATGATCGCCAACTTGAGGCAGCAACTACTGATCTTTTGCGGGATATGATTTACTCCGGTCTTACCGAAAACCTTAAAAAACACCTAGAAGAGCGAGAAAAAGAGTGGGAACAAGCGGAAATTACAATTAAAGGTGATCGCAAAGCCCAAAAGGGTTTGCGGTTCAATCTATATAATTTAATTATTGCTAAGCCCCACCATGATCCAACGGTTAGTATTGGAGCTAAATTCTTAACTGGAGAAGGATATAAGGGTCATGCTTTCTGGGACACAGAATTTTTTATCTTACCGTTTTACATTCATGTTTTTCCCGAGGAAGCCAAAAATTTATTGATGTACCGTTATTACACTTTAAAGGGTGCGCTACAGAATGCAAAAGATATGGGTTATAAAGGAGCAAAATATGCCTGGGAAAGCGCAGATACGGGGCTGGAGACAACCCCTAGTTATGGATTGCGCGAAGATGGCTCCATGGTGAAAATCTTTACCGCTGAAGAAGAAGTGCATATTGTTGCAGATGTCGTGGCTGGAATTTATGCTTATGTAAATGTTACTGGGGATTATGATTTCCTTTATGACCAGGGAGCAGAAATAGTTTTTCAAGCGGCACGTTTTTGGCTTTCCCGGGTCGAAAAAAGAAGGGATCGCTATGAAATCCGAAAAGTCATTGGCCCGGATGAGTTCCATGAGCACGTCGACAACAATGCCTTTACCAATTACATGGCAATGTTGAACTTGGAGTATGCGCTTGAGATTTACTACAAAATGAAGAAGGAGCGGCCCGGGCAGTTAAAGGCCCTGGTAAAAAAACTTAAACTAAAAAAACAGGAGTTGGAGAAGCTCAAAACAGTTTCTAAAACCATTTATTTCCCTTATGATCAGAAAACTGAGTTGGTTGAACAGTTTGAGGGCTATTTTTCGCTTGACAATATTAAGATTTCTAAAACCGATCGCTCTGGGATGCCTCTCTTTCCTCGAGGGATTAGCGGGGATAATGTGGAGAAAACCCAACTAATCAAACAAGCCGATGTAGTGCTTCTGCTTTACATTTTTGCCGACCGTTTTTCCAAGAAGCTAAAGGAGACCAATTACGAATATTATGAAGCCCGTACCATGCATGAATCATCGCTTTCTCCCTGTGCCTATGCTTTGATGGGGCTGGAAATTGGGGACCATAAAAAAGCCTATAATTATTTTCTCAAGACTTCTTACATGGATTTAATTGATGCTAATAAAAATGCGGCTGATGGTATCCATGCGGCGGCCACGGGTGGCGCCTGGCAGACCGTGGTTCATGGTTTTGGTGGGATGCGGGTTAGACGTGGCGAGCTTTGTTTTGATCCCTGGCTCCCCAAAAAATGGCAGGAGCTGGCATTTAATTTTATCTGGAAAGGATGTCGCTGCAAGGTCAAAATATTACATGGCAGTATGGTCATTCAATTAGAAGGTGGTAAAGGAAAAACAGCTCAAATACATGTTCAAGGGAAAATAATTAAACTAAAAGCCAACTGCCCAACCCGTATTAAGCTTAGAAGGAAATATTGATAAACAGTAACCTGTCCCCATTTGATGTTTTTGGCGATTTTTCTTGTTATGGCAGCTAAACTGCTTATAGGGCAACTGGAGAATAGGTTGATTGACGCTATTGAGTATCTTCAATATAATGTAGAGCGCTTGGTTTCAGTAGAGTGAGGACACCGGAATAATGTACAAGCATAAAAGAAAAAAACGAAATAATTACGAACGTTCGGTAAAAAGAACTAAAGGTTTAAAGGCAAAATTACAAGGGATGATAAGTTCTAAGGTTAGATATGTGCGGGCGGGAGAGATAGTGATCGAAGAAAGAGATTTGGCCAATAAATATCTTGAGGTAATGGGGGGAATATTGCTGGTTTTCGATAAAAAGGGACGCATTGTTTTTATTAATAAGTCCGGGGCTCGTTTGTTGGGATGGAGCAGGGCAAAGCTGATTGGAATGAATTGGTTTGATCATTTTCTTTTTAAACCAGAGCGCAAGATTTTGTGGACTGGCTTCCAAAAATTAATGAAAGGTGACGTTAAGGATATAGAGAAAGCCTTTATGCGGGGCAGTGAGAACAGGATTCGAGCAAAAAATGGCAGAGAATTTTTTGTTATTTGGCGCAACACATTATTAAAAGATGCAAAGGGAAGAAATATCGGCACGATTAGTGCGGGGCAGGATATTACGCAGCGCAAAAAACTCGAGGAGGAGAAAGAGAGCCTCTTATATGATTTACGTGAACGAGCCAAAGAGTTGTTTTGCTTGCAGGAAATGGGGCGCATTGTTGAACTCCCGGGGATTTCTTTGGGCCGGATATTGCAGCAGCTGCCAGGTATAATTTCGGCTGCTTTTAGGTGGCCTGAACTTACTTGCGTACGAATAGAACTAGATCGGCGCCAATTTATGTCCCCTAATTATAAGAAAACTAAATGGAGTATTTTTAAGGGGATTAAGGTGAAGGGGAAAAAGGTCGGATGCATTGAAGTTTGTTGCCTAAAGACCAAGGGAAAATCAAAGGACCGACTACTTTTGAAAGAGGAAGTAGCTTTGATAGGATTAATTTCGGAACGCTTAGGCGGGATTGTTGAGCGCATGCAAGCAGAAGAGGAAATACATTTGGCGCATACCTTTAACGAAACATTGCTTAGGACCATGCCTTTTGCCATGGATATTGTGGGTGAGAATGGAAACATCGTTTATCTAAATAAAAGCATGGAAGATATTGTAGGGAAAAGAAGTGTTGGCAGGAAATGCTGGGAGATTTATAAAGATAATAAAATTCAGTGCGGAAACTGCCCTTTAATTAAGGGAATTAACCTAAACCAAACCGCTAATATTGAGGTTGGAGGGTGTTTAGGGGGAAAAACATTTGAAATTTTCTATACCGGAATGCTTTTTCGCGGGAAAAAAGCGGTCCTTGAAGTTTTTGTCGATATTACCGAGCGAAAGAAAAGCGAAGAAGTTATAATAGGGAAGAACAAGGAACTTGAGGAACTTTATAAAATAAAGAGTGAATTTACTTCTATGGTCTCCCATGAGCTGCGTACCCCTTTGACGGCTATAAAAGAAGGGATCGGCATTGTGGCGGATGGTACGGCCGGTAAGGTAAACGAAGATCAGAAGAATTTTCTGGAATTGGCCAAACGCAATGTTGATCGCCTGCATCGTTTAATAAATGATGTACTGGATTTTTCAAAATTAGAAGCAAATAAAATGAAGCTTGATCTGCGGTTTGAAAATATTGCCGAGACAATTGTTAGTGCTGCTGATATGGAGAAGAAATCGATTGAAAGCAAGGGGTTATATTTAAAAACAGATCTAGCCTCAAATCTCCCTAAAATAAAGTTTGATTCTGATCGCATAACACAGGTTCTTATCAACTTTTTAAGCAATGCGCAGAAGTTCACCCAAAAAGGTGGGATAACTCTTTCCCTGACTAAGAATGAGAAAGAAAAATCGGTTGTAATTTGTGTTGCGGATACGGGGCACGGGATTGCAAAAAAAGATATTCCCGATCTCTTTAAGAAATTCCACCAACTGGGAGGGTTGGGGAACAGGCAAACCGGCGGCACGGGGTTGGGTTTAGCTATTTGCAAGGAGATAATTGTGCAGCATAAGGGGAAATTTTGGGTGGAGTCTAAATTAGGAAGTGGTAGCAAGTTTTATTTTTCGCTGCCTATAAAGGAGAACTAGATGAGTAAGCGCATTTTGGTCGTTGATGATGAACCAGATATTTTGCAAGTAGTTAGTTTCCGTTTAAAAAAAAGAAGGCTATGAGGTAATTGTTGCGAGCGATGGAGAAAGTGGTTTGGCGGCGGCGGTTTCAAAACAGCCAGACCTCATCTTGCTGGATATCAGGCTTCCAAAGATAGGGGGGATTGAGGTTTGCAGAAAAATAAAGTCAGATGTTTCGACGAAGAAAATTCCGATTGTGTTTTTGACAGCCAGCCAAGCCAAAGGCGTGGCTGAAATGGTGAAAACGCATGGTGCGGAAGATTTCATTATAAAACCCTTTGAGCCTGCTGAATTGCTGGCTAAAGTGCGTCAATATTTGAAGTAGAGAGATAGGAAGATATGCTGAATAAAAAAAAGATCCTGGTGGTTGATGATGAAAAAGATGTTGTGCAATTGCTTTCCTTTAGGTTAGAAAAGGAGGGCTTTGAGGTTATTTCGGCCTATAACGGCAGCGATGGCCTGGCCAAAGCACAAAACGAAAAACCAGATTTAATTCTCTTGGATATCATGCTTCCCATTATGAGCGGATATGAAGTTTGCCGCTTGCTTAAATTTAATAGCGCTACTCAAGATATTCCTATTATCCTCCTAAGTGCCAAGGCCGGGGATGAGGATAAGGCGGTTGGAAAAGAGGTGGGGGCTGATATGTATATTTCTAAACCCTTTGAGCCCGACATCCTTTTGCAAAAAATAAAGGAGCTCTTAAAGTTGTGAAAATATTGATTGTCGATGATGAGAAGGCTTTAGCTGATATGATGGCGCTGCAGTTAGGGTCCGATAAGAAATATAAAGTCGAGGTTGCTTACTCTGGCCGAGAGGGGTTAGCTAAAGTGGCCAGCGATCATTTTGACTTGGTGATAACCGATTACAATATGCCGGGTTTGGATGGGGAAGAACTCTTAGATGCGGTAAAAAAAATAAAACCAAAACTCCCGGTCTTTATTTTTTCAGTTTACCATGATGATGATTATACGATTGATTCTGACTTGCGCGCTAAGGCAGATGCTATTATTTCCAAACCAATTGATTACGATCAATTATGTAAAGCTATTGATAAAATAGCAACAAGATAAATCTTATTTGTTAAGTTATGACTAAAAAAGTAAAAATAAACCGCAAACATATAGCCGAAGTTAGAAGGGAACATGAATCGCGCGAGAAAAAGCGCCACCAACATAAATCCCCTTTTGAAGAGTTAGTCTCTGATTTTATCTCAACCATATCGCATGAATTGCGCACTCCCATGGCGATCATCAAGGAAGGGCTTTCTTTGATATCTGAAGAGAAATTAGGCCCCACAACCTCGGCGCAAAGCCGGGCACTAACTTTAAGCTTAAATTCTCTTAATCGCTTAATCCGCTTGGTGGATGAGCTTTTGGATATCTCGCGCTTGGAGAGAGAAAAGCTAAAACTGCACAAGAAGTTTGTTAATCTGACGGCTTTGGCAGATGAGATCTTTTTAGGCTTTGAGAGTATGGCTAAAAAACATAATCGAAAAATGACTTTTCATGTGGCAAAAGGTGCGCAAGATATCCCGGTATATATTGATGAAGATCGGGTTACCCAGGTGTTAGTTAACATTGTTGATAACGCTTTTAAATATACCCAGGCAGGCGATAGAATAGACGTCTTTGTCGGCAAAAGCAATCATCAGGGTTTTGTCTCTATAAAAGATAATGGCCCAGGCATCTCTAAAGAGGAGCAACATTTAGTTTTTGATAAGTTTCATCAAGTTAAAAAGAAGGGGATTGGCACAAAACATGGCTTAGGCCTGGGATTGTCCATTTCCGAACAGGTAGTTAAGTTGCATGGAGGAAGAATTGAAGTAAAAAGTAAAATGGGGCACGGCACGGAATTTATTATTGAAATACCCTTGGCTATCCTCTTTTTACACGAAATTGTTAAATTAATTCATCAACAGCCATTAAGCGATGAAGAAACCGAAAAAATGCGCCATTATGGTTTAATGCGATTATTGATTGAAGCCATGGAATATCCAGCCTTAGATATTGATGAAAAAGAGCAAATACTAGAGTCATTCCAGAGCATGCAGCTCCACCGCGGGAATCTGCCGATTATCTGGGATCATATTGAAGATTTCCGCAGGATGGATTTAAAGAATGCAGAAGGCAGGCCTTTGCGAGCCAAGGACTATAGGGAAGCCTTCTTGATGGCTTATATCGAAAAGAATATGGGAGATTTTCTCTACCGCAAAAAACCTATTTATGCGCATGGGGATACCGTTTCCAAACGCAAAGCCTTAATGTCTTTGGTGAAAGAGCTGACCCCCAAACAAGTTGAGAAAAGCCTGGCTGAAATAGAAAAGAGGGACTAAGGGATGAAAAAAAGAAAAGATAAAAAAACAAAAAGTAAAATAGAATCAAGCCAGCAGCTGGAGATATTACGTAAGATATTTGATGCTATTCCCGCCATGATATTTTTTAAGGATAAAGACTGCCGTAATCTTTTTGTTAATCAGGGGTTAGCCGATTCGCTCAGAAAAAGCAAATCAGAAATTGAAGGCAAAACTACCGATGAGCTTTTGCCTCCTGGACAGGCGGCTAAAATGATGCGCAGTGATCGTCAGGTTATGAAGACGGGGAAGGCCAAGCTTGATATCCTCGAAGCTTTTGATACCCCCCAGGGCATGCGCTGGGCCAAAACTGTTAAAATACCCTACCGTGATAAGACGGGCAAGGTGATAGGCCTGATTGGTATTGCTATGGATGTAACTGAGCGCATTGAGGCTGAAGATAAATTAAAGGATGCAAACCAGATGAAAACCGAGTTTGTTTCCTCGGTTTCCCATGAGTTGCGCACCCCGCTTACCATAATCAAGGAGGGGATTTCTCTGGTGCTTGAGGAATTGTATGGTGAAATAAATGAGCAGCAGAAAAAACTGCTTAAGAGTTCGACGGATAACATCAATCGTCTTTCCTATCTTATTGACGATCTTTTGGATATTTCCCGCATTGAGGCAGGCCATGTTGAACTTAGATGTCAATCAATGGATATCGTAGCGCAAGCCCACGAAGTTGTCGCCGAATTTGCAAAGTATGCAGAGAATAAGGGTATTGAATTGTCTATCGCAAAAGCTCCGTGCCAACCGCTTTTTGTTTTTGCTGATCCCACCCGGCTCGAAGAAATCTTTATGAATCTTATCTATAACAGCTTAAAATTTACGCAGAAAGGAAGTGTTAAGCTTGAGATTTCAGGCAAAAAGAATTGTGCCGAGGTAAGTATTGTTGATACGGGAAGAGGAATAGATGAAGAGGACCTGCCCAAGCTTTTTTCAAAGTTTCAGCAATTTGACCGCGAACCTGGCCCAGGATCCAAAGGCACTGGTCTAGGCTTGGCGATTACCAAGGGGTTGGTAGAATTGCACGGTGGCAAAATTTGGGCGCAGTCAAAAGGATTGGATAAAGGCACGCGTTTTACCTTTACTATTCCAAAAAGCAAAAATAAGTAGAAGAATAAGGGGGAATGATTTTTATGGGTTCCAAAAAAGTTTTGGTAATTGAAGACGAAAAAGAGTTGGCAGAAATGATAAAGATGCGTTTGCTAAAAGAAAGATACGAAGTCGAGTTAGCCTATGATGGGGAGGAGGGCTTGGCGAAGGCAAAGAGCCTGATGCCGGATTTGATTATTTTAGATATTAAGATGCCAAAACTAGATGGATATACGGTCTGTGAGATGCTCAAATCGGATAAGAAATATAAACATATCCCAATTATTATGCTGACGGTTCGCGTTTCAAAAATGGAAATGAAGCGTGGTTTTGAAGCGGGAACCGATGAATATCTAACCAAGCCCTATGATGGAGAAGCATTGATAAGCAAAGTAAAAGAATATTTAAAATGAACAAAACAAAAAAAATACTCTTAGTGGATGATGAGCCGGAATTGGTTGAAATGGTTAAAATGCGGCTTTCCTCCCATGGTTATGAGGTCGTAACGGCGGTGGATGGGGCAGAGGCCCTAAAAAAGGCAAAATCTATAAATCCCGACCTAATTATTTTAGATTTAATGTTACCCAAAATGGATGGTTATCAGGTTTGCCGGATCCTTAAATTTGATGATAAGTACAAGCGGATTCCTATAATTTTATTTACGGCCCGGGCTATGGATTCGGATAAAGTAATGGGTATGGAGGTTGGTGCGGATGCCTATCTCAACAAACCGTTTGAACCTAGGGTCTTCATGGAAACCATTGAAAAATTATTGCAAAACCCCTATAATTCCCGATGATGGCAGAAAGAAAGTCAACTTCCGATGTTCCGCAGGTAGATCTAAGTAGTTATACGATTGATCCGGACACTGTCCATATTATTCCGGCTGCTGTGGCTGAAAAATATAAGCTTATTCCCTTATTTAAAGTAGGCAAGACCTTAACCGTTGCTATGGCTGAGCCAAGGAATATCGTGGCCATTGATGAGGTGCGCACGCTTTCTAAGCTGGATGTTTCGGTTGTAAAAAGTAGTCTATCAGATATTCGTGCGGCTATATCCGAATATTATGGAATTTCGGGCATAATTGATGATGTAATCAAAAACTATCGGCGACCCAGTGAGGGCCTAAAACCAAAAAGCATTGTTCCGACCGAGGCCCCAGTTGTAAAATTAGTGGATGTTATTGTTGCCCAGGCCATCCGCGAAAATGCTTCCGATATTCATATTGAGCCAGAAGCTAAACAAGTTAGGGTGCGCTATCGCGTTGATGGTATTTTGCACGAAGAGGTAACTCTGCCTTCTTTTATGCTTTCTCCCATTGTCTCCCGTATAAAAGTGTTGGCGGCGATGGATATTGCTGAATCCAGGATTCCTCAGGATGGCCGCTTTAGCCTGGATATTGAGAGTAAAAAAATCGATTTTCGTGTTTCAACTTTTCCTTCTGCTTTTGGGGAAAAAATTGTTCTGCGTATATTAGATAAGGCCTCTATGTTTCGACCACTAAGAGACATAGGTCTTGATGGGCAAACCTATGATAAGTATGAGAAATTAATCCGTAAGCCCCATGGCATAATTCTGGTAACCGGTCCTACGGGTTCGGGTAAAACCTCAACCCTTTATGCGACTCTGGCACAACTAAATAGCAAGCAAATAAATATTATTACCGTGGAAGACCCAATCGAATATGAGCTTAGTGGAATTACCCAATCTCAAGTTAATGTAAAAGCTGGCCTTACTTTTGCTTCTGCGCTGCGTTCAATTTTGCGCCAGGACCCAGATATTATTTTGATTGGAGAGATTCGCGACTTAGAAACGGTTAATATTGCTATCCAGGCGGCAATGACTGGGCATCTAGTTTTTTCAACGTTGCATACCAATGATGCTCCGAGCTCGCTTACTCGCCTGCTGGACATGAAAGTTGAACCATTTCTAATTGCCTCTTCAGTTGAGGGGATCTTGGCTCAGCGCTTGGTTAGGACAATCTGTAGAAAATGCAAAAGAGAAATTCCACCAGCCAAGGTGCTGGAGGGAAGATTTCCCGAGCTAAAAGTCATGTATAAAGGTATGGGTTGCAAGACCTGTAAGGGAACAGGTTTTCGCGGACGCACTGGAATTTATGAGCTTTTGGTACTGGATGAGGGCTTACGAAAAATGGTGGCAGATAAAGTAGGTGTGGACACTATCCGTAAATATGCGATAGAGCATGGTATGCAGACTCTGTTTGAAAATGGCTTGGAGAAAGTGAGTGCTGGCATAACGACCCTGGACGAAGTTTTAAGGGTAACCGAACTTGAGCAAGTTTAAATATAAGGCACGTAATAATGCTGGCCAGTTAATTCAAGGGGAAATCGAGGCCCCTTCGCAATATGAGGTTACCCAGGATCTAACTCAAAAAGGTCTCACCCCTATTGTTATTGAGGATAAACCCCTCTTTTTGGACCTTTCAAATTTTGTTTTTGAGACGGGGCATCGGATAAGCACGCGCGAACTATCTATTTTGTTCCGCCAGCTGGCGGCTGTAATTTCGGCTGGTATCCCATTTTTTGAAGCTCTTTCATCGGTGGAAAGCCAAATCAGCGATAAAAAATTACAAAAAGTACTTTTATGGATCAAAAAAGACATTGAATCTGGTAGCACTTTTTCCCAGGCCTTAGCCCAACATCCTCGTGTTTTTTCTCCCTTGATTGTAGCTCTGGTTGAAGTTGGAGAAAAAGGTGGCGTGCTTGACGAGGTATTGAAGCGGATTTCTGCCTACCTAGAAAAAGAGAGCCAATTCCAAAACAAGATTAAAGCCGCCTTGCGTTATCCCATTATGGTTATTTCGGTTTTGGCGGCTGCCTTTGTTTTCTCCATTTTATTAATTATCCCTAGGTTCCAATCACTTTTTGGGGCCTATGATACGGCTCTTCCTCTGCCTACGCGCATATTATTAGGAATTAATTTTACTCTCACCCATTATTGGTGGCTTATTTTGATTTTAGGTGCTGTTTCCTTTTTTGTGCTACGATCCTATCTAAATTCCACCGTGGGTCGCAAACAATGGGATGGCCTAAAGCTCAAGCTGCCTGTTTGGGGTCCCTTGCTTAGCAAGATTGCCATTTCCCGCTTTTTCCGTATGTTAACTGCCATGATTTCAAGTGGGATTCCTATTGTTGAAAGTTTGGAGGTCACGGAGAAGACGGCGGATAATGTGATTATATCAGAAGATATTGATAAAATTAGACAAGAAGTTGTCGCCGGTGGTTCATTGTCGATGGCGATGAAGAAGTTTAACATATTCCCATCAACCGCTGTTCAGATGATAGCCGTGGGGGAGCAGTCTGGGAATCTGGAGAGCATGTTGATGAAAAGTGCGGATTATTTTGATGAGGAATCGGATTTTGTGGTTTCAAATCTTATGAGTTTGATTGAGCCTTTTCTGATATTTGTACTAGCCTTATTTGTTTTATTGCTCGCCTTAGGAATTTTTCTTCCTATGTGGAGCCTTTTTAGCCTTTATACTGGATAAAATCTATGCGGCATAATAAATCCGGCTTTACCCTGATTGAACTGATAATTGTTATTTCTATTTTAGGTTTTGTGGCAGTTGCAACCTTTGCCTCTCTTGCTCCTTCTTTGCCTATGCGCATCCAGATGGCGCGCAAAAAAATAAGGACCGATATTAGATATACGCAATCCTTAGCGGAAAGTACCCAAAAAAGGACCCAAATTCTCTTTAGCAATCTCTCGGATAGTTATACGGTTTATATTGAAAATACCTATGGGGCAAACGATTGGGTCGTGGCCAAAGATCCCAACTCCCGAGGGGATTTTAGCGTGGAGTTGAATACTGGTCAGTATGCTGGGGTTGCTATAGAAGCTGTTTATTTTAATGCGGCTAATCAAGCCCTGGTTTTTGATAAGTGGGGTAATCCCTATGGCTATAATGTGGCAAGCGAAGTTGCTACTCAACTGACGGAGCCAGCCGGAGTAGCCTTAGTCGGAAATAATAATCTACAGGTTGAAAAAGCAACGGGTAAGGTTTATCTGAGTGAGGGGCCGGTAATTCCATGACAAAGAAAGGCTTTACCCTTATTGAATTGGTGGTGTCAATTGTTATTGCCGCCATCATTTTTATTAGCCTGGCCACAGCGCTTAGTATTACTCTTTGGCATACAGTTAAACCAGAGTACTATACGGTGGCGGCGGGGTTGGCAGCCGGAGAGATCGATCGTGTAACCAACCAAAAATTTAGCAATGTTACCTCTGAAGCAACTACTGCTTTCGCCGGAAATTTTAGCGATTATAATTATCAAGTTGCTGTAGATTATGTGGATGGCGCTGATCTGACGCAAGTTTTGATGTCTCCTACTGATTACAAGCGTGTGATCATTACCATCTCTAGGAGTAACTTTCCCAATGTTGTGGTTACCACCCTGGCAACAGTTAAATGATAAAAAAAACAACTAAAACTGGTTTCACCATGGTTGAACTTATCATGGCAATTGTGATAGTCGGCATTATTTTTACCATTGCTATCCCCTTGTTCATGAAAACAGTGGAATCTTTTCGCTATGCCTTGGATAGAAAAGATTTGTCTGAAAGTGCGGATGTAATCATGCGGCGCATGCAACGTGACATGCGCAGACTCAAAAACGCCGAGAGTATAATCACGGCGACAGCCTCAGTCTATGAATTCACCGATATAGATGGTGCTGTTATTAAATATAGTTTAAATGGAACGATACTTGAGCGAGAACTGAATTCTGTAACTGATAGCTTGGCCGATAATGTTTCAGCCTTAACCTTTACCTATTATGATGATTTTGGGGGCGCCATTTTAACTCCCATTGTGGGAGCCACGGAAACAGATGTGAAAATGATTGAGGTAAATTTTACCTTGGATGACGGCGAAAATGCTTTGAATTATAAGTTTTGGGTAAGGCCTTTGAATCTTATCCATTTATCTGACTTGTTTTAGTAAGGAGCATAAAATGCGACGCGGCATGGCTTTGGTAACTGTAATCTTTATGATGATTTTGCTTGGGTTGTTGGGAGTGGTAGTCCTTCCGATGTTGACAACGGGGCTAATTTCTGGCATTAACTCGGTTGCTTCAGCCCGGGCTTATGGTCTTGCCTATGGAGGCAAAGAGTGGTATCTACAAGAGTTAGCTGGTGATCTTAATTGGTCAAATAATGTTAATCAAAGCGATATTGTGTTGGGATCCGGGACTTTTGACATCAGCATCGAGAGTGCAACCCGTACGGAAATAACTTTTGTGGTGACGGGAAAAACAACTGCGGCAGCAGAGAAAAGTGTACAAAACCAAATGCGTCTCACCGCCCGAAAATTGCCTAAGGCTTCTCTTTTTGCACTTTTTTGGGGAAGGGACAATGGATCCGTTCTTCAGTTTAGAAAAATTGCATCTGGGACGCATGTTTATGGTGATTGTTGGTTTAGAGGTACCGCGCTAATAAGAGCAAATTGTTCTATAACACAAGGTTTGGCTTATTACGCAGATAGTGGAGATGTAGTTGGTCCTGGCACTTATGTCAAAGAAGCGGTCCCAGCTTCTTATCCTACGATGCCCCAAATTGATGAAACCTATTATGATTTTTTGATGAATAATTGGGATAACATTATTGATACTGCTGCTGATCCACCTGCCACAAATACGATTAATCTAAGCTCTGATATAACCTTGAATGGCAATACGATTAACTGTCGTACCTTTAACACCAATGGCTATAATATTTATGGCAACAATTTTACGATTAATTGCAGAAATTTTCGCATGCATGCTAATACCTCAATTGATGCGACTAATTTTATGATCCGCGTTAACCGAAATTTTAATACCTGGGGAAATAATCTAATAGCTGGCTCAGGCTATATTGTAAAAGGACCTGGAAATGGCATTCTAGAATTGCTAGGTGACAATGCCGATGTTGGCAGCTTGAATGTAATTCCAAGTGGGGGGGGTATTTACTTTTTGTCAGCACGCAACTTAGTGGTCAATGGTATTCCAGCGGATACAACCGTTAATATTGCGGCCGGCACTTATTTATATTCCAGATCACAAGCTAGCAATAATTTTTTGGTAAGGGTGCGTAATAGTAATACTTTAATTGATAATTCCTTGGTTATTGCCCGGCGAAGGGTTATTGTTGAAAGTGGTGCTACTATTGCCGACTCAACTATTTATGTGTCCGATGTTTCAAATAATAACAATTATTTATTGGTAAGTGATGCTGGAACTACGGTCTCCGGAAGTGTGATTAGTGTTTCGGGGAGGCAGCCGGGCTTGATGATTAATAATGGGGCCAAAGTGACAGGCTTGGTTTATCATTGGGGCGCTAATACCGGGACAACTCTTTTAGCCCAGGCCTATATCACTGGCTGTGTCATTGCTAGCCAGTTTCAAACCAACCGCATTATTGATAGCTATATTACCCAAGAGGTAAGTGCCCTGCCTAATCCGCCTCCTGATGGCTTTAACGGATATGTAATAGCGGTTCCAGGATCTTGGGACGATAACTAGCTTGCACTTTCATTTCAAATATTGTAAACTCGGTTGACGCTATGACAAATAAATTATTGGGGATAGATTTAAACCCAAACGCAATTAAACTGGTCGAACTTTCAAAAAAAGACGAGGCTTTTAGTGTCCTAAAATGGTCGATTAATTATACCGCGGATGCGCCTTCGGATACCCCTCAAAAAATCTTAACGTCGGCGCTAAAGAAAAACAAGATTTCTGCGCGTTCAGCTTATCTTGCGCTTTCAGGCAGTGAAGTCAGCTATAAGATAATTTCTCTGCCTCCGATGCCAGACAAAGAAATCTCTTTGGCAATGAGCAATAAACTTGAGGGGGCATTGGGCATAATGCCGGACGAAGTTTTCTTTGATTATTATGCCCTTTCGGGTATGTGGCAGGGGGAACAACAATTGTATTTTGTAGTTATTGTTCCTCGCGAGCGGGTTTTATCTTCGATTGCCCTGACAAAAAAAGCCGGTTTAGCCTTGGTGGACATCATTCCTTCAGCAATTGCGCTAAAAAATGCAGCTAAGCTGTCAAATAGCGGAGCTTATGCCTTAATCCATTTGGGAAAGTATTCAACGGTTGTTATTCTGGTTAAATCCGGTCAGCTGGTTTTTGCCCGCGATATAAAAGTGGGTGGGGAAAATATTGTTTCTTCTATGGTGGGGGTGGTAATGACTCCGAACGGCAAATTAGAAGTCAACGAAGCTAAAGCTGCTGAAATCGTTGAGAAATATGGGGTCCCAATTGACGAAGATGCCTACACAAAAGAAAGCAACCTGCCTTCTGTTTCGATAATGGCCATGATGCGCCCAGCTCTGGAAAAGATAGGGGCTGAAATATTGCGCACTTTTGATTATTTTCGCCAAGAAACCGGAGATGAAACCGAATTTGGCCATGCCTATTTTACTGGGGAAGCTTCTTTAATGCGTGGACTTTTGGATTATTACAAAGAAAAATTAAATATTGAGGTTGAGGTCTTGCCAGCTGTTAATATTTCTTCGGCTCCGCCGGCCTTTAAAGATGTAGAGAGCTCCCTGATAAGGGCACTCGGGGCTCCCCTTCCAGGGAACAACGTTTTAAGCCTCCTGCCAGATGAATATAAGCATCCCCTTCGAACACAACTTAAGAAATTGCTTAATTTTTGGACCGTAGGACTGGTTTATATCCTGATTCTTGCCCTGATCTGGACTTGGTTTTTTATAAAGGATGCCCGGATCAGTTCGCGTTTTAATATGCTGGAACAACGGCTTAAGGCTGCGGGGATAAACCTTAAGCCATTTTCAGAATCCGAAAAAGCACTGAAGGTGCTACTCGCACAAGAAAAAAATACAGAAAATTTTGTGGAAGTCATGGCGCAACTTGAAAGCCTTACGCCTCAATCCATTTATTTTACAAATTTAGGCTATAGCCGCAAAACCCGAGAATTATCTATAACTGGGGTAGCTGTTTCAAGTGCCGCAGATATAACTGTCTCTAATTTTATTGATAATCTTAACAAGAGCGGCAATTTTAGCAGTATTAATTTAGCTTATCTTGAGGAATCGGATGAATTTGCACAGGCTTTTAACTTTAATATAAAATGTGTTTTAAAGGGAGACTAAATTGTTTGGTTTAAAACTTAGCCCACGAGAACAAAGGATGGCTTTTTTAGCCGGGGTGGCATTTGTCTTCCTTATTTTCTGGTATGTCTTTCTTGATCCCTTGCTGATATCCATAAACAACAAAAGCACCAAAATTGCTAAAGCTCAATTGGAGCTTAAACAGTTAAATGTGCCGCTAGGTAAAATCCCCGTGCCATTGAGACGGGACATACAATTTTTTCCACGGGAGACGCAATTAACCACAATTGTAGGTTTTATTAATAGCGAATTTAAGCAATATGGTATGGAGCTGGTTTCTTTGCATGAATCAGCCGATAAAAATGAGCTTAGCTTGAATCTGGAATTTATAACTTCCTATGATAGTTTTATAAAATTTTTGGAGTCTTTTCCTGAATCAAAAACTTTATTAATTGTAGATCAGGTCAACCTTAACGATGAAGGGGGCCAACTTGTCGTGGAAATGACTTTGCTTACCGGTTACCGCTAATCGTGTTAAAAGGAGGAAGAAAATGAGTAAAAAAATTATTTGTTTGGTTGTGTTTTTAGGTTTAGTTTTGGTGATAGGTGTGCAAGCCAGGACTTTGTTTTTGCCCCCGCAAGCGACTAATGTTAATCTGCCGTCTCCGATGGCGAATCCTGTGACAGCAAGTTATCCCATGCAGAGTTTTCAATTAAAGTTTGCCGATGCTTCGGCTTTAGCGGATACACTGGGAGAAGTCATTTCAGAAGGAAAGGTTTCGGTAAACAAACAGTACAATGCAATAGTTGTGCGCGCCCCGCAAAAAACGATTGATCGGGTGGCAAAGATTGTTAAAGAGTTAGATGTGGCCCCGCTCCAGGTCCAGGTTGAAGCCAAGATTATTGAAGTAAAAAGCGGGGAAGGGGATACCAATAATCCTTCTGAAATTGGGGCGAGCTGGAAGTTTACCCGACCTGAAGATGCCAATGATTATATCCAATCGTTGACCACTGATACCTTATCTACGGCTGCTACCTCAATTGGGTTATATGCCCAGCTTTTGTCTGGTAATGTAAATGCTTATCTTACCGCACTTGAAAAAACGATTGGCTATGATTTGGTGGCTTCCCCCTGGATTACGGCGCTTAATCACCAGGAAGCCTCAATACTGATTGGTTCAAAATATGGCTATAAGACTTCCATAATTACCGATACTTCAACCGTTCAGGAGGTTCAATTCTTAGAGGTTGGAACATCGCTTAAGTTTGTTCCCCATATTAATGATGAAGGTTTTATTATTATGGATATTTATCCTTCAGTGAGTGAGGGATCCGTAGTCGATGATTTGCCCCAGGAAGATACAACGGAGACCCGAAACCAGGTATTGATCCGAGATGGCCAAACCGTGGTTATTGGTGGATTGACCAAGAATTATAATAGAGTTGTAGATGTGGGGGTTCCCTTTCTCTCTCAAATTCCAGTTCTTGGTGCAATTTTTAGGCAGACATCCCTGATCGCTGAAAAGAGAGATATAATGATCTTGATAACTCCTCACATTATAACTCCAGAGTTTTTAGAGGAGATGTCAGCCAAAGCGGCAGAGCTTTCCGAGCGGCAAAAAGAACACGCCCAAGGCGCAAAACTTATTCATTAATTACCTGAAATTTTTGCTTAAAGCTCTCGATACATAATTACCATGATTACCATGTCAAAGGCTCGCGTACTATTTTTGGACCCAAATTCCAAAGCCCTGATTGGGCTTGCGGTTTTAGCTTCACGCCTAAAACAGCGAGATATCCCCTGCAAAGTATTTAGGCCCAGAGCTTATTCTCCGGCTAGATTAGTAACCAGACTTTCAAACGGCGAAGCAGATGAGCTGAGGGATTTTGCGCCAACTGTCATTGCGCGGTCAGTTAGTTGCGGAAACATCGATGAGGTTTCGCGAACTAATATGATTTTGCGTGATATGTATAGAGACGCCTGGTTTGCAATTGGCGGCCCGGCCCCAACCTTAGATATCCAAAATGCGATGGGAGTAACTTACGCGGATTTTGCTGTGGCTGGAGACGGAGCCGAGGTTTTTCCAACTTTGCTCGAAATTATTGGTGGCGCCAAACGAGGAGATACCCTTTCAGGTGGCCAGATTGATGCAATTGCTGAGCTTCCTGGAGTTCGTTTTCGAACAGATGAAGCATCCGATACTTTTGTTGGAAAAGAAACGGTTGTGAGCCGCGCGCAGCGGGTTTTGCGGCCAAATTATGATTTGGATGTTTTAGCAGAAATGATTCAGGAAGTTGAGAAAGATGGGGAAGGGGTGGGGCGCTTAGATTTGGTTTTTGATCGAGGGTGTGTATACAGCTGTTCCTTTTGTACCCCCACCTTAACTAGTAAGGTGGTACAAATTCCCGAAAAAGAAATAATGGACTTTTTGTCAGATATCCAAGGGGCGATGGCATCTGGTCGCTGGCCCTACAAACAGATCAAAATTAGATTGTATGATAATGACTTTTTGCAAAATGTTGGGCGCAACCGCAAACTCCATCCTCTTTTAGAAAAAGCTGATTTTATAGGTCCGGGACAACCCCTTTCAGTATATTCAATCAAAGCCTCTTTAGCTTCTTTTGATAGGGACCCAGATTTTAGCGTTAAGCTGATGCAGCAGTTGGGGGTAGAGGAGGCGTGGATGGGAATAGATGGATTGACTTCAGGGATGTTTGAAAGACTAGGAAAATCCGGGAAGTTTGAAAGGATTAATCCTACCATTGAGCGAATTGTTGCGGCTGGGATAAGACCAGTTATGTGGCTGATATTGTCAGATCAGGATTCGACCTTAGAGGAACTAGTTGTTACCGCTCTTCGAGTAAAGGATCTATGTAATACGCATCGCTCTCTTTGGTTTGAGATGAATGCCGGGCTTAGTCCTGATTACGGAACGCCAGCTTACTCCCAGACTCGGGCGAGAGAAGAAATTACGCAGTGGTTAAGGAAAGGCGACTATGAATATCCACTGATGAAAGCGCAAATTCCGGCTGATCCTGCGGCCGCCAAATTTATAGAAGTTTTTGCTGAGCGCCTGGCTTTTAATGAGGGTCCTCAGAGAAGCTGGGGCGCCGGACCAAGTTATTATTATCGGGATGTTTATCTTCATTCCCTCCTGGATGCGGTAGGGGAAACAACTGGACAGGTAATTTCGTCCTGGACTTGATCTTCTGCTTCCTGAGTCCCCCTTGTTTATCGGCAATCATCACATTATAATGTAAACCAAAGGGGAACAAATATATGAAGATAAATAAAATAATTCTCTTGGTGATTGCAGTAATAGTTTTGCTCTTAGTTGGGATTCGTCTTGTTCCAGCAGTGATCAGCTCCTTTTACGATTATGACATTCTAATCAAAGACGGCATGGTTTATGATGGCACTTTGGCTGCGCCGAAACAAAAAGATGTTGGAATAAAAGGCGACAAGATCGTGGCGGTGGGCAACCTCACCGGTTCGGCCCGGAAAACAATTGACGCCAAAGGTTTGATCGTTACCCCGGGTTTTATCGATGTGCACAACCATTCTGATGTGGTTTTCAAGAAGACCGGGCTTTTAAGATACCTAGCTTTTTTCAATCCGCAGTGGAGGGGCAACTACAATTACCTAACCCAAGGGGTTACTACCATTATTGACGGCAACTGCGGTTGGGGTTTTGCTAATTTGAACAACTACTTTCGCTTTCTTAATCTTCTTAATTTTGGTACCAATGTTTATACGCTAGTACCGCATGGCGACCTGCGCAACTTTTTATTTGGCGAACAGGACCCGGAGCCCCTGACCGATGACCAGCTGGAAGTTTTGAAAAAAGAGGTTGAAAAAGAAATGAAAAGAGGCGCCCTGGGTATGTCAACCGGCCTGGAATATGCTCCCGGCTATATAGCCAGCACGGATGAATTGGTTGAATTAGCTAAAGTAGTTAAAAAATACGATGGCATCTATGTTTCCCATGTCCGCGACAACACTGGCGATGGGGTGCGGAAGGCGTTGAAAGAAGCCATCGAGATTGGCAAACGGGCCGATATCCCGGTTCACATTTCCCATCTGCAGGTCAATGCCCCGAGAAGAAATGTGGGGGCAGAGGATCTGATTGCCATCATTAAAAAAGCTCGGGCCGACGGTGTTGATATTACCGCTGATTCCTATCCTTATGATGCTGGTAATTCCTGGATTACCATGCTGACGCCGTCCAAGTATAAGACCAGTGACAGCATCCGGCCAGAATATAAAACTGGTAAGGGTCGGGAAGAACTTAAAGGAGCCGCAGAAGAAGGTTTTAAGAATCTAGCGCCTGATCAGATCATCATTAACCAGTGTTCTTCGAACCGTTCCTTTGAGGGTAAAACGCTGGCTGAGATTGCCAAAAGCCAGGGTAAGAGCCCAGCTGAAATGTACGTTGAGTTAGCCTGCAGCGATAGCGCACCGATGTGTATTTTCCTTGATCAGGATATTAATATTGTCAAAGCGCTCATGCCTTACGACTACATGATGTCGTCTTCCGACGGCACGGTTTATACGGATCTAGCTGGGCGCCCGCACCCGCGGTCGTTTGGTGCGTTCTCCCGGAAGATCCGCTACATTGTGCTGGAAGAAAAGATAATGAGCTTGCCTGCGGCGATCCGTTCGATGACTTCTCTGCCGGCTGAAAAATTCAAACTCAAAGGCCGCGGCAGTATAGCCGAGGGCAACTATGCTGATATCGCCGTGATCGATCTTGATAATTTCCGCGACAGAGCAACCTACAAAGAACCGGTCCAATATTCAACCGGAGTAAAATATTTGCTCGTCAACGGGGTGCTGTCTATTGACGACGGAGAGTTAACCGGCAGGCGGGGCGGCAGGCCGCTAAGGCGGGGGGGGGTAGGTTGCCGAATAGTTTGCTTTTTTCTGTGAAGGATGTAGAATTTTGACAGTATGAAAAAGTACATTCTACCTGCTACACTAAGCGCTACGATCTGTCCGGGGTTGGGGCAGATGGTGAAGGGCGAAGGTTTAAAAGGGGTGGCGATACTGATTGGCCTGCCTTTGGGTCTTTTCGTGACCGTGGTGATTACTGTCCTTAGTTCGATTGTGATCGGAATCGTCCTTTCCGCCTGTCTGATTGGCCTCTATGTCTGGAACGTTTATGACGCTTACACTTGTGTCCCTCCCAGCTCCGATCCCTAAGCCGCTCATTTCTCAATTTGCTTGAGTAAAAGGGGTCCGTCCCCTTTTTGGGGTTTTTTTGCCCATTGTTCCTCTTTGTAATTTCTGCATTTTTTAGCCTGGTTATAGCCAAAAGCGTGGATTTGGTTAAAAAGGGGTCCGTCCCCTTTTGTTCGGGAAGCGTGTGTCCCCCTTTCTTTGGAGGCCGCCCCCTTTTAAGTCTTTAGTGTGAGCTGGAGTCTTGAGTATTGAGCGCTAAAGACTAATTATTCACACTCACACTAACTACTTTTGTGTTACCCCCTTGTTTTGTGTCAGGCACAGCTCAAATAAGCCTTGGGGGCCTGTCAAAAGGGCGCCTGCGTGATACACTTCGGCTACCGGGTTGTTGGGTAACTAGCTGTTGACACTGGTTACCCAACAATATATGATATAAGCAACAATGTTGGGTAACTGAGGTGTTATAATGATTATTAAAAGTGTTTTAAGAGAGGAGCTGGAGAATTCATCGCGGCTAAAAAAAGAATATGAAAAGGCGCTTAGCAAGTTGCCAGAGGGGGCATTGGTTTCCAGGGATATCAAAGGACATAGGTATTATTACTTGGTAAAGAGGGTGAAGGGGAAGGTCAAGTATTTTTATAAGGGGAAAGTTTCTGATGATGAAAAGAAAAAATATGAAAAAGCTAAGAAAATGCGTTCCAAATATAGAAAATTACTATCTAGGGCCAAAAAACAGATAAGATATTTAAAAGGTACTTTGCGTGGAAAAGAAGAAATATAAGCTGTGTTTAGAAGTTTTGCATCGTTTTGCAAAAGCTGGTATTTTAAAAGATATTATTCTTATTGGCAGCTGGTGTGTTTATTTTTATAAAGAATATTTTTATGGTGTCTATGTTGTTCCACCAATTAGAACACGAGACATTGATTTTCTTGTTCCTTTGCCGCCAAGAATCAAGAAGAAGACAGATGTTCCCGGTATATTGAGTGATCTGGGTTTTGTAATTGAGTTTGTTGGCTCAAAAGGTTATTTAAGGCTCGGGCACCCCGACTTGATTGTTGAATTTCTGGTGCCCGAACGTGGGAAGGGATTGGACAAACCATATCCATTACCTCAGATCGGCATGAATGCGCAACCACTAAGATTTTTGGATTTTTTGGCTAAAAATACTATTGAAATTAATGTTGAAGGAATGAGGGTTAAATTACCACACCCAATTGCTTATGCATTACATAAGCTGATCATTTCTGGCAGGAGGGCTAAAAAGGAAAAAGCTCTAAAGGATAGAGATCAAGCCCTAATGTTGTTGCATCATGTTTTAAAACATGAGAAAACCGATAAGATTAGAAAAATATTTCTAACCATGCCTAAGAAATGGCAGGATAAGATACTTAGAGCCCTCAAAGCGTTAGACGAAGAAGAAATCTTGGCTGTGTTGTCTGCATGAGAAAGGGGACAGTCCCCTTTTGAAATTGAAGTGTTTACGCTGAGAGGACTAAAAAAGTCTTTGAAAAATGATTAAAATCAGTCTAGGGATCCTGGGCATCTTTTGCAAGCCCCTCCCTTTTTTCAATATGCTTTTCAAGAGTTTCAATAATCATTGTCTCTCTTTGGCCTTGGCAAAACCTATCAATAATTGAAATTAGTTTTTCGTTCTTAAAGGGTTTCTTGATATAATCAACTACAAGTGCTGAAGTAGCACGAGTCCATTTGTCTTCGTCTTCATAAGCCGTGAGAATAACAACGCCTATGCTCCCATCATAATCTTTTCGAACCAATTCTAAAAATTCCAAGCCGCCCATCTCAGGCATTATTATGTCCAAAACGATTAAACGAATACGATTGCCAAACAATCCCCGTAAAATTCGATTTTCCGAAAGGTGGTCTAGTGCTTCTCTTGCAGAGTAGGCCACAAGTGCTTCGTATCTATTTGTGTCTTTAATGGTTTCAGCAATCACATCAGCTACATCTGTCTCATCATCCACTACCATAATTAAAGGTTTTATTGTACTCGCCCCTTTTTTGCTGCCGTAGCACCTCTAATGGGTGAAGTTTTCTCCAGTCTAGGCACAGGCATTGGCATTAATAATATATTAAATATAGTATACCATATTTACTATAATGTCAAGATGGGGGGTGTGGTGTTATAATCAAATTATGGAAATTGGCGAAAACATCAAAAAATATCGGACCAAGGCTAAATTATCCAGAGAAAAGCTAACTTTAAAGTGCAGAGGTGCTTTTTCAACCTCCCATCTTTTATCAATAGAAAAAGGGAAAACGCAAAATCCAGGTATAGATATAATTATTAGTATTGCTGATGCACTGGGGATTTCGGTGGATGAACTCCTAGGTAGAAAAAAATAAAGACTAAATCAGTTTCTGGTCGGCGAAGCTGAAATAGCGGTTATCTCCAACTATGATATGATCAAGAATCTCTATTCCCATTATTTTACAAATTCGAACTAGTTGCTTAGTTGTTTTTAGATCACCTGGAGAGGGGTGGGGATTGCCGGAGGGGTGATTATGAGCAATAATCATGGCAGCGGATTTATATTGCAAGGCAGACTTAATGACTTCTCGAGGATAAACTGAGTTTTTGGTTAAACTTCCCTTAAAAAGGTTCTCGATCTTTAAGACTTCATTTTGAGCGTTGAGAAAAATCACTTTGAAAATCTCATAATCCAAATCACGCATAGTATGATAGAGAAAATTAAAAACTAATTCGGAAGAATCTAAACAAAGCTTCGGTTTTAAACTCTCTTCTAGGTAACGCTTAGAAAGTTCAAGGATCGCTTTTAATTTTGCAACTTTTGCCTGACCTAGCCCTTTAATTTTAATCAGATCATCATTAGAGAGAGTTAACAATCCTCTAAGTCCAGTGAATTTAGACAGAAGATCATGAGCCAAGTCGAGCGCGCTTTTACCATTAACCCCACTACGAAGAAAAATAGCTAAGAGTTCTGCATTAGATAATTTATCTGCTCCTTGTTCTAAAAGCTTTTCACGAGGACGTTCATCTGCGGGTAAACTCTTAATGGTATGTGAAGATTTTCTTTTGAAATTCATTGGATAGCGATTATTTTATCATTTCAATGTTCTTTATTCAATGCTAGTTCCTTAACTTGGCAAGTTTTTTGAGGGCCATTTGGCTATTGATTCGCCCCCATTTTTTTTGCTGCCGAGCTAGAAAAACTAACTCGGGGCGAGGCCTTCGGGCTGAGCACGAAGTCTTTCTCAGGGCGACCTCGTCCTGAGGCAAAGCCATCAACTCGGTCCGAAGGAAGCCGATTTTTTGGAAGTCGCTCCAAAAGCCAAATTTTTGTGGCAGCAGTGCTTAAAAATTATCCAGCAGACTAAGCTTGTTGTCTCATGAAATAATGAAAAATCATTTCTCGCGTCCAGCCAGGTAAATGCACTACTAGTTCTGGTTTCGTTAAAGATGCGGTTGTGGTAAAGAAATAAGCAATTATCGATTCCGAGAAAAAATCATCTAAAGATTGAGAGGTTCTCCTTAAAAGCTGAGCATGAAGTTGTTTTACTCGTTCATGCTCAGCCCTCCCTTCACCATTGATAAACCTAATCCAGCCGTTTGTTAATTTTCTCATCTCAACAAACACTCTTTCACCATATTCAACCAGTTTGGCTTTTCTCATCGCCGTTTCTCGGAAGTGGGCAATCTCTTGCTCCAGTGGACGAAAGTTCCCTTTGTATCGCAAAACATATAGGGCCCTGTTCTTAGAGGGATTAATACGTTGGATAACTTCAAAGCCCATAGTTTCAAACTCATGAGCGCAGAAAAGACTAGGCGTATGGCCTGTAACAATCAAAAATCCATTTTCTTTCAAACAATTATCAGCAACATTTTGAACTATTGTTTTTGCATCTTTTTCATTTATAATTACAGAGCGATTTAATAATCCAGAAAGCACAACAAATCTGTATTTTCTATGAGGTTTGATTTGTTGAACAGGACCTTCCGTCACGGCTAATTTCTCTGGTGTGATTCCATTGGCTCTCGCGTTTTCAATTGTCTTGTTAACGTTGCTTGGAGCAATATCAAGCAGGTGCATTGTTGCTCCAAGTGTCTTGATAATCCTTATAGCAAGCTGCCCTTCGCCGCAGGCAGGATCGAGCACAGTGTCATTTGAAGTTAAACCCAATCCTTGCAAAACCGTAACTATTTCAGAATGAATTGTGGCATATTCATTTCTTTCTTTTTGTACCCAAACTATATCTGGATCGGAAAAATTTGGTATCGTGTGATAAAGTAATGGTTCAAGAAAACGGTGTTTTAACTCTAGTTCTGACAGGGGGGCTTCCTCTAGAAATCTTTCTGCCTCTTTTGTTTCTAGTCCTGTCAAGCGATGATGATATGTTTCTATAAAGCCTTCTGGGGTAAATCTGGATTCGGCTGTAATACCTATCGGAGAATAATTTGTTGCAGCAGAATGGGGACTGTTAATCTGTTGTGTTAAAATTGGCACTCCACGCAAATAGAATTCAGTTAGAAAAAAACCAGCCCTTTCGGATAAAACAGGTTGCCTTGAAGCCCTTACCCAGGAAACAAATTCGGTGAATCCGTAGGCTTTTGTCTTTAGTTTTTGTGATTCCCAAAGGCCCCTCGCGCGTTGTGTGTCTTGTCTTGTGATAGGTAATCTAATATACATGTTATTTATGCTTATTCCTTATATATTGTTATCCTTATCTTCCTTCAAAAATTTCAGTTTTTAAGCTTATTTTGTTAAAAGGGGTCCGTCCCCTTTTTGGGGCTTTTTTGCCCATTGTTCCTCTTTGTAATTTCTGCAGTTTTTTAGCCTGGTTATAGCCAAAAGCGTGGATTTGGTTAAAAAGGGGTCCGTCCCCTTTTGTTCGGAAAGCGTGTGTCCCCTTATTTGGAGGGCGCCGCCACTTCTTTTGCTTAAGATAGCCGAAATTCTTCTGTGACCCCCTTGTTTTGTGCCAGGCACAGCCTAAATAAGCCTCGGGGGACAGTCCCCCTTTTTCTATGTTTCCAACAATAAAATTTCGTAATTTGATCAGGAAAATGATAAAATTGTTTCCATGAAGAAGTTCCTGTTATTATTTCTAGCTTTTTGTTTGCTTTTTTCTTTTGCTCAGGTGTCGTTTTCAATGGGAGAGACTCCCAGCCAACCTTCTGGGGTTCGCGAGGTTTCTGATAACACAGGTGTTCCTTCGCGTACTCCTTTGCAATCCTTGCTAGAGAAAAAGAAAAAAAGCCAAACAGTATACATTACAAAAACGGGCAAAAAATACCACCGGGTAACATGTCGTTACCTGAAATATAGTTCGATTCCAATTGATCTAGCCAACGCAAAAAGTATTGGGTATGAACCATGCTTAGTATGTGGTCCGCCGAGCGGGAATCCTCAGAAGAAACCTGTCGCAAAGAAGAGGCAGGTTCAGCAAAAAGAACAAACTGTTTATATAACCAAGACTGGAAGTAAGTATCATCGTGTTTCTTGTGGCTATTTGAGCCGAAGTTGTATTCCCATATCTCTAAAGAAGGCTAGGCAATCTGGATACGGGGCTTGTTCAAGATGTTGGTGAAACAGGTAAAAAAGTCGATTTTGGATGGCTCGATTTTGCTTGGTACCGGTACGAGTCGCTCGCTCGGGGCAACCAGCCAAATGAGCATCACTGATAGCGAAAAGCTGGTTTCCCTTTGCAAAGGTTACCAGCATCACTGCACTGGGGAGACGGACGCTAGCCACAGTTATTTTAGAGGCTGTCATGCATAGAAATAAAGAAGAAATAATCAGAAGTGTCAGATACAACATTGATGACGCTATCTTAGAAGTGAAAGCGATGATTAATGCAAACGATGGGGTGGGGGTTTCACATTGGAGTGCGTTTATTTTATGTTCGTGTATAATTGATTATTTGGCTGGCTACCGTTATGCTGCTGAAAAGTCTCGTGGTACTAGATACAAAAGATTTATAGAAGAATATTTAAATAAGGCTGATTCTGGCCATCAATATGATAAAGACGATATATATCATTGGTTGCGGTGTGGCATGGTTCATGGATATACTGATGTGTATGAGGGTAAAACAAAATTTCTTTTTACTCACCTATATCCAGGCTGCCACTTAAAACTACTGAGGTTTAAAGCTTCTACTGGGGAGGTGGGAGAGAGAACCGCGATTCGTCTTCAAGAGTTTTTAAATGATATTGAGGTAGCAAGTGAATTGCTATTTGAAGAAGCTTTTAATGCCGAAATTGACGATGAAATCCTTATCTCAATGGAAAAAAGAGTTAATGAGGTTGGGGTTAAAAGAAGTGATTTTGAAATTGGAGGTTGAGGTCGACAATAATTTACTTTTTTCTATCAATCTCCCCTCATGATATAATAAATGTATGCCCCCAAAACATTTCCTTAAGCCAATATCCAGAAATCCCCTAATGATTTGGGCAATTGTTGCAGGTGTGTTGATTGTTTGTGGGGGATTTTATTACTGGTATGGATCAGTGATGGAAAAAGAAGAAGTAAAGATTAAAAAGGATTATCGCTATATAGCGAAAGATGTCCTCAAGAGAAGTGGAAAGGAATCGATTGCATTTTATTTGGGTAAGCTTGCCGATCCTAATTATGTATCTACTTATGGACATGGCTATAAGTGGTTTATTGCCGCAGAAGAGTTGGGACAGATAGGCAAGCTGGCAATACCAGGCTTAATCAAAAAGCTTGATACAAAAAATGATTACGAGCGTACTCAGGCAATTTATGCCCTAAGGTTAGCAGCGCAACACAATAATGTTAAGGCTTTTACTGGCGGAGAATATGTTAAAATAACTTCGCTTGCTTTTCCTCCACCAGAGAAACACCGCGCTGTTGTCGGGGCCTGGAAGTCATGGTATGAAAAATATAAAAGTAATTGGGAGTGACTCAAGACGATCCGCTAGATAAGCTTTGTTTTTACACTACAAATACACTGAAAATTAGGTTCTGTCGTGTAATAGCAAATTACTTGTTCATATGAACAAATACTAAGTCGCAACTAATTGTTTGTGATATAATTGATGGCGAAAAGAATATGAATACACGCCATGAGCAAAATATTTTAACCTTCTCCGCCGTCGGAGCTCTCTTTTTTGCTATATTAGCCCTGGTCTGGGGCTGGTTGACTCATTCCCAGATGATAATGTTTGATGGTATTTATTCTTTTATTAGCCTTGTGTTGACCATCCTTTATTTTTATGCTGCCCGAAGTATCGCAATGGGTAGAGATGGAAACTTCCCCTTTGGCCGGGCGCAAATTGAACCTTTGGCAGTATCACTGCAGTCGATTTTTTTGATTGTGATATGTATGAAGGCTTTTAGTGGGGCGGTTATTACCTTGTTTTCCGGCGCCCCGGACATAAACAGTTTATCCGGAATGTTATATGCCACCATAGGAGTCATAGGATGTTTTGGCTTTTGGTATTATATTGTTAATGTAGGAGTAAAAAAATCCCCCAATTCAGAATTGCTAAAAACTCAAGGTGGCCAGTGGTTTATGGATACCCTGTTAAGCCTTGCGGTACTGATCGGATTCTTTACCGCTTATATTCTTCAGCTTGTCGGCTATGAGCAATATGCCCGCTACATGGATCCCCTTATGGTCATAGTTGCGGTCTTATTCTTTGTTAGGGAACCGCTTGTTGCGCTCGTTGGTGGAATAAGGGGCCTGCTGATTATGGCGCCCGAGAAAACCGTTTACAGCGCTTCAAAAGAGGTGATAAAAGAGGTTGCCAAACAAAGAGGTTTTGAAGATGTTGTTTTGCGTTTAGGTAAAGCAGGGCGCGGGCTTGTTTATGAAGTCAGTTTTGTAGCGAAAGACCCAAATAATTCATGCTCAATAGGCGAAATGGATGCTATACATAGGGAAGTAGAAGAGCGGCTGCGCAAATTGTTTGATACTCCATTATGGCTGTCTGTATCTTTTGTTCACGATAGAAAGTTGGGCTAGCTAAGAATATAAAAAAACAGAGGAGGCAAAATGAATAGTCAGAAGTTAAAAGTTATTGTAACCGTGGGTGCGATTATTGTGGGGTGTTTGCTGGTCGTTTTATGGCTTTTTCTGCCACTTTCTTTTTCTGTGCGTAATCAAGCGCCTGTTACATCCGAGGAATATTTTTTGCTCAAGGTGGAAACAGAAGTGGATAATATGAGAATCCTTTTAGCCCTTAGGACGAATCTGGGGTTTACCGAAGCCCAGGACCCGGCCGAGCGGGTTCGTGATTTATGTTTTGATCGGGATAAGGAAGGTTTTGAAAAGTGGAGTGCCATCGTTAATGATATGAATTCTTGGTATATTCGCCTGGTGGTTGAGGGCACAGCTTCTATTGACGAAGTATTAGATGAGCTTT